>NZ_JAOPHP010000001.1 GCF_025515455.1 Mycoplasma sp. CSL7503-lung | reverse complement strand
TACTTCTTAAAGAAATGTTATTTTGAATACTATTTTGTATAAAAAATCTTTCTTCCTTAGTAATTTGATTGTAATTTTTTGTTGTATAATTCATATGGTTCCTCGGTTCATGTGGGGCCATTTTTTTATTAAAAAATTTCAAGTGCTCCACAATTATATTTTATATAAATTGTGTTGCACTTGAAATTACAATTTAGCATAGACTAATTTAATTTATTAGTCTATTTTTTTATTTAAAATTATTATCTAGTAGCGTCTTTTTATTTTATAGTTTTAAGTTGTATTAATTTATTTATGTATTGAAAAAATATATTTAATTTTAGTTTTGTAAATTTTAAAAAATTATCTTTAATATTTTAAAGTTCTTTTTTGTCTTGATTACTTTATTTTTAAAATATAATTAGTTAGTATGAATAATATTTCGAAATTTATTAGTAATTCTAAAAAATATTCAATTTTAAATTTAAAGATCAAGCTTAAAAAAATGTTTACAACTGATATTTATCAGTTTAAAGAAGGAGTTAAAGAATCTTTGTTTAATATTTTTAAATTTGAATATCAAACATTATCTTGAGTTTTTTTAACTTCCACAATTTTAAGATGGATAGCTGTAATAACTATGTTTATCGATCATATCGGACTTATTGCTTATCCAAATTTTGAAGAATTAAGAATTGTAGGAAGAATCGCCTTTCCTATATTTGCATTTTTATCGGTTATAGCAATTAATTATTCACGAAGGCCATTATATTACACTTTTAGATTTTTGGTTATGGGGTCCATTATTCAAATTGGAATATTTATATTATCTAAAAACGGATTTAACGAATCGTTAAATCCTAAATATTTCAATATTATGTTTATGTTATTTTTAGGTTCCTTTAGTGCTTACTTACATAGAAAAAATATTTATATTGGTTTAATTTTCACTTTTTTAACTTTTATTTTTCTTTTTTTAGGTGAATATAGTATTTCGAACATCGCAAGCACAAAATACTTATTTAGAATTGATTATCATTCTTATGGATATTTAATAATTATGATGCTTTATTATGCTTTTTTGATAGGTAAACATTTTAAAAATCAATTAATTTTTAAAATACTCGGAATATTATTTTTTACTATTGTGAATATAGTTTATAGCTATTTAAATTTAATATCTGAAATTCAAATTTATTCGCTAGTAGATATGTCACTCTTTTTGTTCTATAGTTATAAAAAACCAATTAAATTTTGATTATTGAACAACTTCTTTTTACTTTCATATCCTTTAAGTTTTGTATTTCCTTTAGTTTTTATTTAACATTTTTATTACAAAAAACGCGAAATTCTAACTATTTTAGAGGCTCTGAAATCAAAGTAGGTTGATCTCGTTAAAATAAGTGTGTAATTATGAAAAAATACTTGTTAAACCTATTTTGTTTTCAATTCTATCATAAAATATAATTCTTTTATATCTTATTTAAAGCTGTTATAGTATAATGAAGTTATATATAAAATGATTTGTATCAAAATATTTTAAAAGGATAATATGAAGTTTAAGATTAAAAAGCAAATGTTTTTTAGTGCACTTTTTATAGGGATTTCTTCGCTGGGTTTATCAGTTAGTTGTTCTAACAAAATAACTTTTGAAAGTAAACAAAGCAAATTTCAATATAAAACAAAAGAAATAACACTTAGAAAGAATGATAATTCTATAGAGCCATTTTTTGTTGAATTTATTAATGAAATAAATTTTGTTAAACAATTGCCGAAAGAATATAATAAAGTTTTAATTAGAGTGCCATGATTGAATATTCAAAAAAAATTTTCAAGAGAAGATTTTGAAACTAGTGTAATACCAAGTATATCAAAAGTAGATCTTAAATTCAATTTAGAAAATAATGACTTAGAATTTAATATCGGTAAGGATATGACATTAAAAGAAATAGAAGATTTTTTAGAAGAAAAGTTTAACAATTATTATGTTAGCGATAAATTTTTTCTTGAAGATTTAAAAGTAGCTATAGATAAAGCTGATTATTCCACAATCAAATGAGGGGATATAAACAAGGAAAAAGCAAAAGAAAAAGGCAAGCTTAATGAATATCAAAATATTGTTTCTATTATTAAAGAATGGATTTACAAAAATTCAAAAATTAGTTTTTCTAATGAAATTGATATTGTTGAAATTAATTACAATAAAATTTTGGATTGATCACTCAATCTAAAGTTATCTTTAAATGGTTAAGTTTCTAAAATAATTAAATTAGATTTTAAGAAAACACCTTCTAACGAAAATTGAAATGACGAAAGAATAAAAAAAGAAAATATTCAACGTGGATTTGTTAATAAGTTCAAAAATAAATGAAATGAGATGGTTAGTGATTCACCTTTTGCAAACAAACTCGAAAAATTAATACAAACATTTAAAGTGATTATTTTAGTAGACGAAACATACAAAATATCAAGAGTTGTCGTATTATTAACTCGAAATATAATCAAATCATATGTTAATTCTACCTTTAAGGTTCCGGGTTTTATTTTAAATATATTTGGTGAAATTTATGTAATACCTAAACTTGAAGACCTTTTAATTTCATTAGAAAAAAAGTTATCTAAATAATTTCTTAAATAAAAGCCTGCATTATCAATGTGCAGGCTTTAATATTCATTGTTTTAAAAATCATATTTTATAAGTAGTTTATTGATAAAATTAAAAATATTAGATAATTTTTATTATTTTTATCTAAGTTCAAAATCGATTTCATCCCTAAAAACTACCATTTCAGTGTTTAGAATTTTCTTATTTTCTTTTGCTTCTTTAATTCCAATATAATTATCAAATAAAAAATTAGAAATTTTATTTGTAATTAATTCATCGATATTATTTATAATTCCGCGTGCACCCATTGTTTTATCCATTTTTTTATTAATTATATCTGTTATAGAACTTATTGATTTTTTGTAATTCACTATAACGTTATGTTCGTTTTCTATTTTTTTGAATAATGTGCTTAATTTTGATATAATTATTGTTTGTATAATTTCATATTTATGAATAAAATTGAAAGGAACTATATTTTTATCTCCGATACGATTTAATAATTCAGGTCTGTTCATATTTTCAATGAAATGTTTTTTAACTTCTTTGATAAACTCTTTTCTCACCATAGGTTCATCGCTTATTTCGGATTTAATTTCTCTAGTACCAATATTAGATGTGAAAATAATGAATGTTTCTGAAAAATCAATTAATTCACCTTTTGACGAAGTCAATCTACCATCTTCTAAAATTTGTAAAAATTTATCTAAAATTTTAGGATGGGCTTTTTCAATTTCGTCAAACAATAATATCGAAAACGGATTTTCTTTAACTTTATTTGTTAATTCACCACCGGAATCATAACCTACATATCCAGGAGGGGCTCCAATAAGTCTTTGGTCTGAATGTTCATGGTTATATTCAGACATATCGAATCTAATTAGTTTTTTCTCGCTCCCAAAAACAAATTCTGCTAGAGTTTTAGATATTTCAGTTTTACCAGTACCCGTAGGACCAACAAAAAATAAAATACCTTTTGGTTTACTCATAGACTGACTATACATTAAGCCATTCAATCCTAAAAATGAATTTGTTAGCACATTATGTATTTTTTCTATTGCATAATCTTGCCCTTGAACTCTTTTTAAAAATATGTTTTTTAAATCTTTAATTTTTTCATAATCAATTTTTTCTCATTCAGATTCTTTTTGGTTGAAAGTAGCTAAATTATATCTATTGAAAAATGATTGTTTGTTATCTTTTATTCTTGCTAATTGCAATATTTCAATACATGTTAATCCATCTGTTAATGCTACTGCTTTGTTTAAAATTGGTCCTTCGACCCCTAGCAAACTAGAATCGGAAGTTCTAAAATAATTAGAGTTGTATTTAATTATATTTTTACGTTCTTCGATGTTAGGTTTTTTAATTGTGACTTCAGCATATTCGATATTTTTATTATAAATATCCGTAATCAAATTATGTGAATCTCTCATTATTAAAACTAATTTATCTTGATTTTCTAGTTTACCGTAATCGTCTAAATAATTATTTTTATTATCGTTGTCTAAAAATCTAGAAATTAAGTTTATTAAATTATCTAAGTAATCATTTTGATTATTTTGATTATTAAAAAGACTATCAGCAAAGTTTATTGCATAAATACCAGGAGTATGTTCTCCGATTTCTTCATTATCTTTGGTTTTTTCTATTATATCTGACATAAATTCATTGATATTGTCTATATTTTCAATGCTTTTATATTTTCCATTAGATTGTTGGTCTAAAAGGTTTAAAGCACCAAATCCAGGGGTAAAATATTGTGCTTTTTGAAATTTGTTTTCTTTGGCAAATTCTTCTAAAACACCTTTTAAATCAATACTTTTTATTTTATTTTCTTCATCGTTATAAGTGTATAAATCATTTACATTTCCTACTATAGAAACAATATTCTTTTGTGAGAGTTTAATTTTTAAATATTCTAGTGATTTTTTCATTATTTAGTATTCACTTTCATTTTTTGAGCTTTTGTTAGGGGTCTTGCACCAGATACCCCTCTAGTAATTATTTGTGAACTTTTGAAATATCCATATTTCTTTAAATCTTGTTCAACTGTTTCGGCTAAGCTTCAACACATATGACCTTCATAGTCTCCAATATCATAACTTACTGTTCCTTCTAGGTTCAAAGTTAATGTAAATGCATTATTTTTTAAAAGAGGATTTTTGAATTTTGAAATAAAAGAGTATTTTGGTTTTAATTTATTTTCTGGATCTGTTTGTATTACGAATTCAATGCTCTTGTGCTTATATTTATATTTTTTAAATATTTCTGAGTATACTTTGTTTTTATTGAGTGCCTCGTTATATTTATTGATTATTTCCTTAACATAAGGTGCATAATCGGATAGTTCTTGATAATTAGAAATAAACATGAACTCATTAAGTAAGGAACCTTTTAGTTTTGGATCAATATCTTGTTTAAGAACATATTTTTTTAATTCTTCTTTTAAAAATGAGTGTTTTTCTTCGTCTATTTTTTCTTGTTTTACAATTGCTAACATATCATTGAAGTTTTTAGGATTAAGTTCAATATTTTTGTTTTTAAGTTTTTCTAAAACAATTTTGGATAAAAAACCATTTTCTAAAATTAAATTATTAATTTGTTGTGTAGTTTCTTTTATTATGTCATCAAAAGAAACATCAATACTCATGTTTTGTACTACTTTTAATAATTTACTTTTTTCAATATTATATTTTTCAATTATTGAATTTTTATCTTCGCCGTATTCGCCGTTTAATTGTCCAATTTTTATGATTTGACTATAAATCGAATTTATTTCGATCATAATTTTATTAATTGAACTTTTTACCAAACTAGAATTAGTAATGTTTTTCAATTGCTCTAAATTATCTTTAATATCTTGGATTTCTCTTTTTTCGGTTTCTACATTAATTTTAAATTGTATAAATGCTGCATGACTCATTAATTTTACCTCTTGATTTCACTTTTTATTTTTTTGTTATTAATTTTCAATTTTTTAGCATAATTAATAATATTTGTTTCTATTGTATTTATATCAGTTAGAGTTAATTTGTCTATTTTTTCTTTGAAAGCTTTGGTTTCGTTATTATGGCTAGCAGGATTTAATAAGTTTTTAGTTATTTCTTTTAAATATTTTAATTCTTTACTTTCATTATATAAATCAAGTCTTTCTGATAATTTTTCATAAAATGTTCCATCTAAACCTAATTCTTTTTCTAGTTTTGTTCTAATGTCCCTTAAATTAGATATTTTTAATTCATAAATAGAACCGTTTAATATTTCTTTAATGTTATTTATATCTTCTTCAAAAGAAGAAAAACGTATTATTTGAGTTACTTTAATTGGATGTATTTTACTTGGAAAACCATTGTAAAAAGCACTATATTTGTCTAGAATTTTTAAATTTTCATTATACTCTTCTTCGCTTAACTTTTTATGCTCTAAAATAATTTTAAATTTCTCAATTTGATCCAAATTTTTATAGAATTCAGAAATATATTCTTCTTTATCTCATTTTTTATCAAAATAAATAATTATATCCATCATATTCGTAATTTATTCTATCGTTTAATTTGTTTCATTCATTAAAATTATTATCTAATAATAAACTGTATAATTCCTTTGAAATATTTTTAAAATTATTATTTTTAAATTCGTTTGTCTTTGATAATATTTCTAAAATGTCTTGAGAATTAATAAAAGGAATTTTATTGATAATATTTTTTGCTTGGTCGTATTCTAATTTTTCAATAAGTGATAAATTTTCTAAAAATCAATCGTTAAAATTAGAATTATTAATTATTTTATTTATATTTTTAATGAGTAATTCAATTACAAAAGTGCTATATCTTCTTTTTTCTAAAGCTATATTTTGTTGTAATTCGAATAGTTTATCTGGATTGATAAGTTCTTTGGTGAAACCAATAACTTTATCATTTAAATCATAAAAGTCAATTTGAAATTCGCTTAAGTAAATAAAAAATATATTCTTATCTTTATCAATAAATACTTTTTTTCCTAATAATGATGTTATGTCTTTTTCTTCGTTAGTTCATTGTTTTTTAATAATTTCATTATTTAAATTCACTGAAAAAATATTTTTATCTTTTGTTTTTAATTCAAAATCATTTTCTAAACTCTTTATTTGGTCTATGTTTAAAATTAGTTTGATAAAATTTTTGATTTCTAAAATAGGTTTTGTATCATTATCAATATTTAAGCCGCTTACTTTTTTAAGATAGTCTCTAGTTATTAGATCATTAGCAATAATTGCATTATCTTCAATAATAAAGTTAAAGGTGTTGTTCGATCAAAAAATATCATCAACTTTACTTATATATTCGTTTTTGTTTTTATTATTTAGTTTGTAATCTGTGAAATATTCGCCATTAATGTATTCGTTATCTTCGAATTTAGTTTTTATTGATGATTCTAACAAAGAATCATAAGTGTTACTAAAAATATTATAACTATCTATAAAAATGTAATTTTCATTATTATCATTATTAATTTCATTTGAATTATTATCAATAATTTCTTCTTTTAAATTAACTAAATTCTTAATAAAAATTAAATTACGTTTAATTGTTTTAGAATCTAAACCAATAAAATTATCTCTGTTAAATTCTTTTTCTATTTTGGGGTGTATTATTCTATCGTTGATTCCGAGTTGGTTAATATACATTTTTTTAATATCTTTGATACTTAAAGATGTCGCATTTGAATAAAGAATAACTTTGTTATTAATTAGTTTTATAAATTCTGCTAGTGCAAATTCTAAAAGTTTTTCTCTTTTAATTCCTGTAATATCCCTTATAAAGTCAGTGATTGTATAATTTATATATTTTTCTCGGTTATAAAGCAAGTGAATTATAAAAATATTTTGTATGTCATTTGATTTTTTTGATTTTTTAAATTGAGCTTCAAACAATACCTTTATCTTAGGTATTAAAAGATTAGTCTTAAATGTTTCTTTCATCATTTACCTTTCTAAATGTATCTTCATCTTTTGAAATTTGAATATACTCTTTTAGTATTTTTTTGCTTTTTGTTTTTATTTTGTTTTCTGACTTATCTCAAGTAGAAATATTAAAGTTGAGTTTTTCTAATTCATCAAACGCTCCAACTAAAATTAATGTATCTTTTGCTCGTGAAACGGCTACATTAATACGTTCTGAACTCTTATAAAATTCATAATTTCTTCTTCCGGGGTATTCTATTGTATTGTTTCTCAATACTCCTTTAGCTCTAACGAAATCAACTATTATAATTTCCTTTTCTCGACCTTGAAAGTTATCGACCGTGTCAACTTTAACTTTGTTAATTGTCTTTTGTTTAAATTTATTATTTTTGTCTTTTAAATATTTTTTAATTACCGAATTTTGAGATCTAGTCATGGAAATAATACCAATTTTATCTAAATCAAATTTTTCATTATTTGTTGAATTATTTAATACTATATTTTCAACTATACCAGCAATTACGAAAGCGTTGTATTCATTTATAGTCGATTCTTTTGTTTCTTCTTTATCTAATGTTTTAGTTTGATCAAAAGAAATATAATTATTTCTTTTGATAATTTCTTTTTGGATTTCAGTAAAAAGATGATTGTTATATTCAATAAATTCTCGATTTATTTTGCTTGTGTCCATAACAATAAATTCTTTATTTATTTTAATGTTAGGGTATTTATAATTAACTAAATATGAACTATTTTTTTCAATAGGAGTAGTTAATTTTTCATCATAGTCATAATTAACATTTACTACCTTTTGTATATTTTTATTGAAGCGATGTTGTTCGGTTAAAAAAGTATAAAAATTTTGATCATCACCAATATTAGCTTTTAATTTCAATGCGTGGAATTTAAAAAACGGATATTTAAGTTCTGAAATTAATTCTCTAACATTTTCATCATTAAAAAATCATGACCTATCAGATATTTTATTATTTTCGTTTGTTTTTTTGTTTTTTAATTCTTTAATATCTTTGAATGAATCAAGAAGTTTATTTACTTCTATTGATTCAACTTGATCATCAGTTTTAGAGCCTGTTTCAAAATCCAAAACAGGTGGCAATTGTTTGTAATCTCCTGCAAGTAATATTTTTTCAGAAAGCATACATGAATTTATAATTTCTAATGTACTACTTTTGGAAACCTCATCAACAATTGTCATGTAAATTGGATATTGCAAAAATAATTCTTTTGTTTCGTCGTTAGATTCTTTACGCGGATTAATTACTTGGTTTGCAGTTGTTGTTAATCCAATTAAATTAATTAATTCATTTTCATATATGTAATCCGAAAATTCATTTTTAATTTCTGTATTATAGTCATCTTCTCTGGATTCAATTCTATCTTTAATTAATTGTAGTTTTTCAATAACTTTTTGGTTCGTCTCTTTTTGTCGATTTGGATTTAGACTACTTAGTACTATATTGTTATTTAATATTTCTTTGAATAAATCGTTAATTCTCTTATTTTTTAATAATAATTCTAACAACTCATCCGAATTATTTTTTATTTTTTCTACTCTATTTCTGTCTATTTCTGTTTTTATATCTTCAAATTTGTAAATTATGTCATCTTTAATTGATAAACTATATTCATTTTCGAAAGAATTTAATAATTCTTTAAAATCTTCTTTAGTTCATTTGTTGAATTCTTCCGTAATTTCATTTGCGATAAAATTCTTTGAATTCTTTTTAATAAGTTCTACTAAAGTGATCATCTTCTTATTAGTTAAAAAATGCTTGTTTAATTTTTTGCCATCTATTATTTTTAATTTATCTATAATTTCGTCCAAAATATCATTTTTATTTTTCGTTAAAGTTGAGTTAATTATCGCTAATGAAAAGTTATAAAAAGCATGATCTAAATCATAAATATTTGATTCATCTTCTTCAATCTCTTGCTCTTTTATTTTATTCGTATTTTCTTTAATTTTTCTTTTTTTGCTTAGTTTTTTTCTAATTGTTTTATACATAATAAAATTAGGATCATCTTCGGTGATAGACTTTATTCTATCAAAAGCATTTAATATTGCTTCGTGAGTTGAAGACATAAGTAAAACGTTTTGTTCTTTATTGTTAATAATATGATGAATTAAAGCGCTGATTGTTTGTGTTTTACCTGTACCCGGTGGACCTTGAAGATATGAAATACAAGGTGTTAAAATTGCTTTTTTTACAGCGAGTTCTTGTTTTTTATTCAATTTAATTTCCGGATGCATATTTAAATCATAATCATCTATTAATGACTGTTTAACTTTAAAAAAGTCTGGATCCTCAATAGATTTAGCTAAAAGAGGATTCTTGTATTCTCCGGACTTGAAGTTTTGCAATGAATTATAAAATCTTTTATGTTTAGTAAACATACCATAATCTTCGTCAGATAAAACAAAATGATTATTTTTATCAAATTTTTTTGAAAAATAAAGTAATTCGCTAACTTCAACATCTGTGTCGTATATTTTTTTAACATCTATAGCCCTTAAATTTCCTAACTTTGTATTATCGAATTTAAATGTATAGTATAAGTATTTTTGATTATCATTTTTAATAACAAAATTTATAGAATCTACTTCCTTAGATAATTCTTTTATTTTTTTTAGTGATTCTTCGTTCTGGTTTTTATATAAGTTGAATGTTTTTTGTAAGTTATTTAAGTTTTTAATATTCTTATCATTTTCTTTTTCAATATCGTCAATTGTTTTTTCAAAACTTGCAATTTCTTTTTCTAATAATTCTTTTTTGATATTGTTTTCAGAAATTATTTTTTGTTTTTTTTCTATTTTATCCCTTAATTTTTCAATTTCCCCCTCTAAAATATCTTTATTTATTTTATAATTTTCTTCAATATTCTTATTTGAGTCTTTTTTGGGTTTTTCTTTATTTATTTGTTTATTTTGGGTTATTATTTGAATTTCTATTTTTTTAATTTCTTTTTTAAATTGAATATTTTCATCTTTTATAATTTGAATGTCGTTTTTCTTTTTGTTTAATTTTTCTTCATTGTCCTGAATAGTTTCTTTTTGTTCTTCAACTTCGTTTTCTAATTTGTTAATTTCTTCTAATTTATTTTGGTTTAAAAATTTTTGTTTGTTATATTCTATTTTGCCATTTAGTTCTTTGATATCTTTTTGATTAGTTTCGATTCTAGATTTTAATAATTCAGTATATTTATATTCTTCAAATGAGATACTTTGTCTATTTATTGATACTTTTTCGTCGCTATCATTTACGTTGTAAAAATAAATAAATCTTTTTTCATTATCTACTATATTTATAAAATCCTTATTGAATTCTTTTTTTGTAATTCTAAAAATAAATTCTGTTCTTTTGTCGTTGCTTCTTTGTGTTCTTAAGACAATAGGAAATATATTTTGATTCTTTCTATTATTTGTTTTACTATATTTAGGCTTTTGATCATTGATATAATCTCTATAAAAATCTAGAGTTCTACCTAATTTGACCATTCCATTACCTTTATTTTTATCTGTTTTCATTATATTAACATCATTAGTAATGTTAAATAAGATATTTTTTAAAATACTATTATTTATATTTGTTGATTCTATTTTTTGGTCGATATAAAAATTTAATGTTAGTTCATTTATGTAGTTGTGATATTTAGATAATAAAATTTCTTCTTCTAAATTATTAAGTATTGTAATTCTATCTAGATCAAAGTAATAACCATTTGATTCATTAAAATTTGTTTTTATGTTAATTGCAATATTTTTTTGATTTTTAAATATTTGAGTTTCATTCGATAAAAAGATTAAAAAATTTAATGAAACAACTTTCATTGGTGTAGTAGATTTTGAGAATAAATCATTGTTTATTATGTAAAGTGATTTAATTGATTTTTGTATACTATTAAAAAAATCAATTAAATCCATATTTTTATTGATTAAATTATTTGATTTTAGTAATTTTTCTAAATGATCGTTAACAGTAAATTTTTTATTTCTGTTTTTATATGTTTCTGCTTGTTTAGCATCTCCTATATTCATTTCTTTATTTTTATTAACTTTTATATTTAAATTCATAAATTTCTATCCTTAATATATTAGATTTGATTCCTTATTGTTTTATTAATTTTATGTTATCAAAAAAAAAAAAAAACAAGCAAATAGCTGAAAAAGATACTTTCTAAAATTATTTTTAAGTTTTTGCTCTTATATTTTTTACACATTTTTTTCTTTAAGTAAAAATAATTTTTTATATAATATAAAAATATGAAAAGCAAGGAACTTTTAATACAAATTTTAAGAATAAAAGACATTCTTAACACTTTTAATGATATTGAATATCCTTCTAAATCTTACAGTGTCGAAGAGTACTGTGAGAATCTTTTTGATACCGTCTCCCTGTTGTTTAAGTTAGCATTTTAAAACAATACGAAAGGAGACATTATAATGACAAAAAATGCAAAAAATAACTTACCTATTATTGAATTAAAAGAAGTTGTTAAAGAATTTTCTGACAAAACAGTTTTACACAACGTTAATTTAAAAATTAATCGTGGTGAATTTGTTACTTTACTAGGTCCTTCAGGGTCTGGTAAAACTACTATTTTAAGACTACTTGGTGGTTTTGAATGAACTACTCGTGGCGAAATTCAATTTAATGGATATGATATTAAAGATCTATCTCCTCATAAGAGAAATGTATCTACTATATTTCAAGATTATGCTTTATTTCCTCATTTAAATGTTGAAGGAAATATTGCTTTTGGATTGAAACTTAAACGTGTTCCACGTGAACAAATTAATCAAAATAAAATTGATAATTTAGAAATCAAATTGGCCCAATGAACAAAAAAAGCTAATTCAAAAATGAAACAAATTGAAATTCAATTAGAACAATATACTGAAGAACTTAAAAATCTTAAAAAAGGTACATATCAGTATAATAAACGTCAAAATTGAATTGATGATTCTGATTTTAAATATTCATATTGAGAAAATTATGTTAATTTAAAAAAACAAGCATATGAAGATCGTCATTTTAAACGTAAAATGACTAATACTGAAATGAACGAAAAAATTAGTAAAATAATTGATATTGTAGGTTTAAAAGGTAACGAAACAAAAGCAATTTCTCAATTATCAGGTGGTATGAAACAAAGAGTTGCTTTAGCTAGAAGTTTAGTTATTGAACCAGAAATATTATTACTTGATGAACCGCTTAGTGCTTTAGATGCTAAAATTAGACAAAAAATGCAAGTTTTATTAAGAAGTGTTCAACAAAGTTTAGGTTTAACTTTTATTTTTGTTACACACGATCAAGATGAAGCTTTGGAGTTATCGGACCGTATAGCTGTTATGCGTGATGGGGTTATTGAACAATACGATACACCTAAAAATATTTATGATTTTCCTAAAAATATATGGGTTGCAAAATTTATTGGTGATTCTAATATTTTTGATGCAACTTTTGAAGCTAATGGAAATATTAAATTACTTGGAAAAAGCTTTAAAACAATTCACGAAAAAAGTGAATTTAACAATAAAGAAGTTTTAGACGCTTTAATTAGACCTGAAGATATTGATATTATTTCAGAACCTAAAAGTACTGAAGGAAAAATCAAAGGTACTGTTACTGAGATTTCATATCGTGGAAGTTATTATTATCTAAAAATAGAAACTGAAGATGAAGATGTTATTTATGTTGAAACAGCTAAAAAATTTGAATTAGATGAAGTTGTTTATTTGAGTTGAACAATTGATTCTATTCACTTAATGAAAAAAGATTCTAAGTGAGATTATTCACAAAATGATTTCCAAAATTAAACAATTATTTAGTTTCGACAAAAAAACAGCTTTATTCATTCCTTATTTAATAATTGCTATATTATTAATTTTATTACCTATTATTATGATTGTAGTTAATGCGTTTGCTGTTCATGGTTCTAATTTCGATTCATTTGTGTTAATTAAAGATGTTAACACTTGAAGAATTATCGGAAGATCACTATGAATAGGAATTGTATCTGCATTATTATGTTTAATAATCGGATTTCCGTATGCGTATTTTATTTCATCTTCAAAGTCAAAAATATTTAGAATTTTTGCTTTGAGCCTAATGATAAGTCCTATGGCAATTTTTACTATTTCAAGAATATATTCTATGAAAGTACTAGCGTTAGCGGTAGTTTCTAATTCTAAAAGTTTAAATAGTGAACTTTTTATGATTTTTGGGCTTACAAGTCTAAATTTACCATTAATGATTATGCCGTTATATACTGTGTTTAAAGATATGCCACGCAATATCATTGAAGCAAGCAACGATTTAGGTAATAATAGTTTTCAAACAATTTTTAAAGTTATTATACCTTATGGTACAAAGGCGATTTTGAGTGGTCTTGCTATGATCTTTTTAGCAAGTGCAACTACATTTATTATTAGTTCAAAATTATTAACAGATGGTTCACAATTACAAACAATCGGAGAGTTGATTAATAGTAAAATCAATCCTGGCAATAAATACGATTTAAGTACAGGTTCAGCATTAGTTATTGTTGTATCTGCTATATTTATGGGTATATTTAGTTTATTTTTAATTTTACCAAGAGTAATTTTCTACTTTAAAAGAGGTGCACACTATGAATAGAGTATCCTCATTATTAAAACGTAGTTATGTTTATTTAATTTTATTAATAATTTATGTTCCTTTAGTGGTTGGTGTCATTTTTAGTTTTAATGTTCCAACTAAAAAAGGTGAAGCAAACCCGAGTTGAATTAAAGGTACTTTCGAAAACTGAGTTACAGTATTAGATTCTGGACGTGATTTAGCCTTATTAAACACAATATTATTAGCTATAATAGTTAGTTTTTTAGTTGCTACAATAAGTATTATAACTTCATATGCGATGTATCGTCAAAAGAATAAATTGATCAAAAGTACACTTACATCAACATCAAACATTCCGCTTATCAATCCTGATAATATAACAGCAATTGGTTTAGTTTTAGTTTTTACCGCTTTTTTTGGAATAGTTCAAGTAGATAACGAAGGTTTTTTAAGAGTTATTGTAGGTCATACAATTATGGCTTTACCTTATGGTATATCATTAACACTACCTCGTAGTGAAAAGTTTAATAATAACTTATTTGAAGCTGCACAAGATTTAGGACACTCTAAAATAAAAGCTTGATTTAAAACATATTTAATTTATATGATTCCTTCTATTATTTCTGTAATTTTAGTTAGTTCAGTTTTAAGTTTTGATGATTTTATCATCGCAAGAACAACTTCTAATACTTCCACAATAGCAACTAAATTATACGAAGGTGCATTTAGACCGTGAGCACTTGTTTTAGGAGCTATAGTATTATTTACTACAATCATTGGAAACTTAGTTTATGCAAGTTACAAGTTGAAGAAAAAGTAGAAAAATAAAATTAGCTTTACTAACTATAAGTTCAGCAATAGGAATCACAACTTTAGCGACAACAATTGCTATTAAAAATAAAAATAGATTTAAACCAAGTTTTTTTAATTACAAATCATACATGTCGGATGATAATATCGAAATATTACGTGAATCATTTGATTATAAAGAGTTCGATGAAATAAATCAATTTAGTAACGCATTAATAAATAACAAAGCTGCTGCCGGAATAGGTTCAGACTTTATAGTGGCTTCTTTAATAAAAAATAAACTTATCTCTAAATTGAATTATTCTATTATATTTAACGAACCTCTTTTAGAGCCCATGGTAGATTATGATAGATTGAAAAACCAATTTAAAAATAATGCTACAAATGAGTTAAAAGAAAAATTAGAACAAGCAACACAGGCACGTAATTTAGCTCGTAAATATGTGCAATTATCATTACGCAAAGAAATTTGAGAACATTTACAAAGTTATCAACTAGATAATAACGATGAATTATGAGAATATTTTTATCCTTATTATTCTCAAGATATGGTCGTGTCATACAATATTAATAAAGTCGCAATTCCCGAAGATTATAAAAACAGTTTAGGAGGATTCGATTTTAAAAAATATTATAACGAACATCAAGAGCAAGCACAAATTAAAAACCCAAATGCTTTAGTTAATGTGTTAAAAGCTTTATCTAGTGCTAATTATAATAATTGGGTTATTACAGATTCGGTTCGTGATAATATGCTTTATGCTTCCGCTTATTGGCCTTTACCAGAGGGTAGAACAGATCAAAAATTCACAGGAAGTGTAGAAGAAAATTCAGAGTCACAAAACGAAACATATAAAATTTTAATTAATTCTTTTATTGATTTAATTAAAGATGGAACAGGATATGACATTCGAGATTCTAAACATATTTCTTTAAAAGGTGATGGTCTAGAGATTGTTAACGATATTACTAATCCAAGAGATGATTCCGGTTCGATAAATGCATCAATTATGTATAATGGAGATGCTATTGACGCTTATTATAGCGAAGATAATTATGATAGTGCAAAAGATGGGTCTGTTTTAGCTTATAGACCAAGCGATAATATCTTACTAGTTGATGGTTTAATAATTTCATCTAAATTAGATCGAAAAACAAAAGATGAATATATTAAGACAATTTCACAAAGTTCATATTCGCAAACCCCGCAAATCATTTTAGAATACAAAGAGCTATTGCGACAAAACTTAGTACCTAATTTTGATCAGTTAACAGATTCTAATATCACTCAAGCTCAAAGAATGATTTCTGAATTAAATAGTTGAAAAATATGAAAAGATATTAAAACAAAAGAATTAAGTGAATTAGATTTAGAGCAAGAATCAATTAATGATTTTATTAACTATTATTCAAACTTATTAAACTTATCGAACAAAAATAATTCAAAAATATATCAAGAATTTTATGATTTAAGATCAAATGATGATGAAAACAATTTTGAGCAAAAGGTAAATTATTACCCAACTATTATTGAAAATAATTTATCCGAAAATAATTCTATGTTTTTAGATAAAATATCTTCTTTAATAGATTTAAATAATGAAGATCGCGAAAATAAAATTGACGTACTTAAAGAACAGTCTACAGAGATTGAAAAAATAATTATTGAAATATTATTTAGCGGTGAAGAAAGTATTTTTAATGCATTCATTGAATATATTAGTGATAATGAAGTGCCACAAAGCGAGTTAAAAGATTTAGTTAAAAAAGTTATTGCTCAATCTATAGCATTTATTGATCTATCAAATGATGATTATATTGAAGATTATAAGAATCTAACTAATTTTAACTTTATTAATTATGTCCCAACACAAATAACAGATTATGAAATAGTTTATAGAAATTACTTTTCTGATAAAGTTGAAGGACAAGATCAAAATGTAATTAATATCTATAAAATAGAAAACACTTCTAACGTTAGACACAAAGCTCTTCAACCAATTTCTGACTCTCTTTTAAGCAAAATAACTACATATTATTTTGCTAAAACAAAATCATAACAAAAAATGACACATAAATATTGTGTCATTTTTAAATTATTGTTTCTTTTTTTTGTTTTTAAACAATATAATAGCAGTTATTATACCTATAACAACTATTAAACCACCTAATATTTTAAATTGTTGGTTACTTGCACTTTTTGTAGGGTTAGTAGTTGTTTTTGGTTCGTTGTTTTCTGTTTTTTCTTCAATTGTTTTAGCGTTATTTGCTTTTTCGCTATTTTGAATATTACTTTTTGTTATTTTATTTAAATAATCAACGGTTTCTTCTACTTTTTTATTTTTTGAAATTTCATTATTATTAGTTTCAACATTTGTAGAAATTTGAGAATTTTTATATTCTGGATTGTAGGTTCTACCTTTTTTGATATCTGAAAATGAATCAGCAATTTCAACTATATCATCTTTGTTTGTTTTAATTACTATTTTGTTGCTTTCACTAGGTTTTAGTGAAACTTTTTCACCATTTAAATAAATTGATTTAAAAGCTATATTTTTATATTCAAGTTTTAAATCTCCGCCAACATTAGATTTAATTTTTGTATATTTTAAATTTTTATTTTTTCAATCTAGATCAACTGTGAAGTTACCTCTTGCAAGTAATCCACTCACATTACCATCGTTATAAGCGTCTGGTAGAGCCGGTAGTAATTTGATATATTCTTTATTAGATTGTAAAAGCATTTGTGCAATACCGCTAACTATTCCGAAGTTTGCTTCAATTTGAAAAGCATTTGCACCTTCCCTAATATTATCTCATAAATTATTCATTATATTATTTTGGGTAAACATATCTTCAAGAACAGAGTGCGCATTATTACCTTCATATAAGTTAGCTCATAAATTAATTTTATTAGCTTTACCTCAACCTGCTCCAAAATTACCACGTAATTCTAAAGTTTTTTTGGCAGCTTGAATATCTTCTTCTTTTTCAAAAATATTTCCAGGGAATAGTCCTATTAATTGACTTGTGTGGCGGTGTCTATTATCGTTTGAAATAATTCTACCATCTTTGTATCTGTTGTATTTACCTTCTTCGTATCATTCTTTAATTTGTCCATCATCACCAATATTTAAAGGTTTTAATTTTGGTTGTTTATCCTTGATGGATTTGACTAATTCTGTATCAAATTGACCTAAATTATTTTTTGATAAATAATTTGTTGCATTAATGTAATCAATAAATAATTGAGCAACTAATGATTGATCGTATGTGTTCCCTAAAGAGACGGTACCGTGTTCTGGAGAAAATGATGGAGCTGAAACTCATCTATCTGTTTTTTGATCGTAATATAAATATTGATCTCAAAATTTGACAGTTTCTTCCAAGAGAGGAAATATGCGTTCAACAAATAATTTTTCATCTAAAGTATATTCAAAATGGTTGTATATTTCATGAACTATTCAAGCATTAGATGCAGGAGATCAACCTCAGTTAAATTCTCAACCAGGGGCACTAAAACCAAAAGGTGTAGCTTGAGTATGTGCCAATCAACCGTTTGCAGGGTTGTTATTATCAGAAACAATATTTGAATATTCTCTAGCGGCTAATCTTCCTCCTAGACGTAAATCATCAATATAGTCTAATAAAGGAATTATTGTTTCTGACAAATTAGTCATTAATGATGCTCAATAGTTCATCTGTAAATTAACATTTAAGTGGTAATCACTATTTCAAGCAGGTGCATCATCCATGTTTCAAATACCTTGAAGGTTTGTTGGTAAACTTTTATAATCTTTGTGTGGTCTGCTTGCAGAAATTGCTAAATATCTACCGAATTGAAATAATAGTTGTTCAAGATAATTTTTTGAATTTCTATCTAAAGTATTATTACGGTATTTATCGATAAGATCTTTTAAGTTTTTATATTTTGGTTTTTTAGCTATATTTAAATTAACGCGATCAAAGAGTGATTTATAATCTTGAATATGGTCAGATTTTATTTGTTCGTATGTTTTATTTAAATTGTCTAAATTATTTTTTATATAGTTTAAAGGATTAAAGTTTTCTTTTCTATATGTTGGGAATTTTAATTCATAATCACTTTTTGATTGAATAACGAAATAAACTTTTGATGCATTTGAAATTCTTAGTTTATTTCCTTCTTTTGTAATTGAGTTATTTTCACCTTCTATTTCTTTAATTCTTAAAACACTTGCGAATTTTAAACCATTATCTTTAACTATACCATCTAAACTAATCTCTCTCTTTTCTAAATCAACATTTTTGGTATATTGTTTTAATTGTTCGTTATTATTTGTCCCAGATAAGTCTAAATCGAAGTTAAGTCTATTTTTTCCTTTTGCGCTCATCGAAATTACAATAACATCATCGGGATAACTAGCAAAATACTCCCTAGTATATTCTGTTTCGTCAGCTTTATAAGATACTGTAGTAAGTGATTTAGAAATATTTAATGATTTTGAGTAGTCCGTAACATCGCTTTGGTTAAAAGTATTTCTCTCTGTGATATCTACGTTAGCCATAGAAATATATTTTCCATATAAACGATTACGTGGACCAATAAATTTGGAGTTAGCAATTTGTTTTGCTTCATCAATTTTGTCTTCTGATAGCAATTTTCTTATTTGATCTAAATATTCAAAATGATGTTTATTATTTTCTGTAGTAATCGGTGTATTACCACCGTTATTTTCTTCGTTTGCCTTTGGACCACCGGTTCAAATTGTTTTTTCATTTAATTGTATTCTTTCATTACGTACGCCACCAAAAATGGTTGCTCCTTGATCGCCGTTCCCAATTCCTAATCCATTATTCATTCAATTATCACGACTAAAATTAGATATTATTTCATTATATTTTAATTCTAATTCTTCGTTGGTTATTATTTGATCATTCGAATTATTATTTATTTGAGTTGAGATTGATAAAAAACCAGGGATTGATACCATAGAAGTTAATAACGGTACTAATATTTTTTTTAATTTCATTATGCTCCTTATATTTTATTTTTAATAATATAATATTAACATTTTAGTTATTTTGTAATTTATTATGGTTTTTTTATTCATAAAACTCAATGAATTTTAACGTTAAAAAACAACACAATAAAAAGTGTTGTTTTTTAATTATTTAGATTTTTTTCTTCTTTTTAGGAATATTAATAATGATCCTAAAAATAACATAATAGTTGCTATTGTAACGCCTGTTACAATCATTCCTATTGTATTTTTAGATTTTTTATTTGAATTTGAATTTATTTCGTTGTTATTTGGATTTTGTTTATTTGAATCTGTTGTTGCATCTGAATTAGTTGAGTTGTTTGCTTCACTACTTGAGTTTTCTTCAGTTGTTGCATCTGAATTAGTTGAGTTGTTTGCTTCACCACTTGAGTTTTCTTCAGTTGTTGTATTTGGTTCTTCTGGTTTATTATTATTTTCGTCGGGTTGAACTTTGGTTACTGTGCTATTATCCAAAATAAAGTTCTTAGATACTTTAATTTCAGGATTTGATTTTTTGTTAATAATAACTTTACCGATAACTATTTTATTTTCTTTGTCTACTTTTGACAATTCAATTTGGTAGTCATATTCTTCGTTAGAAGGTATTTGTAAATATTTTGCGTCAAAATTATTTCAATCAACAGTATTTTTTAATGAAACTTCCGGTTGTTCTAATGCATCTTTTTCTACTTTATTAATAGTGAAATCTTTATCATGTCTAAGATCTTTGATTAAACCTTTGAATGAATTTTCATTAGAACCTAAGTATTCCATAGGAATAAATAAACTTGAAGCCCCATTAAATGTATGTTGTCTACCGTTTTTGAATACATAATTTGTACCAACCGGTACTCCACCTACTTCAACGCCATCAACAAATAATTTTACAATTCCTACCATTCTATTATTTGGAACTGTTACTAAACTAATTTCGTGTCACTCACCAATTGGCAATTCATAATCAAATGAGTAATCATTTAATTCCTGACTAAATCCAAATTTATTTGTATCTTTTTGCTTGGTTTTAATTGCTAATTGACCATATGCAGTTGGAGCGTAGAATAATATTTCTTCAGGTTGATCCACTTCTTCACGTTTAATTTTGAAGGTTATTTTTGTATTAAATGGTAATTTACCATATCCTAATTTAACTTGTGAATTACCACCTTTAAGTTCAATAGCGGTTGTGATATCTTCCCCAACTAAATCTTCTTTTAATGATGTGTTTTCTCCTAATTCCATTTTTACTGCATCACCAGATTTAGATAATAATTTTTCATTATCATTTTTACCTGATAAATCAAAATTAAATAATTGTTTATCATAATCTTTTAATGTAAATTCATGACCTGGATTAATTCCGGGAGCTAAATTTAATTTATTTACTACGTTATTTGTATAATCGTTAAAGTTTTGATCTAAACCGTCCCCAATTCCTCAAACTCTTGTTGCAAAATACGGAATCATTTCTTTTATTCTCAAGAATTCATCATATTCAGTAAGACCTGTATGGTGAGTATCAATAATTGAGTCACCTCAAACAGCAAACGAACCACCTAGCATTTATTTTGACCCTGCAGGTATTCTATTTCCTCCAATTACATTAGCTTCATATCCGTTATAAATTGAACCAACATTAAATCTATCTTGGTATGCACCTTGGCGACCATTTCCATTAGGAACTATATAAGTTGGTTGGTCTAATGTGTGAATTAATGAATATCCTTCTTTATACATTTGAATAGGATCTGCTCATTGTAAACTTCAAATATTCATAATTACATTTTCTTTTAAATCTTCATCGATTTTTTCGGTATTTGATTTAAATCATTTAAAACTTCCTCAAATACGAACTTGAACTTCTTTTTCTTTAAAGTACCAGAACATATCGTTTACAAATCTATAGTAAGCGTCATGATCAGAGAAGAATTCATCAGCACCAATATGGACATTAGTTCCAGTTGTTTTATCAAAAATTCCACCTTCATTAACATATTCATCTAGGATTTCTTTAATTAATTTTACTGCCTCTGGTTTTCTAATGTCAATATGGTCAGCAAGGGATCTTTTTCCACCACCAAATTGTGAATATCCTTGAACTGCTAATTCTGGATGTAATTTAGTAAATGCTATTGCATGAGCTGGAAAGTCTAATTCTGGAACAATTTCAACACCTAATAATCTACTTTGATCAATAAAGTTTTTAAATTCAGCTTTTGTATAATGATAGTCTTGGTTATGTAATGTAACACCTTCATCATTTTTATGGCTTGATTCAAGTCTTCAACCAGAATATGCTTTAAGAGCGTTGTTTGAACCTTTTGCTTGATCATAATAATCTTCTAAGAAAATTAAGTTATCTGTTAAATGAACTTGGAAATCATTCATTTTATATCATGACATTTGTTTAACAATATCTTTTAAAAGACCCATAGAAACTGCTTTTCTACCTACGTCAAATGACATACCTCTTTTCTTGAATTTTGGATAATCTTTCATTTCTCCTTTAACAAGTTTTTGCTCAGGGTCTAATTTTATCATTTGTAATAATGTACGTGTTGCTCAATATGCACCAACAGCATCTGTAGCTTTAATTGTAACTTTATCATTTATATTCATTGAATATGTTTCGTTATCGAAACCACCAATTTTACTTTCTGATAAGTCGAATAAAATATTTCCTTCGGTAACATTTGAATCTGTTTTTAATATTTGCAAGTCTTTTCCGAATAATTCTTTGTAATCCTCTTTTAATTCCTTAAAGACCGCATCAATTTTATCATTTATTTCACCTTTGAAGTATACTTTTAAATCCTCGTTTAAAGCGAGTTTCTCGTTACTGTCTGAGTATCATTCTGAGATCTCAACAGCAACTTTCGGTTTTTGGTTTTTATCTTCAGTTTGTGTATGTTTACCTGGAACTACAAAATTATATGTTTTTGTAAATTCTCTACCACCGTCTTTATAGTTTAAATCAAGAACGACTCTTTTATCAGTTAATGGTTGATAAACATTGTATTGTTCATCAATAACTTGTTCGTAGTCGGCAAATAATTTTAATTTTGAATTGTCTAAACCTTCCGGTAATACTAATTTAGTTTTTTCAGCATTTAATGTAGGTTGTCAATTTTCCAATGTTGATTGTACTCTATAGAATCCAGAATTAAAATCAATTTGTTTTTTATAAGCTTCAAATTCAATTACAGCAGCACTTCTTCAACCGTCATTATCAGATTTTCCGTTTGCTTGATAATTTTTAATTTTAAGTCTTAATGTTCTTGCATTAATTACTGGTTTTGTAAAGTTAGCAGTAATTTCTTTTTTACGATCATTTAACTTGTTGTTTACATTGTATGAATAAACTTTATTTGATTCATTTTCAATATTTGCATCCATTGCTTTTGAAGATGCATAAATTTCGAATTCAGAAATATTGTCGCGTTCAAATAAAACGTTGAATGATGATAGTGTTTTACCTCCGTATAAATTAATAGTTAATGTTCTTGTTGGTGGAGTAAAATTATTATCACCATTATTAACTCTTGGTGTACCTCATCTAGATGGTTTATCTCTATTTCCATCGACTGCTTTATTAGCTGTTAATGTATTATTTTCTAATGCGCTAGCAACAACAGCTTGATTTTTCAATCTATTTTCTTGAACTTCACTTGTAGCTGTTGTATCGTTAGGGTTTGTATCACTTATAAGATCTGCGGGATATTGTCTTTCTGAATCTAAATCTATGAATTTTTTGTACGCTTCAAAACTAAAAACAGATATATTTCTTCAATTTGTTTTATTCACAACCCCTTGTGCATCATAATTAGTAAATTTAATTCTAATATTTTTTGCGTTTTTAACTGTTTTAGTAAAGTTTTGTATAATTTCTTTTTTTCTGTTGTCTCCTTCAGCGTTATATTCATATACTTTATTATCGTTATTTTCTATATTATTTGTATCTGACGCTGAAGTAGCAAATATTTGAAATTGCCGAACATTAGCACGTTCTAAAAGCAATCTAAATGAAGATATACTTTTAGGTTCTGTTAATGAAATATCTATATATCTCGCAACACCGTTGTCCGATCTGTTTGTGGCTCATCTTGTTTGATCGTTTGAATCAACTACTTTATCAGGTGTATGACCTGCTCCTTCATTATCTGGTGAAGTAGCAGTTGCATTATTTTTGATTAAATTAGGTTGTTGTTGATTTGTTGGTCCGAAATCATCGATAGGTCTTTTGTATAATTCAAAATTTTGTATTGAAACATTTTGTCATCCTGCCCCGGAATGTATTGTTCTACCATCTGGATCGTATTTTAAAACTTTAATTCTAATATTTTTTGCGTTTTTAACTGTTTTAGTAAAGTTTGTTTTAAAAACATTTTGTCTATTATTTGCGTCTACATTATAATGATAAATTAAGTTATTATCGTTTTCTATATTATTTGTATTTTCTTCGTTAGTAGCAAAAATTTTAAATTCTCTAACATTATCTCTTTCAAACAATAAATTAAATGATGAAATTGTACTTGCATTTTTCAATTTAACATCTAAATGTTGTGGGTTAGAACCTGGATTTGATGCTCATCTTGTTGTTGCTTTAGCTGCATCTATGGCATTTTGAGCAGGGTTATTGTTTTCCTGTGAAGAAGCTATTGCGGTTGAGCCATCAACGATTAGGTTTTCTTGTTCTTCGTCAGTTGGACTTAAATCTTCTACGGTTGTAGAATTATTTTCTGCGTATAATTTATCAACTTTAACAATTGTCTTTTTACTTTCATTTTTATTTTGGTTTGAGTTCGCTAAAATTAATGATGCAGAGCTAACTACTCCTGCGCTCATTATTCCTAGAGAAATAATTTTTTTAATATTATTTTTAACATTTTTATTAACCTCTAATTAACCTTTATATATTATTTTTATATGGTTTAACCATATCAACATTATTTTAAAGGAAACAAAGTCATTAATATAGCAATTGTATTTAATATTTTTAAACTTCTTTTTAATAAAAATATGATATAATATGTGAATTATATAAAATGTGGTTTTTTAACCAATTTTGTAGTCTATTATATAAAATAATAGTATAATAAAAAATATAACAATAATGTAACTAGTTTACATTTTTATTTTTAAAATTAATAATAGGGAGGTATTTAAAAATGGATAATAATTTAGATGATAAGAATCAAAAAAAAGTTGATCTTGATATAGACCAAAGTGAAAAAGAATGTATTTTAGACGAAAATATAATTGAACAATATTCTAATGATTCGCAATCATTAATAAATAAGATAACAGGTAATAATTTTGATCAAGATATTGCTGATGTTTTATTCACTGGAGAACAAATCAGAAATAGATTGGTTAAGAAAAATACTATTTATAATAGAACCAAAATGTCTAATTTTGGTCTTAAATTAAATAGATTATATTCTATAATGCCTATGTGAAAATTAATCTTAATCACCGTAATTACAGCTATTTTTTTCGGTGTGATAAGTGTTTTCTTGGTTAAAAATGTAGGTATATATAATTTTGGTCTTGCTGCAGTTGGTCAATCATTAGCAAGATTGATAGTTGTGTTTTTTAAACCAGATTCAGGAATTAGTGTAATAACAAGAAATTTAATCGAACAATTTGTATTTTGAATTGCTTATATTATTTTAAGTATTCCTATATTTATTTTTGGATACAAAAAAATAGGAAAAGTATTTGGACATTTAACAGTTATTTTCTTAGTTGTTTCATCAATAATATCATTCTCGATAGGTATTATTCCCGGCTCTAATTTTTCTTTAATAGGTGATTTTTCTAACCCAAGAATTAAAGAAGTTTTTAAAAGCATAGACGGAGGTTATAAAGAGTCTTTAAGTTCTATTATTCCTCTTTTATGAAACGATGGTGGTAATATAATTGCTTTATTTATTTCAGCGTCGGTATATGGTTTCTTACTTGCTTGAGTTTTTGCTATTATTCAAATAATTGGTGGAACAGCTGGAGTGACAGGGATTATAGGTGAATGATATGCTAATGAAAAACAAAAATCATTCGGTTCAATTTCAGGATATATGAATATAATTATTGTAATAATTGGTGTTTTATTAGGTTCGTGATTACCTGGTTCTATTTTATTAGACCAAGCTAATGCAAATTCAACTAACCCAGAATTGATTAAGGATATTACTTCTAAGGCTTGAAAATTTGAGTTATACTTATCTCCTAATTTTGTTGCTACAATATTAACTAATGTAGTATACATTGCAGTTTTAAATAAACTATATCCAAAATTTAAGTTAGTTAAAGTCGAAATTTATTCAATGAAAAAACATAATCAAATTGCAAATGTTATTTCATCAGATAAGAAAATTGTTTCTGGATTTACTAAATTTAAAGCTAAAGGTGGATATAGTTCAAGTGGATATTATGTTATTACATCTATTACATTATTTAGACAAGTAAATAGAATAATAAATGATGTTCGTAAGGTTGATGAAGATGCCTTCATTTCTATAACAGATGTTAGAAGTATTGATGGTTACATATATTTACCAAAAAATAAATTCTAGAAATATAAAATATTAAAAAATAAAATGCACAACTTAATATTGTGCATTTTTATATTTCTTTTTAAGAAATTTTACATATTTTATTATTTTTTATTCATTTAAACTATAAACGTTTGCATCTTCATTAAATTTTATGAGATTTTCGTTAATCATTTTTTCTAAAACATAATTGAAAATTCTGGAAGTTTGAAGATTGGTAGATTTATAACCGATATATTCTAATAGTTTTTTATGTAAAGATCCGCGATCTATAAAATGTATTTGTTTTAATATTTTTAATATTATATCTTTGTATTCATATACACTTATTTCGTTTGATTTTCTCTTGTTTTCTTCGTTATATCCATAGAATATTATTTCTTTTGGATCAACTTCATTGAGAATAATGAAATTATTATCTTCGGTATCATCGTACCCTTTTTCTATTCTGATAAAACCTTCGTTTCTAAACCTTTTTATAACTGCATCATATACTTGTCTTATTCTTTTGGTAAAAGTAGATGTGTTGAATGAATATTTAAATATGTTTTGCAATTGTTTTTCGTGCATTATCTTATATTGTTTTAGTAGTGTTTTATATAATAATTCTTTATCACCTTCAAAAAGTTCGTAAAGCATATTATTTATTGTATTGAAGTCTAAGTTTGGCCAAATATTAAATTCTATTTCTTCAGGTTCTCTTTCTTCAACGACAAAATATTGATTTATAGTATCATAGTTTTTATCTATATTTTGATTAATGTTATTTATTTTTGAATTTTCTTCGACAACTATTTCTTCATTCATTTCATCATAATCTTCACTTATGATGTTTAGTTTATCTACAACAACTTCGTCTATTTTTTCGTTTTTGGCTTGATTTGATTTTATTGCCAACTCAATAGCATCTAGAAGTTTTTGAAGTTGTTGACTTTTGTTTCTGAATCAATCGATACTTCAAACGCGATATACACTTCATCCTCTATTTTTTAAAATTTCTTGTCTTAGTTTATCTCTATCGCGTGTTGTTTTTGCTCAATTATATGATGCCGCGTCAATTTCAATACCTAATAAGTAATTATTTTCATTATTCGGATCTAATACGGCTAGATCCACTTTGAAATCAGAATTACCAATATGTCTTTTTATTTTAAAGCCTTGTTTAGTTAATTCGTTATATAGTTCATCTTCAAATCCGGATTTATTAATATCATTTTCTAAATGAATTATCTCGTTATTAATTCCAAATTCTGCAATTTTTAAATAATCTTTAAAGAATTTTATTCCACGCGAACTAGCTCTTTCTAAATCTATATCAGTTCAAGATAATGATGAAACAAGAACTACACCTTTTTTAGCTCTTGTAAAGGCAACATTTAAACGTTTATAACCGTTATTATGATTAATCGGACCAAAACGCATTGAAACATTTCCTTTAATATCTTTACCGTATACACTACTAATAATTATAATATCACGTTCATCACCTTGCACTGTTTCTATGTTTTTTATAAATAAAGGTTCTTTTGATTTTCTGTCAAAAAATTCTTCGTATTCTGGGTGTTTATCTCTAAATTTTTCAACTAATGTTTCTATATACATTTGCTGTTTGATATTGAATGTTACTATGCCTATAGATATATTTTTTTCTTTTTTCTTCATTATTTGTTCAAGAATATTAATAACTTCTTCAGCTTCAGTTTTGTTAATACCGTTATCAAAAATACCGTTTACTTTTTGGAACTGAATAGCCTCAAAACGTCCAGGCATTCTGCTTGCAGGGAAGGTTACTAAATTATCATATATTTCGTAATTTGAAGGGTAAATTAGTTGATCAAATTCTGAACGATAATGTCATCTTAATTTAATAGTTGGGAGCGCTATATTTGATAGTTCTAAAATCGAATCAAAACCTTTAATTGAAATATCGTTTTCATCTTCATATTCATCTTGAATCTCTTCGTTATCATTTAGTGAATCGAAGAAACTTGTTGGTGGTAGTTGTTCGTTATCTCCGACGATTATAAGTTGTTTAGAACGATAAATTGCACCTATAGCATTTTCTGGTCTAACTTGTGAAGCTTCGTCAAAAATAACTACATCAAAGTTTATATCAGTCCCACTTAAATACTTACTTACTGATAATGGAGACATCATTAAACATGGTTTTAGTTGTAATAATAAATTTGGTATTTTTTGAAATAGTTTTCTAAAAGGCATAATTCTACGAGATTTATTAGCCTCAGCTTTTAAAATTTTTATCTCTGGATTTGAAGCACCAATACCTTCCATAGAAGGGATTTGATTCAATAATTTTGCATCTATTTTTATTTTTGCTATTTTTTTAATTTCTTCATCTATTAATGAAAATTCGTTTTTATTTATTTCTAAAGTAGTATTTGTAAATTTATAAGAATCATTAATTTGATTTAAATGATAATCTATTAGCAGTTTATATAGCCTTTTTAAAAACATTTCTTTGTAATTTTCTGAATTTTTTAATTCAAAAATTCTATCAATGAAGTCATATAAATAATTATTTTTTAATTCAATAATATTATTATTTAATTCTGTAATAGAACGTATATATGATTGATCTGAAATTAGTTTATTTAATTTCAATTCTAAATCCATTTTATTTAAATTTTTAAGGTTTAAAATATCTGATTTAAATAAACTTTGTAATGAATTAATATTTTGTATTCATTGATCATTATCAATTATTCATGCATTTAAATTTCTAATATAACCAGAATCATTATTCACTAACATTATAAAGTTTTGAATATTAATTCTGAAATTACTAATTTTTTCTTGTTCTTTAATAAAAGAAATTAATATCAGCATATCTAAGGTTTGTTTTATATTATCGGTTTTATAATCACTGATTTTATAATTTAGCTTATCTATATATTCTTCAATTAATTTTTTTCTATCTTTATACTCAATAATATAGTCAATATTACCTTCAAATAATTCTAAATTAGCTTTTGACTCTTTTGAAAAACTATTTATATCTTTAATTGTAGATCTTCATTTAGAATTTAAAAATTTAAAAAATTTATTTTTGTTTTCTAAATAAATATTTCTAATTTTATTAAAATCAAATAAATCAATTTTTTCTAAATTGTATAAATTATATAATTTGTTTTTTAAAATATCAATTTTTGAAGATTCTTCATACATTTTTTGATATAAATCAATTTCAAAATCTAATTCTTTATTAAAAGCATTTATATCTATTTTTGACTGATATTTATTCTTAAAATCAATTATTCTTTTAAAAATGTTTGTAATTATTTCAATATTAAAACCAAATTTTTCTTTATTAAAAGTAAAGTCTTTGTGTTCTTGAATTAATAAATTATCTATATTTGAAATTTTTGAATTAATGTTATATATTAGTGATAATATTTCTTCTTTTTCCAGCTCACTATATGAATTTCATTTAAGCCCTCATCATGAATTAATAGAAGGGTTTTTATCAAAAAAATTCATTCTTTCTTCAAATTCAATTAGTAAATTTGAGATTTTTTCTACTTGCTCTAGTTTTAAATTATTAAAATTATCGATTTTAAAATATACATCATCATATTTTTCTAAATTATAATAATTAGAAATCATATGATATAAATTCATTTTAATAGGTTCTCTTTGTAAAAGGAGTTCTTTACCGTAATTATTTAAAAAATTAGATGAATTACTATATTTAGTAATAATATTTTCAATTTGAGAATTAATTATATTAATGTTTTTATTGCCTTTTTCAAGTGATTTGTATAGTTCGTTTAAGATTACTTTTTTATCTAAATCTTCATTATGGATCGGGATCGAATATGATTCTAACCCTATTTTCTTTAAGTTGTTATAAACAACGTCTAAAGCAGCTTTTTTCTCAGAAACAAAAAGTATCTTTTTCTCTCTTGCAAGTAATTCACTAATTATATTAGTTATTGTATGTGATTTTCCTGTTCCTGGTGGACCTTGTAAAATAAAACTTTGACCTTGAATAGCCTTTTGTATAGCAATTTCTTGGGATGAATCGGCATCTAGAACATGATACAGCTCATTGCTTTTAAATTTTTCTTCTATATTAGTTTCGTCTATTTTTTCGAATTCTTTATTTTCATCATCTCCGGAAATAGATTTTATAAAATTATTCAACACTATTTTATCTTCGTTTTCTTCTAAATCCTTATGCATGTTTATTTTACTAAAGTTAAAAACGGATAAATATAATTCATCAATAATTTCTCATCTAGGATCGTTGAATTTAGAAGAAATTAATTCTTTGAATTTTAGATATTTTGAGTAATTATCTAATTCATTATCTAAAACAGAAACATCTATTTTTATCTTGTATGTAGTTTCTAATTTTTGTAAAAGTGTTTCGTTAGGTTGTAATATTGATTCATCATCAAAATTAAGCTGATAAATTCTTTGTTTATTTTTGTTTTCTTCTTTTAAATTTGCTGAAATTAACATTAAGGGAGCAAAATGTTCTTGATCATCTTCTGGATTTTCAAATCATTTTAAATAACCAACCGAAACAAATAATGTGTTGATAGCAAACTCTTCTTGAAACGAAATGTAGTTTTTATAAAGTTTTTTTAATCTATCACTTTGTTCTTTTCCGTTTACACTAGAATAAATAGATTTTTTATTATTTACATTAATATTATGTTTTAATAATGTGTCTAAATCTACTTTTGCATCCGTAGAACTTAAATTCATTTTTTTAGTATCTAAGTTTTCGATATCCACGTTTTTATAGTTTGTAGTTTCATTTAAAAATATATTTAAGTTCGGAGCTATAAATGGTATTCCGATTTTATTTTTTTCCGAAAAAATATTGAAATTTAATGCTTTATTTCTTAAAGTTAGATCTAATAAAGATTTTTTTCAAATTTTCAAATTTTCTAGTATTTTATTATTCATTTTTTCCTTCCTTATTCGAATGATAATGTTACAATAATTAAAATATATTTTAATTATATTACTTTATTTTTATCTAAAAAATTAAAACGAATAATTAGATGATAAAAAGTATTAATTTCATTATTTATGATCTAATTAATTTTTATTTTTTAAAAAAATGATTGTGCTATAATATTCTAAATTTTTAAGAGAGGTATTAAAAATGAAAAGAAAAATGGCCAAATTATTATTTATTATAGGATCATTACCTTTATTAAGTTTAATGGTATTTAGTTGTGCAAGTAATCAATCAAAATATGACAACAATAAAATGAATAATCAAAAAGAACCTAACAAAAAAACAAATAAAGAAAATGTTGTTATAACTTCTAATAATATATCTGAAAATATTGATAATAAAATAAATCAAACTTTAAAAGAAGAAAAAACCAAAGAAAATAAAGAACCAAAAGAAGAAAATAATTCAAATACGAAAAATAAAGATGAACCAAAAAACGAATTTGATGAAACCGACTTGTATTGATTAAGAAAAAAATACAATGATGAAATTTTAGGATTATTCAATGGTTTTAGTAGCAAATATATAACAGAAACATTAAATAATTGATGAAGAGAAAAAAATATTATTGATGAATCAAAAGAAAATGAATTCAAAGAAAAGATTCAAAAATTAATAAAAGATTTTACAATTGATTTATCTAACTCTAAATATAACGCTTCTGAAATTGAAAAAATGATGAATAACGCAATTGAAGAATTATTAAAACTGTCTGATGAAATATCGAAAATAATTAAAGAACAAGACACACAAAATAATGAATATTTAAAAGTGATTTTTGATGATAGTAAAAATCAAAAACTAATTTCTATTTATAATTTAATTTATTTAAAAACCTTAAAAGAATTATATGATATTGCTTTTAAAGAACAAAAAATGAATATAGACCAAAATGAATGATCTAAAAAATTAAAAGAAAATATAGATAAACTAAATTCTGAAATAAAAAACAATGAAAATGATGATTTACTTCAAATGAAAATAATGGATACATTAAAGTCGATGTTAAATGGACCAGTTGTTGAAGAAAACAACTAAAAAGCATTCTCTGAAGTAAATATAAATATAAAAAATTAACATTCAAAAATGTTAATTTTTTATATTTGATATTAAGACTTTTTAATCCTTATATCCGAATAATTCCATTAATATATTTATTATTTGATCACTTCTTTTGTTTATATTATCAAAATATTCTTTAGCTTCATAGCTATTAATTTTGATCTTTTTATGTAGTAATTCATATTCATCTAAATCTTTTGTATTTAATTGTGACAATGATATATTTTTGTCCAATTTAAAATTATCTCCAAATAAAATTAAGTTATTTTCAGAAACTTTATATGTTTCTTTTGATTTAGAATTTTTTGTATTAAACGCTTTGATTGTTTTTTCATTAAATAAAGAACCATTACCTATTTTATGAATGTAATTCATTATTTCTTTATCATCATATTCTTCGTTTGGATCGTCTAATTCTAAGTTAGTTTTATTAATAATTGACTCGTAGCCATAATTTATTTTAAAATCATCAAATTTATTAACAGAAGTGAATTCATTTTCAAATTTATTATAGTTATTTAAAATAAATGAATTAATTCTTGCTAGTAATATTTTTCTTTCGTTATTGTTGATTTTAAGATCACTTTTTTCTAAGTTATGATTATTATATGTTTCATTTAATTTTTCTCTAAGAACTTCATTTGATCTATATTCACCTGTTTCAGGATTAATATACAATGATGATTTAAGTTCTGGGTGAATACTAAATAAAGCCTCTTTGAATAATTTTAATTTCGATTCAAATTCAATATCATCAATTTGTTTTATGTTGTCCAATTGACCTTTATCTAAGAAAAGTTTACTTAATTCAATTATTTTTTTACCTAAAGATTCACCGGCAAAATTTGTGTTTTTTCATAAGAATTCAAAACGTTCTAATTCGTATACTAATTTGCTAATTCTTGTTACGTATTTTTTAATGTCTTCTATTTGAGCATTAAAGAAATTAAATTTGTTTAAAATTGTAAAAATTAGAGGTGTAAACACTTTTGAGTTTCCGTCATTTGTTAAATTGTATATTTGATATGATAAAACAGGAAATTCAAGCAAAGTAGATTTAAAATCATTAAATCATTTTATTTGTTCTTTTGTTAAACCGTTATTAAGAGTTTTATTTACTATATTATCTAAATTGTTTAAATGTCCAGTTCTTGCAAATTCAAAATAAACTATTTTCTTGAAGAAAATTAAATAAAATTCTTCGTATTTATCATCTTCTATAGTTGAATTAATTTTAGATGTTAATTCTTCAAACTTATTATATATAATTGAGTTTTTTGAAATGCTAAATTTATCTTCTATAACTCTTTTTTCTGCAAATCAGTTGTTTGAAACATAAATCGAATTATAAAATAATTCTAAAAGATTCATGTCTGCATCTTTAGTTTCTTTTTGGTTTTTTCTAAAATATTTATCAAATATGTTTTTATTTAAGTTAACTATTGTTTCGATGCTTATATCTTTATTTTGCAAGTTATAGTTATCAAAATAAGTGATTAAACTACTTTTAACTAGATCTAAAACACTTAATTCTTTACTATGCAAGTTGATATTTTTGAAAATATTAATCTTTTCTGTTGGATTATCATAAATTTCTGTAAAAATAGTTGTAGTAAATTTGACATTTTTAAGTGTGAAAATTACAAATTCCGAAAATCTTTTTAAACCATTTAAGTCTAATTTATAAAAATATGAACTAATAACTTTAGATAACTCTATTGCGTTGTTTATATAATTATTATCGCCTCTTGTATTAAAATCGCCTAATATACTATGAATTGTATCGAAGTTTTCTGAATCACCTGTTTCAAGGTTTGATTTTAACTCATCAATACGTCTTTTGTAAACTACATCATAATAAAAATCTCTGAAAAGTAATAAATTTTGATAATCTTCGTTATCTAAAATGTATTCTTCTTCTCTGAATGCATCTAAAAACACTAAAGATAATTTCAATAAAACAGTCAATAAAATTATAAATGTCATCAATCTTTGTTGACCATCCAATATTTCGACATTAGTACGTGAAAAAGATAAAATAATATTATTAAAGAATGCATATTGTTCTTTATTTGTTTTATTTTTGTTTTGTAAACTTGAATAAATATTTTCTATTAATTCCTCTACTAAATATCCGTTTCACATATAAACTCTTTGGAAGGAAGGCACGTAGAATTTTGTTCCATCATTTAAAATCTCACCTAAACTAAATAAGTGTGCAAAAATAGGTTTACCTTCTTTATAAAGTTGTTCTCTAGCATTTCTTTCGATTAAATTAGATAATGCGTTCTTTTCGATATCTAATTCTTTCATTAAACGATAAGTTTCACTTCAAGATTTAAAGTCTTCTACTTTTTTCTTAACCCATGAATAATCTTTTACTTCATAATCTTCGTAGAAAGAAGATAAATTATCATTTAACAAAATTAATATATCGTCATATTGTTTGAAGTACTCATTATAAAAGTATTCAAAATAATTTATATTTTTCGCTTTTAGTTTTAAGAAATCAATAAAATTAGATTCTTTTGAATCAAATTTAACGTAAATATTGGTTAACATTCTCACTACTTGCGTATCTTCATTTGAATTAAATAAAGTTTTTTCTTCGAGAATAGCATTATCTATTACGTCAAATAAATATGGTTTAGAATAAGTCTTGATATAAAACTTAATATATTCTTTAAATCCATCGATTAAATTTTCTTTACTTTGAATTATTTTGCTAAAGTGGATATTGAATTTATAAGAATCATTTTTGTATAAATCAAGAATTTTGAGTCCTAATAAAACATTTATGATTTGATTGTATGTACTAATTGATAAATTCTCTTTATAAAGAGCGAGCTTTTTAACTTCACTTTCTTTATCAATTATGTTTAGAGAATAAACTCCATTTATATTTTTGTTTTCTCCGTATAAGTTTTTGTGATTTAGTATTTTTACTAAAAAGTTATCATTTAAATATTTCTTAACATCATTATTTCTTAAAAAGTCAAAATAATTATCTATGTCAGTATTTATCGATCAAAGTTCAACACCTTGATTTTTAATTATATTTTGAGCTTCTTTAGTCATTTTTTTCATAGTTTAAATCCTCTATTTCTTTAATTGTTTCAAATATATTTTTTATAGCTTGTACAACTATTGAATTACCAGCTTGACGGTATAGCGATTCTTTAGTTAAAATATTCTTTTTTATTAAATTTTTCAAACTATCAAAATCCTTATCTTCAAATCCCATTAACATATAGGCTTCTTTGGTTGAAATGAATCTATAAGGTAGTTTATTGTCTTTATTATTTTTATATTCAATAATACCTACATTTGGTATTCTATCTTGTTTTGTTGTTACCGTATCAATCACAAAATTTTTAGAGTTATTTAAAACTTTCTTTTTTTCAATTTGCAATTGAATCATTCTTTCTCGTGATGGAGTGTTATTGATTATAAAATCGTCGTTTTTTTCATTAAATTCAAAATCAAAAATTTTGTTAAAATATTTTTCTCTATTTTTTATGTTTAATTTTTTCTTTTCCATTTTTTTATCTAAATATTTTTTAAATTCTTGATCATTTTTAAAAGGGCTTTTTAGGTCATTCGAAATTGAAATTGCAAAAACACGCTCTCTTTTTTGTATTGAACCTGAATCCAAAGCGTTTATAATAGCAGTAAAAGTTTTATATCCTAATTTTTTCAAAACTTTTTTTCAATCTTTGTATTCTTTTATGAATTTTTGAGATAATAAATTTTTTACGTTTTCCATAACTAAATATTTTGGCTTTTCTTTGGATTCGTTTAAAATTCTATAAATTTCTCATACTAAATTGGATGTTGATTGGACATTATTTATTCCTTTAGCTTTACCCATGCTCGCAACGGATAATCCTTGACAAGGGAAAGAATATGTTATTAAATCAATTTTTTCTTTTTCTAATATATTTGCATCCAATTTAGTAATATCAACTTGATTATTAGTCAATAATATCGATGCTGCTAAATATTGTTTAAATTCGTAGTCTTTTTGAGTTATTTTTGAAGGTTTTTTAGAATCTAAAGAAATCGTGTATTTATTTAAAAAGAAATTTATTTCCTCTTCTGTATTTAAATTGTGCTGTTGTAATATTTTTAAATATTTATTTTCTAAATTATGATGCATTTGAGCATAACTTATATTAGCTCTAACATCTCAATCAGCAATTGCTTTAATTTCAAATATTTTTTTATTGTATTTTTTATTCAGTTGCTTCATTGCTTTGTTTTGTGCGCCAATCCCTGAAAATGTTTCTAATACTTTAATTCTATTTTTTTGCATTAAAAAATAACCACATTTATCATAAATATGGTTTTATTATTTTTTCGAAAGTATTAGAAATTTGACTATTTCATATATATATATATATATATATTGGTTGGCTTTTATATCTATTAATTCTTTATTCATAATGTATATTTCCTATATTATTATACACATAAATTAAATTTATAAATAAAAATGCTAAATTTAAGGGTTCACGTTATTTTCTATTTTTCTTTCTTAAAAAATAATATATGGGTATAAAAATACTTAAAAGAGCGACTATGGAACTAGATATTATTGTAAAAATTCCTAATTTTGTTTTTATAAAACTTTTGGCTTTTTTATTTTTATTAAATTTATTTTGAGAAGCTATAGGTTGTTTATTTTCACTTTTTTTCTGCTTTGGAATTTTCTTGTTTTTTTCTTTGTAATTGGCATTAGAACTTTGGTTTTCCATCGATTCGTTTGAATTATTATTAGAATTTTCAATATCAACTTGATTTTCTTCCGTGGTTGAAGATGTATTGTTTTTATTTTCTTCTTTTTTGTTATTTTTTTCAATAATTGTAGCTTTGGAATTTTCTTGTTTTTTTGCTTTTTGACTATCAATTTGATCTTGGTTTAAGTTTTCACGAATTAAAGTTAAGTTAGTTTGATTGGTTTTATAATATTTTTCATCATCTCCATTATATATGATATTAACAACATTATTACCTTCATTTAATTTTGATGGATTTAAAATTGTTCATCCTTTTTTTAACTTAATTTCGCTAGCGTCATTAATGTCATTAGCGATTGTTATTGAATTATATGGATTATATTTATGTTCTAAACCTTTTCTTATAGTTAAAAACGCATAATTCACGCCTGAATAATCACCTATACCAATAATTTTAACTTTATTATATCCACAATTCGCTATATCATAGTAAAATCCACCTTCTTTATCTAAAACTTCTTGGTATTCAAGTTTATAATCTTGATTTAAAATTAATTTTTTACCCTTATATTCAACGTTTATAAAATCATCACCGTGTTCTTGGCCTAAATGATAGTCATATTTGTTTAAACTAACTTTAGCGTATTTAAGGTCTTTGGTTGTGGTGTTGGATGAGTTATTTATATATTCTGAATTAGTGAACACCTTGATACGGGCCGTTGCACCGTTATAAACTTTCTGGCTAGATTTTCATTCTCCATTTTGATTAACGAAACTAAAATCGTTTTGTGTATTTAATTCTTCAGAGAATTTTAGTTTAGCATATGCGTTTTTATTGTTATTTATTTTAGCAACCACAGTAAATCATTCACCTTGCTCTATGTTAATAGATTCATTTAAATCAATAGTTCTCAAACCGTCATTATGAAAATATTTTTTTTGAGTATAAACTAATCTACCTAATTTTAAATTTCTAGGATTAGGATTTTCGGTTTTTTTATATATTTTAATTTCTATTTCGCTATCTAAACCTTCAAAACCAATATTTATTGCCTTTAATTGTTCTTTATGATTTTTATCACCTTTTTTAGCTTGAAAGGTTACTGCAGCTTCTTTAAAATTATCACCATAAATATCTTTGAAAGAACCATCATAGTAATAATTGTTTTCATAAGTTGATTTGTTTGTGTAATCTAGCGTGAATAGCTCAGAAATATTAGAATCATACGATAAATAAAAGTATCCATTTTCACCCGAGTTTGTGCCTCATGAATTCTTAACTATTCAAGCACCGTCTTGAGTCGTGTCGGAACTAAATTTTTCTTTTGAAATAGTATCATCTCAACCTGTTATGGTCGCTGCATGAGTTATATGGCTAGAATTTTTATATTTATCAGCTTCTGTGTTATAAAAATTATAACCTTTATTACTTAGTACATCAACAGCGGAAAAAGAGAACGAAGCTGCACCATAATTTTGAATTGCAATCTTAATTTCGTCTATGCTTTTTTCTTTCGATACGGTGTTTTTATCAGGGATTTTTATAAAATCTTTAAGTATAAAGTTAGTGGTATTACCAATGTTTTCTCATTCGTCATCACTTTCATTTCTCAATTTATTTCATTGCAAGAGAGAATATCCTGCGTACGTAGGTGATGAACCGCTTTTATCTCAAAATAAAGTAGAATTATTATCAAAATCAGTATTATGAAGCGAATCTTCTCCTACGCCTCTATTTAGAGTTTTGTAAGCCAAGTTTTTTTCTGATAAATCAAGAGTATCAGGCGAAACAAATAATCCTTTTTTTATGATGTTTATTTCGCTAACTCCTATCGTTGAATAAGCTCAACATAAATTTAAAAGTCCTTGATGTCTAATTGGTGTAATATAGCCCTTTTCTCTACCATCATATTTTGCTGGCAAACTATTTTCGTTATTACTTGTTGTAGCTACTGAAATGCTTGATGTTAAAGCGCCAGTGCCTACCAGAATACTACTAAAAAAATGTCTTTTTTTCATAATTTTCCTCTTATTTAATTTTTGTGATAAGTATATCACAAAGAGGAATAATTTTTCATTTGTGATACATTGTATATTTGGTTGCATTTTAGAACAACAAAAAACCGCTAAAAATTAATTTTTTAGCTATATTTAAACATATAAAAATAAAAGTAGTAAAATAAAAACATTAATTTGAAAGGTAAAAAAATGAAAAAAATAAAACTTTTAACAATAATCCCTTTAAGTTCATTGGTAATGTTTTCCGTGGTTGCGTGTTCTACAAATAATAAGTATAGCAAACCAAGCAAAACTAATTCTAATGATCAAAATATATCTAAACAAAATCAAAAAGATGATGTTGTCCAAGATAATATGGATAATATTCCTGATATCTTAAACAAAAATAATAACTCTAATAACAATAATGTTGATGAAGAAAAAACAGAAACATCTAATGATAAAAAATCCTCAAGCGAAAATGATGGTGAAGATAATACAACTCAAACTGATGATAACAAAGCAACTGATGATATTGAAAAAAACTCAAAAAATGAAGATGTGAACACCGGTGAATCAACACCTGAAAAAGAACAACCCATCGAGGGAGAAAGTAATAAAGATAATAATGTAAATTATCAACTATTAAAAGTGGACCAGTTGGAATCTCAATTTACAACAGATAGTGCAATTTACAATTTAAAAATTGAAAATTATCAAGTAATTTATCAAAATAACTCAAAAATATTTGGAAAATTAAAAAATAATAATTTTGTCTTAGGAAATGTTGCAAGTAAAAATAATAACATTTTAGAAGTTACTTTTAAATTTAATGATTTAAGCGAAAATACTGAATATCAAATTGAAGAAATTAGAATAGAAAATGGAGATACTGTTAATAATTTAAATACAGAAAAATATAATTTTACTTTTAGAACAAAAAATATTGTTTCAAATGATGAAGAAATTGAAAGCGAAAAAGTCGACAGTACCAAAAGTTCGCATTTATCAAATAAAAAAGACTCAGATAGAGTTTCATATAGAAGCTTACAAAGTGCAAATGAATTTAGCGCAAATGATGAAGGTATAAAAAATATTGTTGAATTAACAAAAGAATCGTTGAAATTTAATGAATCATATAAAAAGTATTTTGATGAATTAAACAATCAATCTAATGATACAACTCAAAAAGAAGATGAAAATATAACTTATGAATCTGAACTTAATTTTAGTGAAATAGAGCGTTCTGGAAATAATACAAAATTTACTTTAAATAACGATTTTAATATAAGTATAAATAACCCAAGAATCTTAATAAAAAGCTGAAATGAAAACAAAAATTGATCAAAATGAGTTAATGCTAATTTGGAACAAGGAAACAAATTGGTCATCAATAATTCTGATTTAGACAAAAGAATATCTAAATATGTAGTTACTGCACTTGAGACAAATAATAAAAATTATTTAATATCTTTAAATGGTAAAAATATAATTGTTGATACACCAATTAAAAATTTAGAAATTAATAATTTTAATCTTTACAAAGATGAAAGTAATAAAAATATTTTTGGATCAATTTCATTAAATTGAGATGAAGATAAATTGATATACTTAAAAGATAAAATTTTTGTTTTAACTTTTGAAGCAAAACAAAAGGTGTATCAAGAAAAATCTCACACAACAGAAAGTTTATTTGGACCCGGAGAAAAAGTAATAGAAAATGAACACGAAAAATTTGATGACAAAAATAGGGTTCAAAAAATTAAAAGAGTTTATGTTCCTTTCGATAAATTATGAAAATTTAATTTAAATGGTTTACAAGAACAAATACAATATAAATTAAGTTCATTAGATATAGTTTCAAACGATGAATATATAAATGTAATTGATAAAATTAACTATAATACAAACTCATATTTTAACTTTAATTTCAATTGAAATAATGATGAAAAGTTAAGTGACCAGTTATATAATAATTTAGATGCATCTGAAAGAAATAATGTTGATTTTTCTAATTTAAACTTAAACAAAAAAGAATTATTCGAGAATAATCAAACCAACAAAAATAAAGTACCTTTTTCTATCAATAATTTATCTACTTTAATAAACTATAATTATGAAGTCCATAACTTAAAAAGTTTGTATAAAAATAGACAAAAACCATCAGGTTCAGAGTTTGTAGATTATAAAATCATTAAAAATAATGTCGAACAATCCTTACATTGATTTAAAACAAGAGATTATTTAGCTAAACAACCTTTCAAAATTACTAAAGAAAAAGACTTAGCAATAATAACAAAAGATTTAAATTCGATAGTAAATTTAAATCAAATACCAAATGAAGATGTGATTTTTTGAATAACATTTGAATTTAATCCAAATCCTCAAAACGCATTACATTGAAGTGAATTTAATGATGTTAACTCAAGAGTAACTATACCTGTATCATATAAAAATATATTGAATGACAAAGTTATAAATGATGTTGATTTTATGTATAACTTAAGTTCTGAAAATAATAATTTTCAATCAAATATAGCTTCTAAAATAAGATCATTGGTTAGTTTTAATTTAGAACTATCAGATAACAACATATTAAAATTAAAAATAAAAACAAGAAATAATGATGTAACTTTAAATAATACAACTTGAGAACATAATTCATCATCTAACCGTTCTATTTATTTAAATACAGCAGATTTATTTGTTTATTGAATACAACCTAAAACTAGCCAAACAAAAGCTTTAAGTTTTAAAGAAAACGAAAAGTTAGATGAATTATCAATACAAACTAGCGCTACAGCATATAATGACACATATGAACTAAAAGAAAAGGAACTTAAAAAAGAAGAAAAAGGTGAGAATGAGTATGTAAGAGTTAGAAACATCGAAAATCATCTAGTTGATTCTCCAAAACCTGAAGAAATTTCAAAACGTTTATTTAAAGAAGATGTTTCAAAAGGTATACAAGAAGGTAGAAGTCGTGCATATTCACTTTCTAATAAATCGGATGGTACATGAAATATTTTTGCTAAAGTAAATGACGACCCAAATGATTATCGTTTTTGAACTTTCTCTAATTATCACGTTTGAGTAACGTTAAGGTCTGAAAATGCAAATATGGCTACAATATCAAAAAGCAAAAGTGGTAACGAAGTTTTATCAATTGCAAAAGGTGAATTTTTAGCACCTACTTTAATGTCAAAAAATGTTGAAAATAAAAATCAACCGGTTTATTATAAGCCCGAAAACATTGATAATATAGATGTAAACGGGAATGCATATAATTTTGATTTTTCTGATAAAAATCAAGCTATTAAGTACGAAATGATAGTGGATTTTACTAATAATAACAAAAATATATTTGATAAATTTAAAAATAACATGGGAATTGAGCAAACTAGAACACCTGAAAATGAAAATTACAAAAATTACGCTGATACATCTTACATGGAACAAGAAAAAAATCGTGCTGATTTATTAATAGCAATTGTAGATTTTGAACCTATTTTTAAAAAATTCGAAGGTAAAGATTTATCGCAACCTATTGATGGAAAGGTTTTAACTATACAAGAAAAAAATGCAATAAATCATGTTTTAAATTTTAAAAATTTAAAACCTCTCAAAATTTCTAAATTATCTAGATATATAAATTCATTTACAAATTTAAATGCATATATTAGTTCTATACCAAAAGTTCCAACACTAAATCCATACGGTGATGTACAAGCTTCAAGATATAGAGAATATTTATATGGTGTAAATTCTATTAAAGTGCATTTTAGTTCACCAACAAATGTTTCTAAATCATTTAATGGTGCAGTTTATTCCGAGGTTGAATATTTCGACCTATATAGTGGTTCTTCTGGTTCTGCAATATATGATTACAACGGAGATTTATTAGGTTTAGTGAAACAAGGAACAGCTAACAAGATAAATAATTTTATTTTTGTTGATACACAAAAATACTCTTACTTCGGAAATGATGATACCATTTATAATCCAGGAACTTTTCGTTCAATAAATAAAAAATTATCATATTTATATCCAACAAAGTACAAAAATATTTTTGATGATAATAATTAATAAAATACAAAACAGCTATCAATTATGCTGTTTTGTATTTTTTATTAAAAAATTATATTTACCTTATAAAAGGTATAAAATATAGAATTAAAGGAAGTTCTGATGAATAATAATATAAATTATCTACAAACTAATTTTGTAGATAAAATGAAACCACATAAAGACTCATTAAATGATAAAGATATAAGTTTTAATAAATTAAAATATACTCTAGGAATGTTTTTATCAATTTTAGCAACAATAACTTTTAGATTTAATTCTTCAATTTTTATAGCTGCAAATATACATAATGATTGATTTGTATCATTATTTTATTTAATGATACAACTACCTTCTGTCATTATATACTTTTTAGGACCAAATTTAGCTAAAAAATTTAGCCCTAAACAATTAATTTTTATAGCTGATTTTGGTTCAATATTATTTTTATTAATATTATTGATATCTAATATTTTTATAGATAATATAACTATACTACTAATAGGTATTTTTATTGTAAATACAGTTTATGCATTTTCTGACGGTATAAGACTCATTGCTACAAAAAATATTGTTTATTATTCAAGCATTGATAGTAATACATTACATTCTTTCAACATACTTAACATATTAGCATATGGATCAGCAACCTTTTTGTCACCAATTTTAGGCTTTTTAATTGAAAAATATGTTGAGTTTAAGTATATAATGATTTTTAATTTAGTAGCATTCATTTTATCTGATTTAATTTACTTATTGATACAGCAAAAAAAGATAGCAACCGAATTTACGAAACAAAATACTAAAAAACAACTAGAGAAAGAAAACAATACTCATGTTTGAATTTTCGCAATTAGTTCGATGATGATAATTCAATTATTTTTATATCCAAGGCAAGCTGGTATTATTCAATTTTTAAAAGAAATAAAAGACTTTGAAATTGAAAAATATGGATATTTATATAGGTTTATACTATATAGCTCCGGTCTAATAAGCACTATATTACTTTTAATTTTATCTAAATTTAAATATAAAATTAAGAGTAATAAAATATTTCACTTGTTAATGTGAATTATCTTTGTTTTACATTTTGTTTTTATATTTGTTTTATTTTTTTCAAAAAATAACACATTATTATTGGTAGGTTTTTTTAGTTTAAGTGGTTTTCAAAACTTTTTTAATTCTTACACCGAACCGACATCAAATAATATAATTTATCAAAACTTTAGTAAGAAAGATTACAATAAGCAAAATGCATACGCATTATCGATTAGAATTATAGTTTATTCTTTGATAATAGTTGTCTTAACAATTTTTTACAGATTTTTTAACTTTAAAATTAGTTTTAGTATTTTTACAGTTATTCTATTTATTAATGTATGTTTGATTTCGTATAGTAAATACAAGATAGATAAAAAATAAAGTATTTCTAAGTAAATACTTTTTTATACTTAAATTTTTATAAAAATGAGTTTATATGGTAAAATATGCGTATTTTTGATATAATTATAAAATAATTAGACTTAGGAGTATACATGGAAGTAGAAATTTTTAAAAATAAAAAAAATAAAACACGTAGAGAATTAAGGATTGAAGTTATTTCGGTTTTATATAAATATGAATTATTAGGCGAAAAAATTAGTTTAGAAGAAATAAAACAAGAATTTAATCTAAATAATGAACAATTAAAAACTTTAAGAAGAATTGAAAATTCATATATATTTAGCAAAAACATTTTTAATCGTCTATTAAATGAAAATTGATCATGAAATAGAATTGACCCTTTGATAAGAGCTATTTTAATAAATGCTGCAAGCGAATTTAAAATAATACAACCTAAAATAGTTTTTAATGAAGCTATAGAAATTACCAAAATGTACTATCCACTCGAAGATGGTGAACAAAATAAAGATAAAAAAAATCTTGTAAATGGAATATTAGAAAATTTTTATAAGGCTATTTTACTAATCGAAAATAAAACAAAGAACGAACAAAACTAAATGATGCAATGATTTTGAAATAAATTATTTATTAATTCATGAAATAAAACAATAAATTACACTTTTTTAATTTTCAAAGAAATGAATTTAATCGAAAAAATTGAATTAAATCAAGTTCTTAAATTTTTAAATAACAAAAAGTGAGATAACATTGAGGAGTTCATTGTCAATTTTTTCGAAAAAATAACCTTTAAGGATAATTTAGATAAAAATAAAAAAATAATGATTAATAATTTTTATAAATTTGTTTTTTATCATGCATATTTTAAAAAATGAAAATTACAAAAATTTAGTTTATTAAAAATAATTAATAAAGAAGTTGATGAAGTTGAGTTTAATCATCAAAAAAGACATTATTATTATAATTTTTTGGATGAATTTAAAAAAATCAAAAATTATAATAAATACTTAATAAAACTTTTGAGAAAGGTTATTTAATATGAATAATGATATTAGAAAACAATTTCCTATTTTAAAAAATATTACATATTTTGATAGTGCGGCACTCGTATTAAAACCTGCTATAGCAACTAATGCAATCACTGAATATTATACAAATAAATCTATTTCATCGAGAACTGCCGACACACCTTTAGGGAATGAAATTAATCAAACAATAATAAATGTTAGAAATAAAGTAGCAAACTTACTCGACGCTGAAGATTCAGAAATAATTTTTACAAGTGGTACAACTGAATCTATTAATATTTTTGTTAGAATGTTTAGTCAATTAATTAAAAAAAATGAAGTTATTTTATTAAGTTCATTTAATCATTCTTCAAATATAATTCCATGAATTGAAATATCTAAACAAAGTGGTGCGATAATTAAATTTAGCGAAAACTTGATTGATGATATCAATAATACCCCTAATTTAAAAATTGTTTCATTAGCACAAGAAACTAATAATTTTAATCAAAATTTTGATTTAAATAACATTTATAAATTAGTTAAAGAAAAGAATGCATATTTATTTAATGACGCTGCACAAGCGATAGCTCATCAAAAAGTTTCTTTTTCTTTTTCTGACGCAATAGCATTTAGTACAAATAAATTTTACGGACCAACTGGATTGGGTGTTTTAGCAGTCAAAACAGAATTATTAAAACAAATGAAGCCTGTTAAATTTGGTGGTGGTGCTATCGATGATATTAACACAGATACAACATGAACTCTTAAGAAGACTATAGCTGCTTTCGAACCTGGAACACCGGATATTGCAGGTATGTATATGTTTAATAAATCTTTGGATTTTTTTAATGAAATAGGATACCAAAGAACACAAGAAATTTTAAAAAAACTATCTATTTACTTACACGAGGAACTATCTAAATTAGAAAAAATAGAAGTATTTTCAAAGCCCGGAGACTATATTGCTTTAATAAATGTTAAAGGAATAAATTCTCAAGATGTAGCCACTTATTTAGGTTCTAAACAAATTTATACTATTGCAGGGATCTTTTGCGCTCCGTATTTAAGAAATATAAAACAAGAATATTCATATTTAAGGATTTCGTTAGCAATATATAACAATTATGAAGATATTGATAAATTAATAGAAACATTGAAAAATGGAGGCGATTTTTATGCGTTTTAATCCTAATATAGCTAGAGAATTGATTATGTCTCATTATACTAAACCTAACAATAAAACAGAATTACAAGGAGAATTTCAAACTTGTTTTAGCACAACATGTTCAGATAAATTAAATATTCAAACAGAATGAGAGGATGATAAACTAGTGGATGTTCGTTTTAATGGCCATGGTTGTGCTGTGTTTATGGCTTCTACAGATATATTTTTAGATAAAATAAAAGGTTTATCATTAAACGAAATCAAAGAACTAACACTTTTATTTGAAAAATTTGTAAACCAAGAGCAACTTAGTGACGAACAAATTAATTCGCTTGGTGATTTATGAGTATTTTTTAATACTAAAACTCACTTGAATAGAGTGGTGTGTGCATTATTAACACCTAAATATTTCTTAGAAAATGAATAATAAATATATTTTTCATATAGATTTTGATTCATATTTTGTTAGTGCGATAAGAACTATTAAACCAAATTTAAAAAATAAACCAATAGCTATAGCTAGATCTGAAAAACATTCTGTTGCGGTTTCGATTAGTTATGAATTAAAAAAATTAGGAGTAAAAGCAGGTTCTAAAGTTTATGAAATTTTAGCAATCGAACCTAAAACAATAATTGAAAAACCGTATTTTAGGTTATATCAATATTTGTCTAATAAAATTTTTAAATATTTAAAAAACAATTTTTCAACCAAAATTGAAGTGGCGTCAATTGATGAGTGTTATATTGTTCCGAACATTATTTTAAAAAATAAAGAACAAGCAATTAATTATGCAAAAAAAATTCAAATAACTATTTTAGAAAAATTTGATATACCAATAACCATAGGAATATCTTTAAATAAGTTTTACGCTAAAATGACTACTAATATTTCAAAACCTTTTGGTATTGGTTATACAGACGAAAATAATTATAAAGAAAGTTTTTTCGCATTAGATATTGAGAAATTTCACGGTATCGGATCTAAAATAGCAAATAAACTTAGACAAATAAATATTTTTACTATTGGTGATTTAGCAAAAAAAGAAAAAAACGATTTTGAATTATTACAAGTTTTCAAAACTACAGCTTATAAATATTTAGATAGTTTAGATATAGAAAAAAATAGTGATTTAAACTTTGGAATAGAGCAAAACAAAGTTATGGGGAACGAAATAACCTTTGAATATGAGTATGATGAAATCGAAATTTTAGATAAAGTAAATAAAATTGCATTTAATATTAGTAATAGATTAAAAGAAGAATTCTTATTAGCTAAAAATTTATCTTTAGTAATTAGAGACTATAACAAAAAATGAAAAGCTTATAATAAAAACATACCCCCTACTAATGATTCAAACGAAATATATAAACATATTAAAAAATTAATTGATAAAAATATAGATTTGAATAATATAAAAGGAATTGGAATTAGGGTATCTAAATTAGTTGATAAAGATAGTATTTATAATCATTTTTCTCTTTTAGGAGAAACAAAAAAAGTCGATGAGCAAAAAGAAAAAGTAGAAAGCATAATTGCTCAAGTAAATAAAAAAATAAAAAGTACAAACGTTTTTAAATTATCAGAATTAAGTAAAAAAGAAAAAATTAAAATTAATCACGAGATAAATTTAATATCACATAGTATTTTTAAAAAATAATCAAGGAGAAATATGAAAATTGGTATTTACGGGGGTAGTTTTGACCCAATACATAAAGGTCATATACAAATAGCAAAAGATGCGATAAGTGAACTTGGTCTAGATAAATTATTAATAGTTCCAACTTATCAATCACCTTTTAAAAATAAAAGTGGTGTTAAAACCGAAGATAAAATAAATATGATTAATTTGGTTTTAGAAGATAAAATGGAACTTTGCTTATTTGAAGCGAAAAGAAATAATATCAGTTATACAATAGACACTGTTAAATATTTAAAAAATAAATATAAAAATGATGAGTTATATTTAATTATAGGATCAGATAATTTACCTAAATTAAATAAATGAAAAGATATAGAAACTATTTCAACATTAACTAAAATAGTTGCGGCACGTAGAGATAAAAACATCAATAAACTTAATCTTAAAAGATATAATGGAATTTTGTTAAACAATAAATTATACGATTATTCTTCTACTGATTTTAAAAAAGGTTTCTCAATAATAGAAAATAATAAAGTTTTTTCTTATCTAGATCCTAAAGTAATCAACTACATACAAGAAAAAGGATTGTACTTATTTGAAATAATACATAATTCACTTTCAGCACGCAGAGCTAAACATTCAAGTTTAACAGCTAATTTTGCTGCAGAAATAGCTAAATTAAATGGTGTAAGCGCCCTTAAAGCGTATAAAGCGGGTATTTTACACGATATCGCAAAAGAATGAAGTGTAGAAAACTCAAGAAATTTTATTAAAATAACAGAACCAGAATTAATCGACACTCCGGAACACTTTTTACATCAAGTTTGCGGATATTTATGAGCTAAGTATGTTTATGGAATAGAAGATTTAGAAATATTAAATTCCATAAAATATCATACAAGTATGAGAGAAGATATGAATACATTAGATAAAATAATTGTATTATCTGATAAAGTAAATTCTATAGTTCATTTTAAAGGTGTGCAAAGAATAAAAAAATTAGCTTATGAAAATTTAGATCAAGCTTTTAGAGAAGTGATAAAAATTACTTATCAATGGAATATTGATAAAGGTGTGATTTTTGATAAAGAAACTGAGTTAATTTATCAAAAATACATAAAGGGAGAAAAATAAATATGGAAGAACGTTTACAAAAAATACTCTCCAAAGCCGGGGTTGCATCTCGTAGAGAGGCCGAAAAATTAATTACTAACGGAAAAGTTAAAGTAAATGGAATAGTTGCAAAATTAGGGGATAAAGCATCTTTTAATGATGAAATATTAGTTAATAATGTACCAATTGAAAGTGAAGAAGAAAAAGTTTATTTTATTCTAAATAAACCACCTAAAACAGTATCCACACTTAAAGATAATTTCAATAGAAAAAAAGTAACGGATTTAATTGATACTCCATACAAAATATTTCCTGTAGGTAGGCTAGATTATGATACAACAGGAGCTTTAATTTTAACAAATGACGGAGATTTGGCTAATAAATTAACTCATCCAAAATATCAAATATTAAGAGTTTATAGAGCTAGATTAAATGAGAAATTGACACCAAAAGAATTAAAAAAATTAAATGGTATTGTAAAAGTAAATAATACTAAGAGTGTTCAAGATGTTATACCTGTAGGTGAAGATAGTCCGAAAAGTTATTTCGTTGTACTTAGTTTAGGAACTTATCATCATGTTAAAAAATTATTTGAAACAGTAAATAAAATGGTTATAAATTTAAAAAGATTAGAATACGCTGGAATAACAGTTGAAAAATTACCTCTAGGTTATTATCGCCCGCTAAAACCAAAAGAAATTAAAGATTTAAAGAACCTTGTAAGATTACAAGAAGAAAAATTATTAAAAACTGATAAAAAGAAAGATAATTAAAAAATTAGCAACTTTTTGCTAATTTTTTAATTGATTTACCCTATAAAATCAGGGTCTGCTTTACCTGAATCTTTTCACTTTTTAATTAACTCTTGATATTGTTCTTGATTTTCACATCTTAAAAAATCTAATTGATCTGCATCATTAGAAAAATCAAATTGTGGCGATGTATCTGTATTTGTATATTTTTTATATCATTCACGAACGATTCTAATATCATCTTCAACTTCAACTTTATTTACTTTTCTTGAATACACTTTCATATAACGCTGATTTAAATCTACATTAGCAGGGTCTAAATAATCACCTTTTTCATCTGATAAAAACGCAACTAAAATAGAATAATAATCAACATTTTGACCTATTTTTTTAGACATTAGATATGTATATAGTTGAGCTTGTTTTAAATACGAAGGATCTACACCTTCATTATCTCATTTTTCTTTTTTAGCTTCGCCAGCAGTTTTAACTTCGTAAATAACTTTATTTATAGGGTCAAAACCATCAGGAACACCACTAAGAACATCATCTACATTTTTAAAATAATCATAATCATGTTCCGAAGCAACATAATTTTCGATAGTAATTCCTCTTTTTTTAACTTGAGGAGAATTTCTAAATACATCAAAAATCTTTGATTCTAATATTGTACCTGCATTTATATATTTTTTGGATAATACAGGAATTTTTAATCTAGTAATATGGCAAAATGCATTAAATTCTGATTTAAATCTTCCGGGAGTTAAAATATCTCCTACACTACTACCACCTATTTTTTTATAACCTTTTCATTTATCAAAGGTTTTTAATTGATTATAAAATTCGGGCAATAATATCACAACTCTTTTTTCTTCGTCTATAACATAATGTTTTTTATTAAAATATTGTCTAGCCATTATTTTTAATATAATTCTCCACTAATAATTTAGCAACCACTTCAACACCCTTGAAATCAGCAACCAATTCTTCATTAATTAATGTGTTTTGAGGTACTATATAATCAAAAACTAAGTTAACAAGTTTATCAAAACTAATTTCCGTTGAATTATCATCAACTCCAGGAATAAATTTGTTTGCATCCATAAATTTTTCAATTCTAATTGCTATGACTCTAGCTAAATGCTTTTCTTTAGTGGGGTCTATTATTTGTTGAATATCTTTTAAGTGTTTTTTGAAATAATCTAATTCATTAGGAAAACGAAGATCATCAATAATAAATAAACTATTTTTATTTTCTTTAGCAGATTGTTCTGCTATTTCAGTGATACGTTCAAAAACGCGCCCACATCAAATGTTATTGTTAATATTTCTTCCAACTTCACCCATTGCTATTCAAAGCGGTCTAACAACTTCTTTGTCTTTTTTATCTCATTCAATTTCATCTAAAATTGGTTCTGTAATCTTTTTGATAGGTTCAGCAAAAGAAAGTATGTGAATATTATCTTCAAATTGTTTTGTTAATAATTTTTTAAGACCTTGACTTAAAATTCCTTTACCACTTCTTCTTTTGCCGTTAATTAAAATTATTACATGTTGTTTTGCTTTCATACATCGTCTCCTTTGGTTGTTTTTTAAATTGTATTTTTAATATTATATATAAATTTCATTTAGCAACTTGAAAATTAAGTAATTTAATGAAATATTGCGTAAATAAAAACTCAGTAATAAGTTTACTAATATAAACTATTACGAGTTTTAATAAATTTTTTTATTAGCTTAATTTAAATAATTTTTTACCAGAAACTGCTAATTCTTCTGTCTCTGTAACTTTTTTAAGTCTTGAATCACTTGTTGTTGAAATGATTAATGTTTTATCAATTTTTTCGTTTGTAAATTTTTCTAAATCTACTACAAATAATGTATCTCCTGCTTTAACTTCTTCGTTAAGAGCAACTTTTCCTTCTATTCCTAAACCATCTAATTTGTAACTATCTTGACCAATTAAAACAATTAGTTCAACATCGCAATTTGTTTTAAAAATAAATTGAGTTTTTGATGCAGGCATACTTGTGATTCTACCATTGAAAGGTGCTAATAACTCAACTTTTGAATTACCTTCCATTTTAATTGCTAAACCATTACCAACTAAACCATTTGAAAATACACCATCTTTTAAAGATTCTAGAGAAACTACTTTTCCGGATAATGGAGCAATCACTTCCATCTCTTTTGACACTTTTTGTCCCTTTACATCAACGCTATTTGTTGTTGTAGTTAAATTGTGTTCAGAGTTATCAACAATAACTGAAGCGTATTTTTTAATTACTTTATTAATTGTTTCAACAATATCACCCATTTCAACTTGAATATATTTTTGTTCTGCAAATAAATTTACTTTTTTTGCTCCAAGCTTTTTTAATAATTCTTCATTAACCAATGATGGATTTCTAAGATCGTATCTTAACTGAGAAACACTATTATTGAAAGATACTATATTTTTAATACCACCAATAGCATCTGTTAATTCCTGAACTTCTTGTGGTGCATGTTCTACATTTTTTGACTCTAAAAGTTCAAGTCATTTGTTTAAATTTGACATATTTCCTACCTTCTTATTATAAAAATATTTGTTTAAGTGTTACATTTATGATATTTTACCAAAAATTGACTTAATTTTTACATTAAATTAAATTATTTTAAACAAAAATAAGATTAAGTTTTTATATAGTCATTTAATAAATGGAATAAACACAATAAAAAAACTAAAAAAGAACAATTATTATAAAAATATTTTATAATTATAATTTATATTTTAAAAAGGAGAACAAATGAAAAAAAGAGTCAATAAAAAAGAGTTGTCGGCTAAAATTTGAAATTCTGCAAATAAATTAAGAAATAATTACAATACAGAAGATTATAAATATATAATTCTACCGTTAATTTTTTACAAATTTTTATCTCAAAAAGTAATAGATTTTGTTAACGAAAACGAAGGAATTACATTCGACCAAATGAACGAACTAGATCCTGAATATTTAGATCCAAAAACAAACAAAACTCCAAAGAACGGTTTTACAAAAGAAATTATTGAAAATATCGAAGAAATATCTATTAGTGAAATGGGGTATTATATACCATTTAAATATTTATTTCAAACATGAATTAAATATGGAAACGATAAAAACTCACCTTTTAGCTTTAACATAGAAGTATTAAGAAAGGCAATAATTAGTTTTGATGATGTAGTAAATAAAAGTAATAACCAACAATTTAAGAACTTTATAAAGGTTTATTAAGAATAATTCTTGTAACACTAGATAAATCAAATATAGAAAATGATAAAAAACAAACATCAACAATGATACAATTAATGGAAATAATTAACGAAATACCAGTCGATGGACAAAATTATGACGTCATTGGACATATTTATGAATATTTATTAGGTAAATTTGCGACCGGATCAGGGAAAAACGATGGTGAATTTTATACTCCTCATGAAGTTTCTGTTTTAATGTCTGAAATAATTGGGAATCACATAAAAAATAAAGAAAAAATAACAATATACGACCCAACATCTGGTACAGGTTCTTTACTATTAAATTTAGGTAAAGAATTCGAAAGAATAACAAACAGTAAAGATAAAGTAACTTATTATGCCCAAGATAAAATGGATGCTGCTTATGTGTCAACTCGTATGAATTTAATTATGAATGGAATACAACCTTCGTTAATTAAAGTTAGACGTGGAGATACATTGTTAGAGGATTGACCTTTTAAAAAGAATAATGATCCAAGTATTAGAGAGCCTCAAAAAGTTGATGCAGTAGTTTCTAACCCTCCTTATTCACAAGAATGAAAACCTGACGATAACACAAATACTGATCCTCGTTTTTCGTCATACGGCGTTGCTCCTAAAAGTAAAGCTGATTTTGCTTTCTTGTTACATTCATATTATCATTTAGAAAACGACGGAATTATGGCTATTGTTTTACCTCACGGTGTTTTATTTAGAGGCGGTAGCGAAAAAGAAATTAGAACTAAATTAGCAAAAGAATTTGCTATTGATACTATAATTGGTCTTCCTTCAAATATGTTTTTCAATACAGGTATATCAACCATTATTATGATTTTAAAGAAAAATAATAATTCAAAAGGAAGTATTCAGTTTGTTGATGCTTCAAAAGAATATATTAAATTTGATAGTCAAAATAAATTTAACATATCTCACATTAAAAAGATTGCACATGCTGTAAATAATAAAACAGAGGTTGATAATTTTTCTAGAATAGTAAGTTATAAAGAAATTGAAGAAAATGATTTTAATTTAAATATTTCTAGATATATCGATAATTTTGAAAAACCAGAAGAATATGACTTATATTCAATTATAAATGGTGGTATTTCACAAGAAGAAATAAATAAATTTAATGAATATTGAAAAGTGTTTCCTAATTTGAAAGATAAATTATTTGTAAAATCTCAAAAACAAGAAAAATATTATCATTTTAAAGATATTGATAATATTAGTGAAACAATATGAAGTAGCCAAGATATAACAAAATATGTAAATGTCTATAATTTTGTTTTAAATAAAATAGATTTCTTTTTAAGAAATAACATAAAAGATATTAGCAACTTAGAGAAGTTTAACTCAAAAACATTCGAAGAAGAGTTCAATAATTTTTTCTTTAGCGACGAAATTCAAATTCCGTTACTAGAAAAATATCAATTCTATCAATTATTGCATAATATAATTGACTTAATTTCAAATGATATAGAAAAAATCAATTCGTTTGAAGAAAATATACCTAACAACTTCATAAAAGAATATGTAGAAATATTAAACGAAAACGAATTAGAACAAGAAACAAGCAAAAATAAAAAGAAAACAAAAGAAATTAAAGAATGAGATATTCAATTATTAGACTATAAAACAATAGCAAAAGTTTATTTTAATGATCAATACGAAAAAATTCAAAAACTGCAAGACGAACTTAATTCATTAAAAAGTAAAATAACTGAATTAAATAACGAATTAAAGCAAGATGAAGATTCTGATGATAATAAAACTGACGAAACAATAACAAGCACTAAAAATGAACTTAAAATAGCTAAAAACGGCGAAAAAAGTGCAAAACAAGAATTACAAACATTAAAAGAACTATTAGTAAAACAAACTTGAGAAAAATTATTATCACTTTCAAATGATGAATTAATAGAAACTTTATTCTTTAAATGAACTAGTGACTCATTTATTAAAATTAAAAATCAATCTAATGAAATAATTGATGAATTTATTTCTAAATTAAATACATTAAATAATAAATATAGTGAAACTCTTGAAGATATTAATAAATCCATCAGAGAATCTCAAAATGAATTAGCTTCATTATTAAAAGAATTAAATGGTAGTGAAACTGATAATATTGCATTAAGTGAATTTATAAAAATATTAGAAGATAAATAGTAAATTAAAAATGATACGGACAAATGAATGTTCATATCATTTTTTGTAAATTTTAAAATTCATTAATTAAACATTAAATAACAAACACTTACTTAAAAAAGTATTATCAAATATAATAAATAAATATTATTAAATTTTATTTTTTCTTTAAAATTTACTCTTTTTATATTAGATTTTAAATAACAAAATATAAAAATAATTTTGAAAATATTTATTTTTATTTATTAAAAAATCTAATATAATTAAAAAGCAATACGTAAAGACAGTAACTGTGAAAACTTAAATATGTTACCTAATGTATATTTACTTACTATTTGTTCCCGTATTGCAATAATTAATTTTGAAAGGGGGCATAAATGTCAGAATCAAAATTTAAAACAGCTAAAAGAGAAGTTGTTGCTGAAATCGTTGATAAAATTCAAAGCACACAATCAATAGTATTCGCTGAATACCGTGGACTTACAGTTGCAGAATTAGAATCATTAAGAAATGAAGCTGCTAAGGTTGGTGTAGAAGTTAAAGTTTACAAAAACCGTTTATTTAAAATAGCTGCAGAAAAAGTTGGTTTAGGTGATTTATCACAATATTTACTTGGACCTAACATTTTTGCATTTTCAGAAGATCCTATGGCTGCTGCAAAATTATTTGTTGCTTTCGCTAAGAAACACAAATTATTTGTAATTAAAGCAGGAACACACGAAGGCAATGTTGTTAACGCCGATGGTGTTAAAGTTGTTGCTACTCTTCCAACATACGAAGAAGCACTTGCTATTCTTGCACGTTCAATGATGCAACCATTACAACAACTTGGATTATCACTTAAAATGTATAGTGAAAAATCAGAATAATATAATAATTTAAAATTGAAAGGAAAAATATTATGGCAAAATTAACAAAAGAAACATTTATCGAATCATTAAAAGAAATGTCAATTAAAGAAGTTATGGAACTTGTTGAAGCAATGAAAGAAGAATTTGGAATCGACCCTATGGCTGCTATGGCAGTTGCTGCTGCTCCAGCAGAAGGTGGTGCTGAAGAAAAATCAAGCGTTAAAGTTGTTTTAAAAGCAGATAACGGTAAAAAAATCCCAGTTATTAAAGCGGTTCAAGCAGTTCTTGGATTAACATTAATGGAAGCAAAAAAAGTTGTTGACAACTTACCAGCTGTTATTAAAGAAAACATTAGCGCAGACGAAGCTGAACCTATTCGTGCAGCATTAGCTGAAGCAGGTGCTGAAGTTTCAGTTGAATAATTTCATTTGATAAATCATTTAAATATAACTCTTTATTATTGAGTTATATTTTTTATTAAAAACTTAATTTTAATATAATAAAAATGGAAATTAATTAAATCTCCATTTTTATTATATTGTTAGTTAAATTCAATTAAATTAAAAGTAGGACGATATTTTCTACCTTCTTTAGCTTGATGTTTGCCGTTTAAAATAGTAGCGTCAGCAGAAAAAGAATTGTTAAGTTTAAAAATTGATTGTCCTACACCATAATAATCAACCGGTACTTTTAAATCTTCAAACTCTTTTATTTTCGTTTCGTTAAAACCTGAAGAAACAACAATTTTATACTGTGTTGCGCCTGCTTTGTCAAGAGCTTTTCTTAGATTAATAATTTGTGTCGGATTTACTCCGTAATGAGGTTCTCTATTATCGAACATATGATCAACCATATTTTGTGAAGTATCAATTCTAACACCTCACACTTTATCCCCGAAAGCTTCTCAAATTCTCAGAGAATCTTTTATAATATCATTATGATAATCAACTAAAGATATTATTTTAGTTTCGGGATAATGTTTTATAAATGCTCTAGTAGCCTCAACAACATCTCCGTTGAAACCTTGAATTAGCACATGTGGCATACTACCAAAAACCGTAAACTCTCCTTGGTCACATCATTCTTTTTGAGCTAATGTAGAAACTATTTTTATTCCGCCTATTTTAATTGCCTTACCATCTATTTCTTGGTTTATATAATGATCAGCTCTATCACCCATAAAAATAACATCTTTATTTTTAGCAGCTTTTTTTACTTTATATCCATTTGTTGCTATTGAGGTACTTCTTGATAAAATACCATCAATAACCCCTTCTCAAATACCAAAATCTTGATAATGTCCTTCAAGTTCTAAAACAACATCTAAACTATTTATTTTTGAACCTTCTGGTAGATATTTTATTTTATATTTAGAAACATCAGTATTATGCTTCAAAAATTCTAAAACTTCATCAATTCCAGCTAAAATAGAATCATCTTTTCTTTGAAAAAATTGCATAACAATAACATTGTTTGGTTTCTCTTTTGCTAATATATGTGCGGTTTTATGAAAATAACTAGCAACATATTTTTTGTTTTTATTCATTTTTTTCCTTTTCTAAAAATAAGTTACTTAAGAGTAACTATTTTTTATTTTCTTCCTTAGTTTGTTTTTTTATACCTTTGTAAGAAGTTGGAGATACAAACCAAACTTTAGGTAAATTATTTTCGTGTGGTTGTCTAATTCTAAGTACTCTACGTAATATGAACCCTATAATCGGGGATGTTAAGAATGAAAATAGAACAATCAAAATAATATTTATAACCTTGAAATAAATATTAGATCCTCTATATCCAAGCGGATGTTGAAAAGAAATTATAGAATATATAGCAATACCACGATCTATTTCTCTATTAAACCTCTGTGGAACATCGTTTGGAAAATTATTTGATGATAGCGGAGGTAATTTAACTAAACTATTAAAATTATTATATTTGTATGAAACAAAATAAATTGTGCTAGCAAATATAAGATATAAAACCGGGAACACAAAAGTCACCCATATAGTTTTATTACTAATTTTAATTTTTTTACGCTCTCATCACAATGTTGATAAACCAATTAATGGACCAATAACGTGTCATATAATAGTTCTGTAAATATCATTTTTACTCATATAACCTAAGATGGTAGAGTCTGTTATTGTCCCTGATCAAAAAACGATGACAACGATAATGATATATATCATGCTTGAAAAATAAATTTTATGCGCAATTAAAGATTTATGATAAAAAGGTAATAACAAAATAGAAACCGCCATTAATACATTAGACATAAATGTAAATCAATGTGTACTACCACCTCATAAATCATTTACCGCATTTGGTAATATATTCTCATATATTATTCTTTGTTTTTGAAAATCATTTTCATTATTTGCTAATTTATTAATTTCTCTAATTATTTCTGGATTTTTATGATAAAAATCTCAAACATCATCAGTTCTATCATTTCATTCTCAAACAACTGTAGAAATATACAAAACTATCAATATTATACCTATAATAAAAGTTAAAATATTTTTACTTTTTTGACTTAAATGCAATTTAACTTTTATCCTCATAGGTACCTCTTTTTACAAAAATGTAGAAAGTATTATCGAAATAACTACAATCATAAATACAATTCCAGCTAAAACTATATACTTAGTTATTTTTTTGATGTTATATTCTTTTTTTATTTTTAAAAAAGCAAGGTAATTGATTCTTAGATCCTCGCTTTTTATGATGTTATTATAAAGTTGAAATCTCAAATTTGATAACATTTTTAAATATTTGTTATCACTTTTCTTTTTCTTTTTTAGTTTTTCAACTTTTTTTATTTCGATATCAATATCATTAATAAACCTATTTCTTAAAATAGCAAAATTAATATCAACACCATTTATTTTATTTTTTTTCATTTTATTTTAATACAATGATAGTAATCTAATTTGAATGTTTTTAGGAGTAACATTTATTAATTTTTTAACACTTGTTTCTATATTTTTGGTTAATTCTTTAATAATAATATTTACTTTTTTTTCACTATTCAATTTTACTTTTACATCTAAAAAAATATAACAATTATTTCTTTTTGAATCAATACTAATTCTAGGTTTATTAATTAATTTTAATAATTTATTATTTAAGAAACATAATTTTATACAATCAATTATCGCACTTTCTTGAACTACGTAAACCTGATCAGAATGATATGAAACATTAATTCAACTCATTATTTATTGCTTTTTCCGGCGTATTTACCAGTTTCTGTAGAAACAATTATTTGATCACCTTCTTTTATAAACATAGGTGTTTCAAGTTCAAAACCAGTTTCAACAATAACTTTTTTTTGCGGATTTGTTGTTGTATTACCTTTGACAGCATCCGGAGCAGAAGTAACTTCTAAAACGATATTTGCTGGAAGTTCAATATCAAGAACTTCTTCTTCAAATTTTCTAACTAAAACTTCTGAACCTTCTTTTAAAAAGTTTAACTCTCATTCCACTAATTTCACTGAAATTTCAATTTGTTCAAATGTTTCTCCATCCATTAAAATAATATTTTCTCCGTCTGAATATAAGAAACTCATTTTTCTTTTGTCTATATGAGCTTTTTTAACTTTATCTCCACCAGTGAAAGATTTTATAGTTGTAGAACCACTTCTAAGGTTTTTTACTTTTGCTTTAACATTAGCTTGACCACGACCTTGTTTTGAATGTTGAGCTTCTAAAACAATAAAAATTTCTCCATCTAACTGGAATGTAATACCTGGTTTAAATTCATTAACATTTACCATATTTACTCCTTAATTTATAATTAATATATTAATTATACTTATTTTTTACTATTTCCGTTTCATTTTTATTCTTTTTTTAAATATTAGTTGGAGGAAAAATGAAAAATACAAAAATAGATAAAATACAGTTATTTAAACTTTACAAAATAAAAGATAAATTAAAAAAATCAATAGAAGAATATAATAAAGATAAAGTAGAATATTTATTACCTATAATGCGTGTAGATAATGACTTACTACTAGGAAAAGTTATTTTTAATTATAACAAAGAAGATCAACAAAATTATATTGAACTATATGACCATAATTCGCTATGAGAAATGTCAATGTTATTTGATAATTTTTATCGAATGAATGCAACTTTTTTTGAATTTTTGTCTGAATTGGATGATCAATTTAAAAATGTTAGAGTTAGCGAGGTAAACGAGCTCGCAATCCTTGACAAAGTAAAATTTTATTTTACACAAGATAATAGCTTTACAAAACTAACATACGTATATCCCCAAAAAAAGGAAGTAGAAAAAAATTTATATAATTCACACTAATTGTTTTTGTGTTAAAATTAGTTGATGAACATAGAAAGAAATAATATTAAGAAATTTTGAGGCTCATTTTTAAAAAATTTGATTTTTACAATTAGTTCATTCATTTTTTTAATTTGAGCCATTATAAATTCATTTACAAATTTAGAAACATATAATTTTTTTGGATTGAAAGATAGTAACCAATTATCTTGAATTATCTGACCAATATTTTTGTTATTATTAATAATTAATATTTATACATCATACCTAGAATATTCGGTCTTTTCGAAGATAAATACTAATAATAAATATTTAAGAAAATATAAGTATTTGATTATAGGTAATGTTTTTACATTACCATTAAGGTTTATTATTTTAGTGGGAACCGTATACGAAGATGAAGTATTTTTTATAGATTACAAATTAGCAAAAAAACGTAGAAATGGATCGTTTACTGTTAAAGAAATTAGTCTTGCTGGTATATTTTTAGGACTTTTTATCATTTTAACAACAATAACTCATTATACAATTGCAAGAACAATAAGTTTTAGTTTTGAATACGTTTTTTACATAATATTCGCCTTTTTTTTCGGTAGATATAAAGGATCGTTATTATCATTTATGGCCGATTTTTTTGGATTACTTATTTCTGGAAAAATAGGTTTTTACCATTGAGTTTATGCGATTGTACCTATAATTTCAACATTTACAATATCAATTTTTATTGAAATGTTTAAAAAGAATAAAAAATTATCATACATTTTTATGGATATTTTTTTAATGCTAGTTTTTGCAACATTAATCATTATATTTATATATAAAACAGGAGACCCAAAAGTAGCTAAAAAGGGTTATAAAATATCTGAATTTCTAGGATTATCTTATCTGTCATTTGGTACCATGATAGGATTATCTACACTCTCAGGAATTTTATTAATAGCCTTCAATATAATGATTTTTTGAGCTCTTTTTACTAAGAATAAAAAAGTAAAAACTAAATTAAATTATATGATACTATTTTATTTTTTAATAGTTTCATTAATCGTTATATCTCGTTGAATTTGAGGTCCATTCGCGTTTATTATTTTTGCAAATACATTCTTAGGAAAAGCATATACATTATCAGACCGTTATTTAATTTTAATGTATCCAATAGTTCTAAGATCAGTTATAATTATTCCTGTTTATACTTTTGTCTTATACACTATTTTCATCCCATTATCATTTTTAAAAGAAAACAAATTGTTAGATGTTAAAAAAATAAGTTATTTTTAGAGATAACTTATTTTTTAATTTATTTTGCTTATAAAATTTGATAATCAATCAGAATCATTATTATCCATAGTTAATAATGCAGTATTTTGAACAGATTTCATACCATTTGGCATAACACCAGAATATTTAGTTACTTCAAACATTGATTCATCGTTATCTGCGTCACCAAAACTTATTGTTTTATTTACGCTTAAATCATATAAATCTAGTAAATATTTAATAGCATTCCCTTTTGTAGCATTTATACTCATAATATCTAGAAACGGCTCTTGTGAAACAACACCATATATTTCATCGAATTCTTTTTCTAAATTTAAAATTTGTTCTCACTTCTCTACAGGATTACTTTCTCTTAAAACTAAAAATTTACAAAAAGTTCAGTCTTTAACCTCTTTTGTGAAATCTCCTTCTTTATACTCTCCGTCTCTAATTCTAGAAAAGTATTTTTTCTTCACGAAAAAATCGGTTTTATAAGTATTATATCCAGCTACAAATTCAGGAGTATAAACTAGAAAATCATATTCTAACTCAATTAATTTTTTATAAATTTGTACAGCTATTTTATTAGGAATGTGAAAAGTTTTTAATAATGAATAATCGTTATTCAAAATGATTGATCCATTAGCAAAAATTAAAGGATGCTTTGTAGGAACATTTTTAACAATGTCTCAAGCTGTAAAAGGTGGTCTTCCTGTTGCTACAAAAATATTCTTATTATTTTCAATTAATGAATTGAGTACATTTAAATTTGTTTTATTAATTTCTGTTTGAGAGTTTAGCAATGTACCGTCTAAATCAAAGAAAAAATTATCAATATTATTTAATTTAATTTGGAAAGGTTTTAATTCTAAAATGACATCAGATTCACTAAAATTAATTGATTCAATGCTAAAAACTCTTTTATTAGTTAATTTTGTTTTTAGACTTATTAAATCATTAACTTTTAAATGAAATTTATCCTTATAATTTTCCAAAATAATTTTATTATCAATTATTTCGTTATTTGTATAAAATTGTTTTATCATTTGACCCCTTAAAATTTATATCGAAAATGAATTTAATATAAGACATTATAATAAAAAAACTTAGAAATAAACTAAGATTTTTTATTATTATACTCTTTTGTTATGTTTCTTAGTCAGTCTAATTTAATATATAAAAACTCGATAATAAACATTTTTACTAAATCAGATAAGTAGAATATAAAGTAAAAGAAACCTACCGGGTATTGCATAGAATCAATTGTATTTGGCACTATTAAGTATGCAATTATAGCTAATCATACCATTTGTAAAACTCCGGTTATAAAAACTGTTATTCCAGTAATGTTGTTTCTACCACCTGTTTCTAAAATTCTAACGCTAGTTGCAAAGAAAATTCAACTAGGATTAAATACAGCAATCGAAATAGATGTTAATTGAACTTCTTTTAAGTAATAATAAGAAGCTAAAAGTTTTTCTTTAGCAATTATTTTTTCATCAGTAACACCATCTGCAATTAAACTTTTCGCAACATTTTCTTGAATACCGTTTGATAAAAATGTCATAAACGGAATAAAAATTATTACAAATCCAAAAATAGAAGATAAGGTTAAGGCCAATGTAACATGAAAACCTTTAAGCTCTTTTGCATTTCTTTCTGCTAGTTCAAATTCATCATTACCTAATTTTTGACCAACAAATAGAGCTATATTAGAACCGACAACACCAAATGCTGCTGTAAATATATTAGTCAATGAAGCAGTGATTCCTAATACGTCACCAGAACTAAGACCTCAATGTTTGTAATTTGAACTTTGTTGACTACCTAAAGAACCAATCGGAAATGCTGCCGCTCATAAAAAAACTCTAACCGCAACAAAAACAAAATTTGTTGAACTTAGTAAAAAACTTGGCATTCTTTTTAGGAATTGTAATCAAATTTCCTTTGAAACTTTAAAAATTTTAAAAGGATTAATTAAATATTTTCTTGTCTTTAAACGTATAAAAATTAAAGCTAACACTATTGATACTAATCCTGAAATAATTGTTGCATATGCTGAACCAACAACTTGAAATCTAGGAATTAATATTAAATTGAAAACTACATTGGATAACAATGAAGCAAGAGAAACAAAAAATGATGCCCCACCATTTCCAGTTTCTCTTAATATAGAAATAGTAGAAAAATTAATTCCTGTAATTAATCACGAAAATGAAATTACTTTAATATATTCTGTTCCTAAATTAACAACAGTTTTATAAGAAATATCATTTGGATCACCTTTGGTGACCGATCTCATAAAAAATTCTGGCGCAGACATTATTACTGCAAAGAATAAAATAGCTAATCCAAAAGATAAAATATACCTTGCTCTTACTACCTGTATAGATTCTTCTTGTTTAACGGACCCTCGATATTGACCGAAAATAGATGTACCTACAATATTAATACTAATTAATAAACCTCTTATTATAGCAGAATATCCATTTGCAAAACTAAGAGCCGATACACCTCCTTCTATATTGGTAACCATAAAATTATCAATAAAACCATTTAAAGATACTATAATACCCGAAAAAATGATAGGTATAGCTATTTTTGAATATACCATTCATCTTTGTTTATTTGATGGAAAGTGAGATAAAAATGTATTAAGAATGTTTCTATACATTTTTATAATTTAAGTTTTTGTTACTTAATTTAATTAAATATCCAGAAAAAATCTGGTATATATGATTTTTTTTGCTCATTTTTAACTCCTCCAAATTATAAAATAAAAAGTTAATTCAATTATAAATAATTATTATAAATAATTAAATATTTTTCTTAAAAAATTAAAAAAAGCACTTTTATTATACAAAAATGCTTTTTTTAATTTTTATTTTGTTTTTAAATGCCCATATAACTTTATCTTTTCTCTATATGTTAAATGCTTTTTATTGTTCAAAAAATTAACACTATCAAGGACATCTGAATTATATATAATAACTATTTGTTCTGTTTGTCTACCGTAAAAATGTTGATATTTAGTGTTTTTTCAGCTAGAATCTTCCTTACTTTGAACTATCTTTTTATATTTTGGATTCCCTTTATTATTCAACTGATCCAAAATTAAATCTACAGCATCAGAACCATTATCATTAATTTCCGTTAAACCTATAATATCAAAACCTGATTTTTCAATAAAATGAGCAATCGCTTTATATTTAAATTCTTTTTGATATTTATATGCTTTTAAATTTTCATTACCGTAATTGAGGATATTTCAATGAGCAATTCTTAGTTGGTTAGCATCTTTTTTAGGGTTTATTGTAGCGATAGAAGTATTAATATTTTTATTTGTTTTTATATTTAAATCAACATAAACAGGAGCATGATCTGACAAACGATTCCTTATATTTCAACCTTCGTCTTCGTGGTTGTTATATCATTTCATACTTTTAAATTCATCTTTATTATTAAATCTTTTAAATTCTTTTATTATATCTATTTTAAAATCTAAATGAGGATTATCGACATCATTTATTAAGTCATAATATTTATTTTCTCCGTTTAAATAATAAATTTTGTCGTAGGGTTGAACGTATCCAGTACCATTTTTGTTTAAAGAAGTAAAATATTTTTGTCCTATTCCATATGAATTTAAAACTTTATTAATTTCTGGATCAAAATTATTGTCCAAATTAAAATTTTCTTTTTCAATATTAGTATCGCCTCCAAAGATAACTAAAGAATTTTCTTTTGAATGCTTTTTGTAATATTTCATTAATTTAGGTATCGCTAAAAATTCACTAGCTTCTTGAGATCCTAAAGAAGAACCATAGCTTTTATATGCTAAATTATCTGTATTAGCACCATATTCGTTGTATCTACCATTATTTTTCTTTCCAGGGCTATCTAAATGGTCAAAAATTGTAACTATATTAGGGAAATTTTTTTCACTTTTTAATTCAAAGCTAGCACCAAATGGGGGTCTAACATAAACTGTTTCTTCGGAGCGTTCTACTTCATGATCGTTATTATTAGCTACTACTGGACTCAGTTTCTTTATTTTCTTCAGTTTCTTCAGAATCAGAAGATGTGTTCGGTACATTTGAAGAGGTTTCTCCAAAAATAAAAGATTGTTCAATTAATTCATCATTATATTTACAAGATATTCTTAACTCTTTAGTTGAATCATCTCATGTTGCAGAAATATATTTTTTCTCTGTTGCACTTTTAATATTATCTTCGATATAATTTGAATTTATAGAAAATACATGGTTTTCTTCTTTATTTCCTTCTCCATATATTCCATAATATTTAGATTTAGAATACTTATGTAAACGAATACTTCCGTCTTTTACTCTTTTATTAAATAATTTAATTAAATTTTCTTTTTCTAATTGTTCATTTAAAACAAAAACTTTATTTTTTTCTTGATCTTCTTTTTTACCTAAATCGCCATTATCCTCTTTATTTCCCTCATTAGTTTCAGCTTTAACGTTTGATTCTTCTGATGCATCAGAAGAAGAAGTATCTTCATTATTTTTTGAAGGATCATCTTCTGCTCTTGATTGAGCGTTATTAATATCGTCACTAGAAGAAGAGTCATTACTTTCTGAAGATTCTTTTTCAGAATTATCATCACCTTTCGGCCTTTGAACCTCCGATGATTTCTCCACATCTTCTGATTCAGTACTTTCTTTTTTCTCAACTACAGAATTTGCATCTTCTTCAGTGCTTGATTCATTGTTATTCATATCGTCATCAGAAGAAGAGTCATTAATTTCTGAAGATTCTTTTTCAGAATTATCATCACCTTTCAGTCCTTGAACCTCGGACGATTTCTCATCATCTTCCGATTCGATACTTTCTTTTTTCTCAACTGCAGAATTTTCATCTTCACCTGATGTATCATTATTGTTAGGCTCTACACCCGCAACTTCTTCCTTACTTTTAGATGAAGTATCTTCTTTTGAAGAATTATTGCTATCTACAACTTCATTAGATGAACTCCTCACCTCATCCGTTGTATCATTGCTTTCTTCTTCTGAAGAAGTTTCGTTTAAATTATTAGTTTCCTCGTTGCTTTCATTATCGCTTATGTTAGTTTCCAACTCTATACTCGAATTGATAGTATTACCATTAGATTCATCCTTAACTTCAATTTCAGATTTCACATTTATATTTTTTTCATTTTTTTCAACGCTTTTCTCTTTTTCTTTAGTTTGAGATTGAGAACAACTTATAGTTGTGACTGCACTTACACCAGAAATGATTATTAATATATTTTTTATAATTTTTTTATTTAATTTCATTTATTAACCCCTTTTTAAAATGTTTTACAATTTATTATATATTAAATAAGGCAGTAATTCAAGGGAATAAATTATTATTTATTTTTTCTTGGTTAATATGGGACTTTTTATGAAATACAAAAAAGAAGCCTAGTAAGCTTCTTTAACTAAATAAAAAACGGTCTTGCTTTTTTATAATATAAATATCCTGAAAATGTTGATAATGTTACAGGTATTATAAAGTATAAAGTATAAACTCATTTACTTCAATTTCAATAATGTAAAAAGTTATTTTCTGTATGTATATCTACTAAAATTAATATGAATAAGATCACTATAGCAATCGATAATGTCATGGTTTTTCACTTAGCACTTTTAATAGCCTCTACTTTAACATTATTTTTAGACATAATTATTCTAAATGCATCTACAACTATATCTCTTAAAATAAGTAAAATTAAGTATGTATAAGGTAAAAAATTATTAATACTTAAAAAAATTAGAACAGACGTTGTCATTAATTTATCTGCTATAGGATCAAAAATTTTGCCAAAAGTTGATACTACCTTTCATTTTCTTGCTAAATAACCGTCAATAAAGTCAGTCAACATAGCAATAATGAAAAAGAATAATATGATTAAAAGTATAATTGTTTTATTCTTTTCATCAAAACGGAGATAATAATCGTTTGAAAAATATATCGCTAAACCTACGACAGGGATAATAAATAAAATACGTAAAATAGTTAATAAATTAGGTATTTTATTTTTCTTGAAAATCTTCATTTAAACTTTCTCTTTTACTTTTATTCAAAGCATCAATGTGCATAGTTTTAAGTTCTTCTTTAATTGTATTTATATCTTTTAAATCATCTATTTCTGTTTTATTTTGTTCTTTTACTTGTTTATAAATTTTATCTTCCTCATTTTTAAAATAGACAATTATTTCGTTTAATTTTTTATTTCAAAGATTTGAGTTTAAATCTTTTAACATATTTAATTTTGTTTTTAAATTGTTTAATTTTTCATCCGGAATAATAAATGTTTTATATTCGTAAGAACTCATGATATTTTCTAACAATTCTCTTGTAGCGTTATTTATTTGACCCATTTTATATTCGCCAATACTTACGACAAAATCGTCGTGAATTTTTGCATTTAATTCTACTAATTTATTAATTTTAACCATTAATTCATAACGATATTTTAAAGAATCATTTTCAAATTCTTTAGCGGCAATTCTTGTTCTTTTTTTCTCAATCTTCTCTTTAATATATGAATATATAAAATAAACACCTATCAAGGTTAAAAGAACACCTAATATTACTCAGATTATTATATTACCACTTCCTAATGCACTAATAGAACTAGAACTTGTGGTAGTTGTATTAGTTTCTTCAAACATTCTATTAACTTTAATTAACATTTTTTCCTTTCTTAATTGTAACTTTTCATTTTACTTCTTTTTCAATTGTACATTCATTTTGAATCTTATCTTTTAACTCTTCATCGTTCGGTATTTTTTCATTTTCTCGATCGGCATCTATTATGATTTTATAAAGAAGATTTAAAAGCATTTTTCTATCTACTCTTGTTACTGTTGTTGCAGGTTTATAACTTAAAACACCACCATCATTTAATCTTTCATTAATTTCGAAATCTAAACCACCAAGTTCACTTTCAATTTCTTTTTTAATTCTTTTAGCTTCCTGATTATGCTCGTTATATTCCTCTGCTAATGATTTTAATTTGTCAAAATCTAAAACATTATCTAAATTTTTATCCATATTATTTTTCTCCTTACATTAATATTATTTATGTTCCTAATAATCCCGCTACATAAGCAATATACATGACTAATATGTTTAAACCAAAGAAAATTAATGTAGCTAAAGCATCTGATAAAGTAGTTAAAATTGGCGCCGACATTACGGCCGGATCTTTTTTTAATTTAATAGCTAAAAGAGGTATAACTGTTCCTAGAAATTTTGCTAAAATAACTACTATCCATAAAGAAAATGAACTTGCTATTATTATAAAAGATAGTTCTCCTCATTTAAGAGAAGGATCTCTGAAAAACGGAATTGAATAATAAATATATAACCTAACAATATTTACTAAAAACATTATTAAACCGATTATTAAACCTATAGTAGTTTCTTTTCAAACTACTTTACCATATTCATTATTTTTAAAATCACCTAACGATGCTGCACGCGTAACCGTAGTTGAAGATTGAGAACCTGCATTACCTGCTGCACCACTAATTATCGGTATTAAAGAGGTTATTATACCAGTTGAAATAGTCACATGAACCACGCTACTAAAAAAACTTTCACTTATTGAAGTAAATTCTTGGATTATGTATTGGGAAATTGTTGCTGATATCATTAATATAATCAACCAAAAAACTCTAGCTCTAACTATATTTCTAATTGATTTTTTAATATAACTATCTTCAACATTTTCGTCGCGAATACCGGCCATTTTATAAATATCTTCAGTAGCCTCATCTTGAATAATGTCGATAATATCATCAGAAGTAATCATACCTATCAATCTTTTATCACTAGAAACAACGGGTAGTGTTGACCTATCATGATTAGAAAAAATTTGTGCCGCATACTCTTTATCATCTGTTGTTTTTACACTTGCAACAGCATTATATAATTCATCTAACAATGAATTTTCATCTGAAAAGACTAACTCTTCTAATGTTATATCTCCAACCAACTTACCTTGTTGATCTACAATATAAAAATTGTGACCCATTAAAACATTTTTATTATAATCTGCCCTAATTTTAGAAATAGCTTTTCTTGCAGTTCAATTAGACTTTAAAATAGAAAAGTCAACACTCATAAAACTACCTATTTGGTCATCTGAATAGGATAGCAATTGATTAATCTTATCTCTTTTATCTTTAGAAGTATTAGATAAAATTTTTCTTGTTATATTTACAGGTAAATCTTCAATAATGTCAGCTAATTCATCTGTTTCTATTTCTTGTAAAACTTTTTCACCTAAATCATCGCTAAATTGAATAACTAAATTAGTTTGAATTTCATCGTCTAAATAAGAAAAAACCTCTGCCGCTTCTTCGGTTCTAAGTATTCTAAGAACGTATATTTGTTGTTCGCTTGTTAATGATTCAACTGCCCTTGCAAAATCGGCATGAGGAGTATCTTCTTCCAATTCTCTTAGTAGTTTTACGCTTTTTGATGATATTAAATTTTTTATTTCTTCATGAAGAATTTGGCTTTGTAATTGTTCGATGTTATTATTTTCCATTATGATTTTTCGATTAAATATTTAATCAATTCCTCTTGGAAATATTCAATTTTAACAGAACTTATATTACGATCTTTCATAATTTTAACGCTACCATTTTCTTCAGAAACTACTATTGTAGTTGCATCACTTTGTTCGGAAATACCAATCGCAGCACGATGTCTAGAACCAAAATCGCTTTCTAATGATTTTTTGGTTATTTTATAAAAAGTTGATGCATAATAAATTTTATTATCACGTATAACGACCGCACCATCATGCAATGGCGAATTTTTATTAAAAATAGAAATTAAAAGAGAACTAGAAATATTAGCATTTAAAATAATTCCATCAGTTCTTAAATTGTCAATATTATCATTATTTTCTATTGTTATTAGAGCACCTATTTTATGTTTAGATAAATACTCCACACTTTCTCTAAGTTGGTTAATCAAACGAATTTGGCTACTACGACCCAATTTATCATACTTAGATTTCTTAAAATAATTACTAAATCATTTTTTTAGATGTGGTAATCCGACGATTAATAAACTAAGTAAAATTAAAATAAAAATCGCAATAACAAACCCTAAAATCACGTAATTAACTACAACCATTTTAAGCAATTCTCCCTATTACATAGGCTATTACCAAAAAAGTAGCAATTAAAAACATTGCAACAAACGTTCCAAATAAATTATAAAAAATATCTTTTTTATATCATACTAATTGTTTTTGTTCATCAAAATATTTTGCCTTATTTTGTTCTTGTAAAACTTTTGCTCTAGCATATTCGATTTCATTTTTTCTAAATTGAATATAGTCTATTTTCTTATTTTCTTTGTTCATTTTTAGCTCCTATTAATTATAATTATAATTCTTTTAAATAAATAAAAGATTATTTTTTTCTAGCGTATAAATAATTAATGTTTTTTCCTTTACTAGATCATTTAATTTCATAACCTGTTTTATAATTATTTTCATTATATTTTGAATTGTGTAAATCGGTTGTTAAATCAATAATTTCTCAATCATTTTCTTTTAAACTTTCAATTGAATAATTGAAAAAATTATCGTTATCAGTTTTTAAATGTAATTGACCGTTTTGGGTTAATAATTTTTCATATAAATTTAAATATTTTTTATAGGTTAACCTTCTTCTCTCGTGAGAATTTTTTGGTCAAGGATCACTAAATGTTAATCAAATTTTATCTACATTTCCTTCGAAAATTTCACTTAAATTATCTGCATTTTCTGTAATTATAAATAAATTAGTTAACTTTAAATCATTAATTTTGTTTAAGATTTTGTTAGCAACTGTTGGATATTTTTCAATTGCAAAAAATCTTATTTCAGGATTATTAAGCGCTAATTGAGCGATCATCTCACCTTTGCCTGCCCCAATTTCAACAACATCGTTTGGTTGTAATTGGATTGGAAATTTATTTAAATAAAACTCTGAATTATTTAATTTATCTTGTGCTGTATTATCATGTCTTAATCTCATAATTTAAATTATATAAGAGTTATTTAAATATATGATATAAAACTATAAAAAAATAATATAATATATAAAAATATGATTAATAATTTAGCAAATAGTTTAAGGCCAGAAACATTCGATGATATTGCAGGTCAAAAAAACATAGTAGAACTTTTGAAAAAAGTTTCAAAAAATAAAATTACTACTAGTTTTATTTTTTTTGGAGAAAGCGGCGTAGGAAAAACTACTATGGCGCTAATTTTAGCTAAAAATATGGGTTTAAATTACGAATATTTTAATGCTTCAATCGATGATAAAGCTAAATTAACTAAAATTTTAGAAAACAACGAAATAATTATAATAGACGAAATACATAGATTGAACAAGGATAAACAAGATATATTGCTTTCATATTTAGAATTTGATAAAGTTATAGTTTATGCCACAACAACAGAAAACCCATATTTTAAAGTTAATCCTGCGTTGAGAAGCAGAATGCAAATTCTATCATTAGAAAAAATAAGTGAAACAGATATTGTTGAATATATCAGAAAATTGATAATAAATAAAAAAATTAAAATAAAGATAAGTGATGAAGTTTTACTTGCTCTTTCTCGGTTTTCTTCCGGAGATTTAAGATTATGCTTAAATAACTTACAATTAATTTCTTTAATATTAGATGATGAAAAAGAAATATCAAAACAAGACTTAAAGAAAATAATACCAAATATAAATTTTTATAGCGATTCAAATTCTAGCGAACATTACAACAACTTATCAGCATTTCACAAAAGTCTTAGAGGAAGCGATATTGACGCATCTCTTTATTATGGATTATTAATTTTAAAAACAGGCGACGTTAACGGCTTATTTAGAAGAATGCTTTGTGTAGCGTATGAGGATGTTGGGATGGCTAATCCTAATTTAGGTTATCGCACAGAAGCTGCAATTAGAGTTTATGAAAGACTTGGCGAGCCAGAAGGAAAATTAGCTATTTCTGCCGCCATTATAGATTTGGCTAATTCTCCAAAGAGCAATTCTGGATATTTAGCCCTTAAAAAAGTTGAAGAAATGCTCGATGAAGGTAAAATATATCCAATACCAAAGCATTTAAAAGATTCACATTATAAATCTGCCTCAAAATTAGGTCATGGAATTGGATATAAATACCCACATGACTTTAAAAATAATTGAGTTGAGCAAAATTATTTACCTAAAAATATTCAAAATATTAAAATATTTGAATATGGTGATTCAAAATTTGAACAAGATTCAAAAAAATATTGAGAAAAAATAAAAATAAAGGAGAAATAATGATAAAAATTGATATTAATACAATTAACAAACTAGAAGATCTAAAAAAAATTAAATCAGAACTTTTAGGAACAAATGGCGAAATTTTCAAACTACAACAGAAAATAAAAACCGCATCAGTTGAAGAAAAAAAAGAAATAGGTAGAGAGATTAATCTTCTAAAAAAAGAATATGAAGAATTTTTTAAATTAGCAGAATTAAGAATTAAAGATATCGAAATACAAGAAAAATTAAAATCTAGTTTTGTTGATTTTACTGAACCAGTAAATTTAAAATCATCTTTACACCCAATTACAATTATTGAAGAAAGATTAAGAGATTGATTTTTACAAAGAGGATATTATGAACAAGAAGATGGTGAAATCGTCTCAGATGAATTTAATTTTGAACGCCTTAATATTCCTTCGAACCACCCGGCAAGAGCGATGCATGACTCTTTATACTTCGATCCTAAAACATTATTAAGAACACACAATACAGGTATTACTGCTCGTGCACTAGATGAATATAAATATTCTAAAGAAGAAAATAAAGAAGTTTCAATTTTTTCTATTGGTAAAGTGTACAGAAATGACGAAGATGACGCGACTCACTCTCATCAATTTACACAATTAGACTTCGTTTCAATCGGTAAAGTTAGTTTTCAAAACTTAATTTGAACTCTAAAATCACTATTATCATACGTCTTAGAACAAGAAGTTGATATTAGATTAAGACCAAGTTACTTCCCATTTACGGAACCAAGTGTTGAAGTTGATGTTTTCTATAAAGGTAGATGAATTGAAATACTTGGGGCCGGTATGTTACATCCAAAAGTTTTAGAATTAGCAGGATATAACGCAAAAGAATACAACGGATTCGCAGCCGGTTTAGGTTTAGAAAGAATAACAATGATTAAATATGGATTTACAGATATTAGAGATCTATATAAAAATGATTTAAGAATTTTGGAGCAGTTTAAATATGAAAAATAGTTTTTTAAATATATTAACAGAAGAAGGTAAAAAACCTTACTTTAACAACATTATCAATCAATTATCTATTTCTGAAAAAGAAAATAAAGTTATCTTACCATATCAAACAGATATTTTTAGAGCATTTGAATTTTTTCAAGTAAAGGATACAAAAGTTATTTTCATTGGACAAGATCCGTATCATACTTTAGGAACCGCAGATGGTTTAGCATTTTCATCTAGAGATAAAAAAACTCCTCCATCATTGAGAAATATTTTTAAAGAACTTCAAAAAGATTATCCGGAAGTTAAATTGGAAACAAATTCACTTGTTAATTGAGCAAAACAAGGAGTCTTGTTATTGAATACTGTTTTGACTGTAGAATGTGGTAAAGCCAATTCTCATAAAAATATTGGATGAGAAAACTTTACTTTAAAAGTAGTTGAGCAAACAATAAACGAAAATAATAACGTCATTATAGTTGCATTAGGAAAACAAGCGCAAGAATATATCCAAAAATTACCAAATATAAGTAAAATATCAGACGAAAATATTCTAGCAACTTCTCACCCTTCCCCTTTTAGTTACAAAAGAGGATTTGAAAATTTTCAATTATTTAAAAAGATAAATAATTTGCTAAAAAAACATAAAACAAGACAAATTAATTGAGATTTAACTAAGGAGGTAATTTAATGCTTTTATCATTAAATCATATAAATAAATTTTTACCTAATAAAAAACTAAGCCACAAAGAAGTAGAAATTGCATTAAATAATTTAGGAATTGAAGTTGAAGATACTAAAAAATTTAGTGATGTCGAAGGATTATTATTCGCCAATGTTTTAGAGGTAAAAGATAATCCAAACTCTGATCGTCTTGATATCGTTAAATTAGAAACTAAAAATGGAATAATACAAATACAAACTACTAATAGAATTTTAAAAAATGGTGATTTTATAGTTTGTTTTCCTGTTGGTGCTAAAAAAGGTGATTTTACTTTTGGAGCAAAAAAACTAAAAGGTGAACTATCAGAAGGCATGATGGCAGCTTGAAGTGAAATTGGCTACAAATGAGATCTTTTAGCAGAAAAAGATGAAATTCTAGTATTACCTAAAAACTTTGCAACAATTAACGATGATCCTATAAAACTTTTAGGATTAGATGATTACATAATTGAAATTTCACTAACCACAAATCGTAATGATCTTAATTCATATTATTTTGTAGCAAAAGAAATTGCTGCATATTACAATACAGATTTTAAATTTGATTTAGAAGAAATTAAACCAACATTCGAATCAAATATCAAAGTTAAAAATACAATTGCTTCAGAATTAAGTTTTAGCGAAGTTAAAGGTAATAAAGAAACAACTTTATACGAAAAAATGCTTTTAGCTAAACATGATATTTCTTCATTACATAATTGAGCTGTTAACTTAACTAATCTTACTTTATTAAACACAGGAGCAACAGCGCATGTTTATGATAAAAATAAAGTATCCGACCAAATAACAGATGAAATTTTCACAGGTAAAATAAAAATATTAGGAAACAAAGAAATTGAAGTTGAAAAAGTACTAATTATAAAAGATTTAAAAAGACCTATTTCAATAGCTTCCGTTATGGGTCTTGAAGACACTAAAAGTGATTTAAATTCAACAGAATTTATCTTTGAAGTAGGTGTATTTCCTACCGAATTAGTAAGACATGGTGCAAAAGAAATCAAATTATCTTCTAATAGTTCATCTCAAGCTTCAAGAGTAATTTCTTCACAAGTTGCAAATATCGGAATGCAATACATAAGAAATTATGTAAAAGATTTAAAAATCTCACAAACTATTAATCCTATCAAAGTTCCAAATAAGAAAAAAGTATTTTTAGATTATCCTTTATTAAAACTATACGGTCAATTTAATGATTTAGATAAATTAAAAGATTCAATAGAAAAATTATCAAATTTAGATTTTGAAATTAAAATTAATGAAAAAGAACAAAAAATAGAAGTTATGGTTCCAAATTATAGGTACGATATAGAATTAGACGTAGATATTATTGAAGAATTATTCAGAATTTACTCTTACGATAATTTTAGTCCTAATGAATATTTATCTAAACCATATCATGTAACTCAAAAAAGAAATAATTTGAAACAAAAAGTAGTTAATCAAGGATATACCGAAGTTAGAACATTTACTTTAGTTTCAGAAGAAAAGAGTCTTTTTAATCCATTCAAATTTGAAAAAAACATGTCTTTGATGACCTTTGTTTCTAAAGAACGTCAAGTTGTAAGAAATTCTATTATAACTTCACTTCAAGAGGTTGTTGAATATAACCAAAAAAGAAAAATAATTGATATTAATATTTTTGAAAAAGGGATGATAAATAATAACAAAATGGTCTTGGGGCTAGCATCAACTACCAAAGATTATTTAAGCTTTAAAAATGATTTAATTAACATTTTAAATAAAGAAGTTAGATTTACACGTCATTTAAAATATCAAAATAAAAATTTTGATATTAATTTGAACAACAGTATAGATAATCTAAATTTAGAAATGAACCCTTACGCATCAGCGTATATAGTTGCAAATAATACATTAATAGGTTGAATTGGAAAACTTCACCCAAAAAATGATAGTACAAATGCATTTTACGCAGAGGTATTGCTAGATTCATTCAATAAACCTTCTATTTTAGAAGATAATAAATCACAAAATATATCTAATAATTTTTCTTATAAATCAATTGATACAAACCCTTTAAAAACGATTGATATAACTTTTAGTATAGAAACCAATGTAGTTGTAGAAAATCTTATAAACGAAATAAATGAAATTGCTAATAACGAAATTTATTCAATTAAAAAAATTGATGAATATCAAAAAGAAAATAATAAACAAATTACATTTAGAATAAGCGCTTCTGAGAAAATAATAGAAGTATTAAATTCAAAATATAATGCCTAAAAGGAGCATAAAATGTACAAAAAAATAAACTTAAAAGATAAAATAGTATCCGATGCAATTAATGGAGAATTAAGTAGACAATCTGAACATATCGAACTTATAGCAAGTGAAAATTATGTTTCTGAAGACGTATTAAGAGCACAAGGTAGCGTATTAACCAATAAATATGGTGAAGGATATCCAAATAAACGTTATTATGGAGGTTGCGAATACGTAGATATTGTAGAAACAGCTGCAATCGAGCGTTTGCAAAAACTTTTTGGTGTTAAATACGCAAACGTTCAGCCATATTCGGGTTCAGTTGCTAATGCTGCAGCTATTGCTTCTGTTGTACCTAGCGGCGGAAAAATTATGGGTCTTTCTTTAAGTTCGGGCGGACACCTAACACACGGTTATAAAATTTCATTTAGTGGTATATTTTACAACTCTGTTTCTTATGATTTAGGGCAAGATGAAAAACTAGATTATGATGAAATTGAAAAATTAGCTTTAAAGGAAAAACCAAATTTAATTATTTGTGGTTATTCAGCCTATTCAAGAACAATTGATTTTAAAAGATTTAAAGAAATTGCTGATAAAGTCGGAGCAAAACTGATGGCTGATATTGCACATATAGCGGGATTAATAGTCGCAGGAACTCACCCTTCCCCAGTTGGATATGCCGATATAATTACCTCAACAACTCATAAAACCTTAAGAGGTGGACGTGGAGGAATTATAATGACAAACGATGAAGAAATAGCAAAAAAAATAAATCGTTGAGTATTTCCTGGTTACCAAGGAGGACCTTTATTTCACGCCATCGCAGGAAAAGCTGTCGCATTTTATGAAGCTTTACAACCTCAATTTAAAGAATATGGAAAAAAAATAGTAGAAAATTCGGCAAAATTCGCAAAAGCTTTTTCAAATCTTGGATATCGTTTAATCAGCGGCGGAACAGATAATCATCTTTTTATGCTTGATATAGTCCAAAAATTTAATAAAAATGGGATTATGTTGACCGGTGCTAAAGCAGAAAAAATATTAAATAAAATAAATGTTACTTTAAACAAAAATAGTATACCGTTTGATAAATTACCACCTACACAATGTAGCGGAGTCAGAATTGGAACAGCAGCAATGACAAGTAGAAATTTTGACCAGTGAGAAAAATTAGCCACAATAATTGATCAAGCATTAAAAATACAATTTGAAATCGAATTAAATGATGGTAAAGTAGAAGAACACCACGAAAAATTAATTTATAAATTAAAAGAATCTGTTTTAGAGATAACTAAGAAATACCCAATAATTAAAGAATATATATAAAATTATTTTGTTTTGAAATTTAAAAATTATATAATTAATTGAGAATTGAAATATTCTATATAACAATTTAAGGAGAGAAATGTCAAATTTATTCAATAATAGAGAATATACAGCACCTCAAGGATTAGAACCTGCCGTTGATAACTCAGTAAAAAAACCAGAATCAAGTATTTTTGGAAAAATATTTTTTTGATTAATTGGTTTATTAATTTTTTCAGCAATTTATTATGTTGTAAAAACAAATATGTTTAAGAGAATGCAAAATGATGTTAATGAAGCAGCATCAACAATTGATACACAATTAGCAAAAAGAGCAGATACATTATATAAATTAGTAAGCTCAGTAAAATCATTTAAAGATCATGAAACTGAATTGTATACAAGCGTTACAAAAATGAGATCATTAACTGGCACAGGTAATATTAATGACTCAGTACAATTAGATAATTTAAGCAATTCCGTTTTAGGAAGACTAATTGCTGTAAGAGAAAACTACCCTGAATTAAAATCATCTGATTTATACAAAGAATTAATGGAACAATCTACTTATTTAGAAAGAGAAATTAGTGCAGCTAGAAGATTATATAATTCTAGAGTTAACGAATTTAATTCAAGTATATTTACATGACCAAATAATGTTGTATCATCAACAATGGGGTTGGTTACATTACCTCTATTTCAAGCCAGCCAAAAACAAAGAGAAGATGTATCTTTTGATAACTTATAATCCTAAAAAAACCAAAAGAAATAACTTATTTTGGTTTTTTTATTCTTTTTTACATAAACATATCAAAGTTACTATAGAATAGTATAATACATATTCACACTCACAGAAAGGTAAAAAATGAAATTAAAAAAAATACTTCCTATTTTAATTGGTATTTCATCACCATTTTTAGTAATATCGTGCGGAACCAATCTAAAAGAAGAAAAACAAAACAATGATAATAATTCAAATAACATTTCTATAATTGAAACAGAAAAAAACAACGAAAAAGATCGATTAATAAAAGTTGATATAGCAAGAGTGTCATTAACTAATGATGCTTTGATTTTTGAAACAAGCGAAGAAAACATAAACAAAATAAACAATTCACAAATTACTTTATATTACAAAATAAACGGTAAACTAATGAAAAAGTCAAAAATCATAAGCAATAGCATATATTTTGATTTGGAAAATATAGATAATTCAAATAATATCGAGATAGTTTCAATTGAATCTGAAAATAATAATATTGAATTCAATATTATTGATAAAAATATTAAAAAAACAGAAAATAAAGAAATAGAAAGAAATGTTAACGAAGAAATTCCGGACAAACATAATGATGAAACTTCAAATCAAGAACCAAAAAGCACAGGTACTTCTGACGAAATTTCTGAAAATGAAGATCAAAATACTAAAAATGAAGAAAATAATCAAGATCTAAAAGACAATCAAGAAATGGATAGAGAAGAAGAAAATAACGAAATAACAAATCCAGGAACAATAGGAAATCCTAAAAATATTTTTAGTTTAGATTCTTTTCCAAAAAATATTGTTTTAGAAGATAATAGAAACAACAGAATAATAGTTGAAAATTACTTTAAATCGGAATTATATAAAGCCGTTTCCTTTATAAACGGTGATAACTTGCAACAACCCGAAAAATGAACACAATTATCTTATCAAAATTATGATAAATTCGATGCTTATAAAAACATTCCGAATCTAATAGTAAAATTCAAAAAAGATGATAAAACAGTTAAATTTATAAATAAAATAATGCCTGTATTAATACAAGATAATGATTTGAAATTAGAAAATAATGAAGTTGTAATTAATAGAAATGTAATAAACTTTTTAAATAAAGACTTTCAAAATAAAAAAATTACTTTTTATATTAAAATTAACAACCAAAATATGATTGAAACCTTACCAATAACTATTGATTTGAATAATATTAATGATAGTTTTTATGAAATTGTAGAAGAAAAATATGATTTTGAATTTAATGCTATTTTAAAAAATGAAATGTTAACAGTAAAAGTAAGAAACAAAAATAGTAAAAACTTTTCATTTACTAAAAATGACGAAAATAATATATTTGTAGATCGATTCGGAACAACAAGTTCTATATCATATGAAACGGAAAAAGATAGTAATTTCACTCTCTTTAATTCTCCGGGAAATACTAATTTATCAACATTAAATTCTAATGAAGAATTCTACAAAAATAATAATAGTGCAAAAAGATTAGATGTACAAAATAATCAAGATGCATTATTCAAAAAAATAAGAGAAAGGGTTTTTGTTGTTGGTGGTGGAACAATGACTATGTTATCAAAAGTTAAGCCAAATGATAGCGACGATCAAAGATATTATTTTATAACTAATAGACATGTTGTAGATATATTAAATTCAAGATGATCGGACTCAAGAGTTATGAAAAAATTCATGATACCACATTACGATGATTCCTTAGTTAGAAATTCTAATAATCAAATATCAATAGATATACAAAAAGAGTGATTTAATTTTGGTTTTTGAGAATCTGCTAATCAAACAAACAGAAATGGAACATTAACAAATAATGGAACCCAAAACGCTGATATAGCTATTTCCATAATAGACATAAAACCTATTTTAGACCACGCAAAAGAAACTAATAATTTAGAAATAACAAATTATTTAAATAAATGAAAGGAATTGAAACCAATAAAATTAAGTAAATACTCAAAAGGTTTAAGTGAACATTCAAATGTAGATTTTAGAATATCAAGTTTTCCATTAGATAATTTCGCCGGTTTTAGCGGAAGAAGATATAGAGAACACATAATAAATAAAATTGACAAAATCGAACTAAATGATCAAGCGGCAGAATTTGAAAAATACGGACACTTTAGAACTTTTATTTTAAAAGATACACCATCTAATAAATTAGATTTAATTTCAGGAGCTTCTGGTAGTGTAGTTTTTGATCAAGATTTAAATATGGTTGCGTTATTTATGCAAAATATTGGTAACGATGATCAATATGGTTTCGGACTACTTTCATCTAATGAATACGATTATTTTGGTTTTGAAACAGATAATAATCCCAATTCATTTAAAAATAAATTAAAATCAGAAATTGAAAAGAATCCTGAAAAATTTGAAAACATAGAATTTTAGTTAAAAAATAAATTAGTAAGAGGGTTTGAAAACAAAATAGGTTTAACGTATTATTTCACAATTACACATTTATTTTAAAGGGATCAACCTGCTTTGATTTCAGAGTCTCATTAGTAAATAATAACTAATTTATTTTTTTAATACTTTTTTAGATAAAAATATTTTATAGATAATATTAATTAAAAAAGATAAACAACTAAAAAAATTTAATAATCTTAAGTATTTTATAACAATAAAATATAAATATCACACAATACTAAATCTAATAAATTTAAATCATAATTTAATTTAAAAACAAATAATTGGAAATAATATTCATAAACACTAAAAAAATAATACAAATACAAAAAAAAAAAAAAACAGTTCTTTTGGATTATAATGAATAAATTACTAAACAATACAAAACTCAATTATAAAGGAGGATTAATATGAACAACAAAAAAGTTTTAGTTTTTTCTGCACTATCAAGTTCGGCACTTTTAAGTTCAACATTAGCAATTTCATGCAGTGTAAGTACAAAAAATAATAACGAAGTAAAAAACAAATATAAAAATGAACTAAAAAATTATTTAGAAATAAATTTAAACCACAAAAATTTAAACTCTACTAAAAATAGAATTTTAGAACAATACCCAAATTTGAATACCGAAAAAGAATATCAAAATTTAAATAAAAATATCGGATTAATATTGGGCAATTATTATCAAATTTCCAAAACTAAACCATTAGAAAAAAACGTTTTAGAAATAAATAAAGATTTAGAAAATAATATAAATAATGGATTTGATAAATTAGAAATTTTAGTAAATCAAGACAAAATTAATTTTAACAATTTTAGTAATAATCTAGTTTTAGAATCTAATAATATAGTAAAAGATCTAAATTTAACAAAACAAAATACGTTTAATTTTTTTAAAAAAGATTTAGAACAAAAAATATCATCTTTTTCAAATGAAAAAATTTCTAATTTTGGTAAAAAAATATCTAATTTATATCCAATTGAAAATTATTCAACCGAATATATTGAGTTAAATAATAAAATAATTGGATTTTTAACAATTTTGAATGAATTTTTAAAATTAAATATTACAAAACAGTTAGAAGGCACAAAAATTGAATTTAAAGACGAAGAACAAATTAATGAACTAAATAATTTTATTGATAATATTCTAAATAACAAAAATCTAAATTTTAATTTATTCACTTCAACTAACCAAGAAAAAATAATAAAACTTATTTCACTTACTAAAATTAAAAATATCTTAGTACAAGAAAATAATCAAAAATTAGAATCATATATAAATAATTTAAGTTTATACAATTTTCAAAATCAAATAACTAAAGATATATATTTAAATAAAAAATCAGAAGCATATAATGATTTTAATTTTAGAAACCTATTAATAAATAATTTAAATTCTTTAGACCTAAATATCTCAAATATTGAATCAATATTTGAACATTATAATTTCTCTAAAATCAAACAAGATTTAAGAAGTGAATTTAACACTTTAAAAGAAGAGTTTAAAAGTAATAATAACTTCAACCTGTTTAGTGACTTTATAACAAAATTAAAGTTGGTTGTAAGCGAAAATAACTTAGTTTCTGACCAAACAGATATAGAAGATAAAAAGAACATTTTAATTTCTAAAATATCAAATGATAATAGCATAAAAACATCCGATAAAGAATTAATTAAAAAATTAGTTAACAACTCCCTTACATCTATAGAATTAGAAAATATAAATAAATTGTTGATTAAATATAACCAAAACTTCATATTACAAAAAAATGAATTAAATCAAATAATTAATAACGCATTAATAGACAACTCAATAAAAGAAGATATAGTCATAATAACTTCGCAACTTAATACCTTTGATGAATTTATAAGTTTTAGAGATAAATTTAATGTTTTTAATGAAAAAATTAATAACTTAAAAACAAAAATTGAAAATTTCTACAATGAAATATCTAATAGAAACGTTAACGGAAAAAAAGAATATGATTTCTATATTTTTCTAAGTAAAAATAGAAACATATTCAATAATAATATTCTTCTTTTTGATTTAAGTGATATGGATAATAATATTAAATTAATAGAGCAATTATTAATAGAATTTACAAATATACAACAAGAAGAAACAAACAATAATTTAAGTGCAATAGAAATATTAAAAACAGAAACAGAAAATAGATTTTCTTTAGAAAATTACGAAGGTGAAAATAAATATAATTTAGATTCAATAAAAAATGCAGCTTCATTTAATTTTGAGAATTCAAAATTATTCTTCGATCATTTTGATACCAATTTATTTAATTACACTATAAAAGATATTAAATTAAAAGGTGATAAATTAAATACTTTAGAGCTTACAGTAGAAGTTAAAATAAAAGGTATAAATAATATCTCATATACTTTCACTAAAACAAAAGAATTTTTAAATGGCGCTTTAGACGAGCTAAATAGTTTAAATTTCGAATATTTAGATGAAATATTCGACTTGAATTACGATCTTTTAAATTCCTATAATTTAATAGAATTTAGAACTTTACCAAGTTTCGAAAAAGAAGAAATATTTACCAAAAAATACTATGGTCTAGGTAAATATTTTAAATATTCTATTTCAGATATATCAATTAACTCAAATAAAATAAATGCAAATTTAAATATACTATTTAATAATCAAATATTAAAAACAATTAGATTAAACTCTGAAAAAGTATTTACTGAAAGAAATATTTCAAAAGAAGAATATTGAGATAAAGTAAATAAAGAAAAAATAATGTCAATTATTAATTCAAACGACAAAACAAAATTCTTTCTTAACGTATCCTTAAAAAACCCTAAAAATAGATGGAATCATTCTGATTTTTTAGCATCTCAAGCTAAAGAAAAAATGGAACAATACTATAAAATGCCAAAATTTGGAAAATACGAAATTTATATTGACGAAGTTGCAAATATTGATGATTTCAAACACAAAGCCGATATTAAATTATGATATAAAGTTGATGGGATAGAAGCTCCAAAACCAAAAGCCATTTTGGATAATTTCTTCACAATTGACGATTTTATGTTTTTACATTACGAAGACATAAAACCAAAAAATGAATTTTTTGAAGAAAGCGATTTTAACGACCCTAAATATGACAACAACTCAATTCCAGAAAATTTAAAATCACAAATGAATCAATTAAACGAATCTGTCTTTGGGTGAAACTTAACATTAGGTTCAGTTAAATTAAAAAATGGTGCAGGAGACAAAACAAATTATAGAGCATTAAATCCAGTTAGTTTTGTAGAACAAAAAGCAAATAATAAACTTAATTATTTTATAAGCATCAAAACAGGCAATGACAAAGCTGAAAAAGGTGATAATTTTGATGAAAATGATTTTATCGGAATACAAGATAAAAATAAAATATATAAAAAAGATATAACACCTTTTACGGAGAATATTTCTAAACTTTTAAACGATTATTTCTACTACTATTATGATATAAAATTAGAAGGTAGAAGAGGAATAAGTTTTAAAATAGGTTGAATTAATAAAGCTAACACTAATATTAGATATACAAATAATAAGACATATAATTTAGTAAATTTAGTTAACGACTTTGAACAAGCTTTATATCCAGAAATAATGCTCAATAACATTAAATTAAGCGATTTAGTAATTGATGAAGCAAATTTAAAAAGACATGATATTGATTATTTTATTCAACATAAAGAAGAATTAAATGATTATATTAATTTAGCCAATAAAGATGAAAATAATTATTTAACATATCGTAATTTTAAGCTTAAAGCAAATAAATTTAAAATTAATGACATCAAAAAAATAAATAATAAAGATGCATACATAAAATTAGAAGTCGAAGGTTTTGATCCTGTACAAAATAAAACTAAGAAGTTTATAGGTCATTCTTGATATAAAATAACAGGTTTCGCCAAAAAAGAATTAACAGAAAACTCTCAAATAAACTTATTCGATGGTTTTAGCAAAAATAAAGTAAATCTAATCTCAGTCTTCGGCTCTCGAAAAGAAATTACAAGAAAAAGATTAATTGAACCATATTGAAAAGATGTTTTTTGAAAATATGATGAAAAAGAGCAAAATGTATTTTGATATTTAGATAAAAAATATCTAGAAAAAACACTAATGCGAGAAAATACCACTAAGTCACAAATAGATTTTGTTATCTATGCAGACCTTTTATTAAATGATAATGATAAATCAAGAAGAATAAATAGAAAAAATTCCGAACATACATATTCAATAAATTTTGAACAATTATTAAATGAAAAAGCAATTATTTTTAATAAGCATGTTGAATTTGGGAATAATAACAAAACGGAAAATCTAGATTACAAAATAATATTTAAATGAGATCCTTTAATAGGTATTAAGGTTATTATCGATACCGATGATTTAAATAATAAAATTGTGATAAACGACCCAGATGTATTAACTTTTAAAGAAAATCAAAAATTTGATCCAAACAAAGCAATAGTTGTATTACCAACAGCGTCTGAAATTACTATAACATACACAAACGATAAAGAAAAAGAAGAATTTGAGGTTGACTCAAACAGATTTGACTATAATGATGTAATTTATACAGATAATAATCAACCTATATTATTTAGCAATGATACCAAATATTTAAAAGATCATTCAATATATTATCCAAATCAAAATGTACCTTATAAATTCCATGAAGGATACTTAATGGACGCTGATGTTTTAAGATGAAATAAACAAGAAGATTGAGAATTAGCAAGAGATACTTGAATGAGAACAGTCCAATTTGCTGGTCCTGGATATTACGGTTCTACATCTATTGTTGGAAAAGTAAATGATGATATTAACGATCATAGATACTACTTAATTTCAAATCGACATGTTGTAGGAGAAGAAATAGAATCATTTGACAAAATTGAAGAAAAAGGAAAAGCAAGATACGGTCTATTTTTAGGTACAAAACATAGAAATAACATTATCAACAAATATTGAAATTTCAATCAAGATAATAGCGAAGGAAAATTAATTGAAAAATTAAGTGCTAATACAAAAGTTATTTGAACAGGACTAAATCAAATTAGTGAAAATAATAAAGAAAATAACGGGCAAATAGACTTAACATTGTTTGAAGCAGATTTAAATGATGAATATTTATATGCTAAACGCAACGGAAAAATGAATGTTGTTTATAAACTGGACTATATTAATAATTATTTAGATAAAGTTAAATTTGATGTTAATTATCAAGAAAGTTATATACCCGTTCCTTCTAATAGAAATGTAGCAATTATTGGTTATCCGGATTTTAAAATGACCGGAATATTAAGCCATAGACCATTGCCTTCGTACACAGGTAATAAAGATGATAGAATAGGAATTCAAGCTCAATCTAATTATGCTCCTGTATATTTAGGTGGCGGTGGTTCTGGAACTAGTTTTTATATAGATGGAAATAGATATTTAGCAACATGACGCGAAGGTTTTGAAGGATTTGATAGTTTTGCACTTAGATATTGAACAAAAACATATAATTTTCTGGGATCAAATATCGAAGAACAAAATCCTTTTGACGTAAATAATACTCGTTCATTTGCTAGTCAAATCATAAGAGCAAACTTAGAAAATCCAAATAGTTATAGCTCTCCATGATTCTATAAATACGATTACAATCAAGAGGAAGATAATGAATAAAAAAATTAAAACTATATTACTCAGCGGTTTAACAATTATCCCTTTAACAACTTTAGCAATTTCATGTTCTAATAACTCTAAATTTCAAAATGAAGAAGAGTATTTTATAAATGTATTAATTAATATTCAATATAAAAATTCTTGAAAGATTGATTTTGACAATTTAACAAATAATAATATAGAAAACATAGAAAACTACTTAGTTTCCGCACCCGATGGATATGAGTTAATTTTAATTTCCGCTTCCAAACAAGAACAAGGTATTGATATTACGTATAAATTAAAATATAAAAACATTACATCTAATGATTTAAAAACTTTTATATCTAAAAATTATTTTAAAAATAATGAAGCACTACCGAGCAAACAATCTATAGATTTTGATCAATTAAAAGAGCAAATAACTTTTGAATTTCATGATTTAAATAACTTAAAGAATACAATAGATTTTCAAAAAATAAATATAAATACAATTTCTTACTTAGGTATCGAAGAATTTAAAATAAACTTAGTTGATGCGTATGTATTAAATAATGAAGTAGTTATTAATTACAATATAAATAATGATGATGTTGCTTCTGATTTATTCACTTACAAAATAGATCTTAGTTATAATCAACAAGACGAAGATAAAGAAGATAATAATAAATTACTCAAACAATTTGATAATGAATACAAAAAAGTTAAAATAACATATCAAAATAATGATTTTCTAGATTTTAATAACTTGAATATAGATCAAATTCAAGGAGATTATAATTATTTATTTAAGGGAACTGATTTTGAATATAAATTTATTGAAGCAAAAAAAGATTTAGAAAATAAAACATTAAAAGTAAAATTTAAATTCTTAAGTAACTCAGTAGAATCTCAAGTCTATGAAAAAAATGTTATTAATGATTTTAGCACTCCAAACTTTTCATATCTAAACAAAAATATAATAATAAAATACAAAAATTCTGAACAAACTTATTTTGACCAAATTGAAAAAGATGAAAATAATATTATTCCACCAGATAAAATAACATTTAACTATAATAATCCTAATTTTAATATCGAAATTATCAAGGCGACTAAAAAACAAAATGCCGAAAAAATAGAAGTTAGCTATAAAATAAGATATAAAAATTATTTATCACAAGTTTTTGTTGATTACATAAATAAATATGACTTTAAATTGAGAGAAAAAGAGTTAAAGGAATTAGAAGAAACAATTAGCGTGGACTTTAACAATCCTGCAAATTATACTTGATCTCAAATACAAGAAAATATTGATTCAAATACCCAAAATAATCAACTAATAGAAAATGAAATAAAAATAAAATATATTAATAACAATAAAATACCTAATTTAATTAGTCTAAGGCATGATGATAAAAATATAATAATTAATTTATCAATTAAAAATCAAAATGAAAATTATGAATTTCAAAAATTAATTAGTAAAGATATATTTATTCAGAGACCACAAGAACCAATTAGTGCAAAAGTTATTAACGATTCTATAACAACATATTCTACAGCATTGAGATTTAGCGAAATATTTAATGAAAATCTTACAATAAAGATTGACGAAGATGACAATGAAGCAAAACAACAAGGAATTAAACCAGGAATATATAAACTAAAATTAAATAAAGATCAAATAAAAGAAATTTACAAAAAAGAAGATTTAAATTCAAAAAATATTCAAGATGGAAAAGCGCAGATTATTTACGGAGAATTAACTGGTTACTATGACAATGACACTTTCGAAAAATTAAGATATGAGTTAAAAATTAATTTTAAAAACTTACCAATAAATGATTTGAAATGAACACCATCTAATTTGGATCAATTCAACTTATTAGAAAACGAATCAAACACTTATAAACACTTAAATAGTGAAAACAATATAGACTCACAACCTATTTCAACTCTTTTAAAAAATACAAATGACCGCTGAGATAATTGATTTTTACATAATAATGATCAAAGTGAAGAAAAAAATTATTTAACACTTCAAGTTAATAACAATCAAGAAAAAACATTTTATAGAGTTGATGTAAGTTTTTGACCGGGAGCTACAATCATAGATTCTAAATTAATACTTCCAGAACAATTTTTAATTAAGTATTCAAATGATGGAGAAACATGATTCAACGCAAAAAATCAAAGTAAATTGTCATTTAAGGATTTTGGAAAATATAAAATATATACTTCTAGCAAAAATAGTAACCACGGGGATCAAGAGTACTTCGAAACATATGATGTACCAAGAAACGATAACGGTTATTACAGAACTGAAATTAATTTTGTTCCATTCAGATCTAAATATATTAAAATAGAATGAATACCTCAAAAAAACTTATCTACTAAAATAAATAACGAAATTCAACATAGTATGATCGGTATGAGAAAACTACATATAGAATATACAGACGATGATTTAAAAGATTATTCTAACGTGATAGAAAAAAATTATGAGTCTGACCCAAAAATAAACTTACTAAACAAAATAAAAGAGACAAAATTATTTTTAAACAATATTAGCGAAAAAATTAAAGCAGAACAAGTAAGTAACGAAATTAAAAAAGCGGAAGAATTATTTTATAGTGATTATGATTCTGAAATTTATGAATCTAAAATAATTGAACTTAATAATTTAATAAATCAAAAATAAATACAATATAATAAAAAGTTGACATTTAATAAATGTTAACTGCTAAATTGTAATTTCAAGTGCAACACAATTTATATAAAATATAATTGTGGAGCACTTGAAATTTTTTAATAAAAAAAATGGCCCCACATGAACCGAGGAACCATATGAATTATACAACAAAAAATTACAATCAAATTACTAAGGAAGAAAGATTTTTTATACAAAATAGTATTCAAAATAACATTTCTTTAAGAAGTA
>NZ_JAOPHP010000019.1 GCF_025515455.1 Mycoplasma sp. CSL7503-lung | reverse complement strand
TTTTGATATTGAAAACAAAGTAATAATATTGATTTTTTAAGTAAAATTTTAGATTTTTTTAGATCGTTAAGATATAATAAAAATACCAAGCACGAAAGTGTTGCACTTGATATTTCATTTTAGGAAAAAACTAGATATCTAGTTTTTTATTTATTGACAAAATTCTATATCAAAATTTAAAAATTAAAATCGGTAAACCTATTCCTATTAAAATAATAATGAAATTCAAGGTTAATTTAAGATCTAAATTATTGCCCTTATAAAAGAAAGGGTGAAAGAAATTTAAGAAAGAGTAAATCACAACACCGTGTTCTTTATTATATTCTAAATAATAAGTACTTATGAATAATAAAAATGCAAAAATAAAATAAGAAAAAACATAAATTAAACAAATAAACTTATCTTTTTGTGGTATTTTCAACTTATCTTTTCAAATAAACGCAAAAATAAATATTATCATAGGATTAATTAAATGAGTGTGTAACGATTTATACGATTCAAAAATATTTTTTCAATTACTTGTTCAAGAGATTAATCCTCAATAAACAAGAAATGTAATTGAAATTAAAATTAAAGAATGAAAAAATAATCTTCTTATTATGTTTTTTGTACTAAAACACATTAATAGCAGTGTGATTAAACTGAAATAATTCGTTAAATTAGTAAAATAAAAGAATTGAGAATATCTAAAAAAATATGATTCTAAACTCTTAGTAATTGATTTAGGATTAATAGAAGAGTTTTTGAATAAAATCATTCAAGTGATTATTAAACCACTAGTAATAACTAATAAAATTAATACAGATATTAAAGTTATAATTTTACGTTTTTGAGGATCTAATTTAAATAATGTTTTCATAATAGAGAATTATATTATTGAATATAAAAAAATAAAGCGTTTTTTGCTTTATTTTTTACGCTTTGGTCCTTGTTGTGATAATTGTCTTTTTAATTCAAAATCAGTACGATATAAATAATCATCAATAGCTTCTGCTAAACCATTTTGTTCAACGCTTGAAGTATGTAATTTTGCAAATTGTATTGAATAATCATCAATATTAGCCATTGCATAAGAATAATCTGTCATTTCGAACATTGATATATCATTTTGACTATCTCCAATAGCCATTGCTGTTTTAACATCACTTTCAAAAATGTTATCACATAATCATTTCATTCCAGTTCCTTTGGAAATTCCGGGCTTAGTAATTTCGATATGAGAAACTAGGTAAACTATATTTAAATTAATATTCATGCTCATAGCTTTATCATAAAATTCTTTTAACTTATCTTTATCACCATATAATTCTATTTTATGTAAATCATCAGGTATTTCACCAGTTAAAATTCAATTATCATATTCACAAAATTCTGTTATAAATTTACGAAATTCAGGTGTAGGGTCTTTTAAAAAATATCTATTATCACCAAAATAATATAAATAAACCCCTACTTGTTCTGCTAAATCTCATATTTTTTTAGCTTCTTGTGTGTTAATATATTCAATATTTAAAACTTTCTTTTCAAGATTATCAAAAATTAAAGCACCGTTAGAGCAAACAATATAACGAGAACTCATTTGATTTGCTAATCTTTGTATTTTTTCATAAGGAGCATTTCCTGTGTTTATAACAAATTCAACACCTTTTTCTTTAATTTCTACAGCTTTATCGATATTTACTTGAGATAAAACCTTACCTGGGAACGGATAAATTGTTCCGTCAACGTCACTAAAAATTACTCATTTTTTCATAATTTAAATTATACTAAACTTTGAAAAAACGCAACTTAAAAGACTCTTTTTTTATTAATATAATAGTTATTTTATAACTTTAATATAGTATAATTTAAATACTTATGAATAAAGAAAAGATAAAGAATTTTTCAATTATAGCACATATAGATCATGGTAAAAGTACGCTTGCTGACCGTATTTTAGAAATGACAAATACAGTTGCAACTAGAGACTTAACAAGTCAATTTTTAGATTCAATGGACTTAGAAAAAGAACGTGGTATTACAATTAAATTAAATGCTGTCCAAATTAAACACAAAGATTACATTTTTCACTTAATTGATACTCCCGGACATGTTGATTTTACTTATGAAGTTTCTCGTTCATTGGCAGCATCAGAAGGTGCCTTGTTACTTGTTGATGCTACTCAGGGTATAGAAGCTCAAACTTTAGCCAATGTATATTTAGCACTAGAAAACAATCTTGAAATAATACCTGTTATTAACAAGATTGATTTACCTTCAGCTGACGTAGAAGCCGTAAAAAAAGAAATAGAAGAAGTGATTGGTATTTCAACTGAAAATGCTGTTTTAGTTTCTGCTAAAACAGGATTAGGTGTAGATAAATTGCTAGACAGTATAGTTAAATATATCCCATCACCAAGAGATGCTGATGATAATAAACCTCTTAAAGGATTAATCTTTGATAGTTATTTTGATCCGTATAGAGGAGTTGTTATGCTTGTAAGAATTTTTGAAGGTAAACTTAAAGTCGGTGATAAATTTAAATTTATGTCAAGAAACGATGAAGAAAATAATTATCATGTTATCGAACTTGGGATTAGAAATCCGCATGAAACTAAAAAAGACTTTTTAGAAGCCGGGGAAGTAGGGTGAGTATCAGCTGCAATTAGAGATGCAAAAGAAGTTAATGTTGGTGATACAATAACATTAATTTCTAACCCTACAAGCAAAGCACTTCCGGGGTATAAAAAAATGAAACCTGTTGTTTTTACAGGATTTTACCCAATAGATACTCGAGATTATTCTTTACTAAAAGAGAGTTTAGAAAAAATTTCACTTAGTGATTCTTCTATAACATGAGATCAAGAAACTTCAAAAGCACTTGGTTTTGGATTTAGGGTAGGATTTTTAGGATTATTGCACATGGAAATTCTGCAAGAAAGACTAGATAGAGAATATAAAGTGGGAATAATAGCGACTAGTCCTAGTGTTGAATATGAAGTGCATATGACAAATGGCGAAGTAGAAATGATCGCTAACCCAACACTATTACCTGACCGTACATTTATTGATAAAATAAAAGAACCATATGTAGAAGCTAAAATTTTTATACCAAATGAATATATTGGTAACGTAATGGAATTATGTCAAAATAAACGTGGTATTTATAAAAATTTGGATATGATTGACGAAAAACGTTCTCTTGTTATTTATGAATTACCTTTAGCAGAAACTATTTTTGATTTCTTTGATAGACTTAAATCAAGTACAAAAGGTTATGCTTCATTTGAATATGAATGAATCGGATATCGCGAAAGTGATTTGGTTAAAGTTGATATTTTATTAAACGGAGACAAAGTTGATGCGTTCTCGATAATTACACATAGAGATAGAGCGTACGAAAATGCAAGAGAATTGTGTCAAAAATTAAAAGAAGCAATTCCTCGTCAAAACTTCGAAGTGCCTGTGCAAGCAACGATCGGAGGAAAAATTATTGCACGCGAAACAATTAAAGCCTTTCGTAAAGATGTTACTGCTAAACTTTATGGTGGTGACGTTACACGTCGTCAAAAACTACTTAAAAAACAGAAAGAAGGTAAGAAACGTATGAAAAAACTTGGATCAATCGAAGTTCCACAAGAAGCATTCTTATCAATTCTTAAAACAAATATAGACCCAAAAAAATAGGAGAAAAATGGAAAAAAAATTACTTAAAGACGACTTTTTTGCATACGTAAATGCAGAATGATTAAAAACGGCTAAAATCCCAGATGACCGTTCAAGCATCAGTTTATTTGATGAATTAGATATTAATTTAGAAAAATTATTAAAGGAAATATTAACAAAATGATCGAAAGATCAAAGTCAAATACCTAATAATTCACAATTATTAGAAATGATTAAATTTTATAATTTAATCAACAACACAAAAAAAAGAGATGAACTAAACTGGTCTCCGGCCAAAGAAACATTTTTAGAACCACTTAGAAACGAATTAAAAAATATGACTTTTAAAGATTTTTTCAACTGAGATAGAAATAAATATTTGGAATATTCATACTTACCATTTGATTTTTCTGTTGATGAAGATTTTATTGATACCACAAGAAAAATTGCATGATTAGGTGAATTGCCAACAATTTTACCTTCAAAAGAAACATATGAAAACGAAGAAGAAAAAAATAAATTATTAAAAGTTTGAAAAGAAATGGTCCTTGATTTATTAATTGATTATGGATTAGAACAAGAAGTTGCTAGTAAAATGGTTAATAATGCAATTGAATTCGATAACCTTTATAAAGATTATATAAAAAGTTCGGTCGAAAATGCAGACTATGTTTCTGCATATAACTTAAGAAAAAGAGGAGAAGTCACCCTATCTAATCAATTTGATTTCTGAACTAAATTAGACCAATTAATCGGACAAGAGGTAACAGAAGTTTCAATTCAAAACCTTAAAATCTTTGATGCTTTTGATGAAATTTTTAGTGATAAAAACCTTGAAAATTTCAAAGACTTAATGTTTATTTTTAACTTATTAGGTACAGCACCATACTTAAACGAAAGAATTAGAAATAAAGCATCAGAATTCAAAAACAAAGTCTACTCAATTAATAAAAATAGATCTTTAGAAGATTATGCATTTGATTTAACTAAAAAATATTTTGGTATGACATTAGGTATGTATTACGCAAACACATACTTTGGTGAAAAAGCTAAAAAAGACGTTGAAGAAATGGTTCGAAGTATGATTAAAGTTTACGAAGAAAGATTAAAAAATAATAAATGACTTTCTAAAGAAACAATTGATAAAGCACTTCTAAAATTATCTAAATTCGAGTATATGGTAGGTTATCCAGAAATAATACAACCTTATTATTCTCAATTTAAAGTCAAAACTTACGATGAAAATGGAAGTATATTTACATCAGTACATTCATTTAATAAAATATTTGCAGAATATAGACTTAGCTTATATCATAAAGAAGAAGATAAAAGATTTTGAGGTATGTCTCCATCAGCAATTAATGCATACTATCACCCGATAAAAAACCATATAGTATTCCCTGCTGCTATATTATCTTATCCGTTTTATGATATTAATAGATCTAGAACAACTAATTTTGCAGCAATAGGTGCTGTAATAGCTCATGAAATATCACATGGTTTTGATAATAATGGTTCTCAATTTGATGAAAATGGTAAATTAAATAATTGATGAACTAACAATGATAGAGCAGAATTTGAAAAAAGAATAAATGCTACAATCAAATTATACGATGGTAGAGAAACAGAATTTGGTAAAGTTAATGGTAAATTAACTGTTTTAGAAAATATTGCTGATTTAGGAGGGTTTGAGTGTGCGTTAGAGGCAGCACAACGTCAGCCCGACTTTAAAGCAAAAGACTTTTTCGAAAGTTGAGCAAGAACATGACGTTCAATTTTCAAAGAAGGTACAGCTAAACGTTTATTAGATTCCGATGTACACTCACCAGCAGAAATACGTGCAAATGTTATTTTAGGAAATAATAAATTATTTGAAAAAACCTATGATATTCAACCAGGTGATAAAATGTATGTACCTGATGAAGATAAAGTAAAAATTTGATAAAAAAGAGGTTTAAGCCTCTTTTTTATCAATAATTTTAAATAAATTTATAATAAAATTGAACAAATCTATAATTATAAATATCTAATAGATTTAATATTATTTTTACTATTTCTTTGTTCCAAATCACTTTTTAATTTTGTATTATAAATTTTATTTTTACTCCAACACATTTAATTTACAATATTTATATTTTTAAATAAATAGAAAAATAGAGGTTGCCCTCTATTTTAAATAATTAAAATTCCTCAATTGTTCCATTAAGTTTTTCGAATGCTGCTTTTGCAGAAGCAGAAGCTTTATTTACTACAACATGTAATTTTTTAGTTAATGTACCATTTCCTAATAATTTTATTGGTAATGATCTTTTTACTAAACCTTCTTCGAATAATCTTTCTACTGTTACTTTTTCACCATCTTTAAATTTTAACTCTAAATCAGATAAATTAATTACTTGGTATTCAACGTGATTTACGTTTGTAAATCCACGTTTTCCAATACGACGGAATCAAGGAGTTTGTCCCCCTTCAAATCCTAATCTGTGCCCTTTACGTTTATTTTGTCCTGATTGACCTTTACCAGCTTGTTTACCTTTTCCAGCAGCGTGACCACGCCCTTTACGGTGTTTTTCTGGTCTTGAACCTTCTGTTGATTTTAATGTATGTAATTTAATTGCCATAATTATTTAAAATCCTTTACATCTTTATCTCTAAGTTCTGCAATTTGTTCAGGTGTTCTTAATTGTTTAAGGGCTTTAACTGTTGCTTTAACAATATTTGCTTTTTTACGTGAACCATATGTTTTTGTAACGATATCTGTGTAACCTGCAAGTTCAACAACTGCACGTACTGCACCAGAAGCGATAAGACCTTTTCCTTTTGGAGCGGGTTTTAACATAACTTTTGATGCTAAGTATTTTGTCATTGGAATTTCGTGTGGAATTGTACCTGTTTTACTATCAAGTGGAACTGTTACTAAATTATTTTTAGCATCTTTGATAGCTTTCTTAATTGAGTCTGGAACTTCGTTTGCTTTCCCGTGACCGTATCCAACTACACCTTTTTTATTTCCAATAACAACAAAGGCTGAGAAACTAAATCTTCTTCCACCTTTAACAACCTTTGTAACACGAGCAATATCGATAACTTTTTCAGTATATTCTGATTCTACTCTTTGACGGTTATTTCTTGTGTTGTTTCTTCTTGGTCCACGACGATTTTGTGTTCTAACTTTATCTGAATTTTCGTTTTGATCATTAGCAACATTTTTTCTTGGTCTAAAAGTTTTTTTAGCAGTAACTTCTTTTGTACCTGTTGTTTCGTTTTGAGTTAAAACTTTTTTATTATCTTTTTCCATAATTAGAATTTAACTCCTTTCGCTCTTACTGATTCAGCAAATGCTTTTACACGACCGTGATATAAATATCCACCACGATCAAATACCACTTCTTTAATTCCTAATGAATTAATTTTTTCACCCATTAATTCACCTAATTTTTCAGCGGCTTTAATATTACCACCATATGTTTCATCTTTAAGTGTTGAAACTGATGCTAATGTAACTCTTTTTTGGTCATCGATTAATTGTGCATAAAAGTTTTGGTGAGATTTAAAAACGTTTAAACGTGGTTTTGTAGCTGTACCGTTAATTCAGTAACGTGCACGTTGGTGTTTAACTTTTCTAGCTTGATTTCTTGATAATTTTGCCATAATGTTTTAATTAACTTCTTAATATTATTTAGAAGCTGTTTTCCCTTCTTTACGTCTAATTTTTTCACCTTTGTATGAAATACCTTTACCTGAATAAACACTTGGTTTTCTAACTGCTCTAACAATTGAAGCAAAGTGTCCTACATTTTGTTTATCGATACCAAATACTGAAACTTCTGTTGGTTTTGCAACTGTAACTTTAATGTCACTTGGAATTTCTAATGAATGGATGTGGCTATATCCTGCTGATACATCTAGTTTTGAACCTGATAAAACAGCTTTATATCCAACCCCTTTAATTTCTAAATCAATTTTGAAACCTTTTGTAACACCTTCAATCATATTTGAAATATGAGAATTTGTTGTTCCATGTAATTGTTTAGTTGTTTTTTCTTCGTTTGCACGAATTGTTGAAACTTTATTATCTTCTACTTTTACTGTGATTAAATGACTAAATGTTCTTGTTAAAGTACCTAATGGTCCTTTAACTGTAACTGTTGAATTATCTACTGTAACTGTTGCTCCAGCAGGTATTGTTAAAATACGATTTCCTACACGAGACATACAACTACCTATCAAATGTGAGCGATAATTTCACCACCCACTTTTGCCTCTCTAGCTTGTGTTCCTGTCATTAATCCTTTTGATGTAGAAATGATAACTGTTCCGTATCCTGACATAATTGTCGGAATTTCAAGAGTTTTTACATAAACTCTAAGACCTGGTTTTGAGATTCTTTTAATCCCAACAATAGCAGGTTGATTTTTCTTGTATTTTAATGTAACTACTAATTCTTTTGATGTACCTTCACCTTTAACTTCATAAGATGAAATATAACCTTCTGAGTGAACCACTTTTAAAATTTCTTCTTTTTTTGTTGAATAAGGCATTGAAACTGTTTTGTGTTTTCTAATATTCGCGTTTTTAATACGAACTACTAAATCTGAAATTGGATCTGTAATAAACATAATTATCAACTCGCTTTCTTCACACCTGGAATTTTACCTTCATGTGCAAGGTTTCTAAAACAGATACGACATATTTTATATTTTCTTAATACTGCATGTGGACGCCCACATAATTCACAACGTGTATATGCACGTGATGAAAATTTTGGTTCGCGCTTTGCCTTAACTATTAATGCTTTTCTCGCCATTATTTAGCTCCTTTTTTCTCAAATGGTACACCTAATGATTCTAATAATGTTCTTGCTTCTTCGTTTGTTTTAGCTGTAGTTACTACAAGAACATCTAATCCTTTAATACGACGAATTTTATCAAATTCGATTTCTGGGAAAATAATTTCTTCTTTAATACCTAAAGCAAAATTTCCTCTACCATCAAATGCTTTAGGGTTTGCTCCACGAAAATCACGAATACGTGGCATTGCAACATTTATTAATTTATCTAAAAATTCTCACATTCTATCTCTACGTAGTGTAACTTTTCCACCCATAGCCATTCCTTCACGAAGTTTTCATGAAGCGTTAGATTTTTTAGCTTTTGTTTCGAATGGTTTTTGTCCTGAAATTAATGTTAATTCATTTAAAACTTCTTCGATTGCTTTTGAATTTGAAACTTCTTTACCAGCTGTCATGTTTAATACAACTTTTTCAATTCTAGGTACTTGCATTGATGAAGAGTAGTTGTATTTTTCTTTAAGAGCTGGAACTGCTTTTTCTAAATAAATTTGTTTTAACATATACTACACTTCCTTTTGAGTTTTTCTAGCAACTCTTACTTTTTTACCGTTTTTATTAATTTTATATCCTAGTTTTGAAGTTTGTTGTTTACTTGTTTTACTTGATTTTTTTACTAAATAAGCTACGTTTGATGCATGAATTGGGGCAGCCATTTCTGTTATAGAACCATCTTGATTTTGTTGTGTTGGTTTGTTGTGTTTTGTAACAATGTTTACGTCTTTAACGATAACTCTATTTGTTTTGTGGAATATTTTTTCAATAACTCCAATTTTCCCTTTTTCTTTACCAGCAATTACAATAACTTGGTCATCTTTTTTAAATTTAATTTTTGTCATAATTTAATTTTCCTTTACTACTATAATACTTCTGGTGCTAAAGAAACAATTTTAGGGAATTTTTCTCTAATTTCACGAGCAACTGGTCCAAAAACACGAGTTCCACGTGGTGTTAAATCTTCTTTAAGAATAACAACTGCGTTATCATCAAATTTAATATATGAACCGTTTGTACGGTGAATACCATATTTTGAACGCACAACTACTGCTTTAACAACTTGACCTTCTTTTACCATACCGTTAGGTAAAGCTTTTTTTACTGAACAAACTATAATATCACCAATTTTAGCAACTTTTTTCTTTGATCCACCTAATACACGAATTACACCTATTGTTTTTGCACCTGAGTTATCAGCTACATTTGCTCTTGATAATTCTAAAATCATATTAGTTGTTTCCTTCGATAGCAGATTCTTTTACTGATACTAATCTAAAGTGTTTTGTTCTTGAAAGTGGTCTTGTTTCCATAATAACAACAATATCGTTTAATTTAGCAACTTCATTTTCGTCATGTACTGCAAATCTTTTAGTTGATTTGTAACGTTTTGAATAAAGTGGGTGTTTTTTGTATGTGTCAACAGCAACAATAATTGTCTTAGCACTTTTACCTGCTGAAACAACTTTACCTGTTAAAGTTTTTCTTGTATTTCTTTCCATAATTATTTATTCTCCTTTTTGGCATTTAATGCTGTAAGAGTTTTAGCAATATCTGTTCTTAAAAGTTTAATTTTGTGTGTATCTCTTAAATCACCAGTAACGTTTCTATATCTAAGTGTGAATAATTCTGCTTTTAATTTTAAAGTTAATTCTTCAAGCTCTTTTGTTGATTTTTCTAATAAATCTTTGTAACTCATAATTATTCATCTCCTTTTCTTTGAACTATTTTTCATTTAACAGGTAATTTGTGACCAGCTAAACGAAGAGCGTCACGTGCGATTTCTTCACTAACACCACCAACTTCAAACATCATTGTGTTAACTTTTACTGCTGTATATCATAATTCTGGAGCACCTTTTCCTGAACCCATACGAACACCGATAGGTTTAGATGTTTTAGAAAAATGTGGGAAGATTCTAATAATAACTTGACCTTCACGACCCATTCTACGTGTTGCTGCAATACGTGCTGATTCTATTTGACGAGCTGTAACTCATGCTGATGTAACTGCTTGCAATCCGAATTCACCAAATGCAACAGTGTTTCCTTTTGTAGCTTTTCTTTTGTCGTGTCTAACAACAAAAGGTTTTCTATATTTAGTTCTTTTAGGTTGTAACATTATTTTTTACCTCCTAAAATTTCTCCAAGTGAAACTCAAACTTTAACACCAATAGCTCCATATGTTGTTCTAGCTGTTGCTGTTGCGTATTCTACATTTTGTCTTAATGTATGAAGTCTCATTTCTCCTTCAGAATAACCTTCTGAACGAGCCATATCAACTCCGTTTAAACGACCGCTAACCATAGTTTTAATACCTTTAGCACCTACTTTTAAAGCGGCTCTAATGGCAATTTTTTGCGCTTGACGGAAGCTTTCACGGTTTTCTAATTTTGTTGCAATCATTTCTGCAAGTAATCTTGCGTTTAAGTCATAATTTTTTAATTCTATAACTTGTAATTTTAAATTAAGATTTTTATTTTTAACAAATTTTTGAACCTTAACTGTTAATTCTTGAATGTTCTTACCTTCTTGACCTAACATTGCTGCAGGTTTAACTGTGTGTAAGTTAACTGTCACTTTGTTATCTTTAGTTCTTTTTATTTCAACTTTTCCGATTTGATATTCACGTACTAATTTATCAAAGAATTTATAAATTTTAGCATCTTCAACTAAATATGATCCGAAATTATCTTTATCTGCAAATCATGTTGAATTATGGTTTTTTGAAACTCCGTAACGGAATCCATTTGGATTAACTTTTTGTCCCATTAGTTTCTCTCCTCTAATACTATTGATAAATTTGATGTACGTTTTAAAATTGAATAAGCTCTACCTTGACTTCTTGGTTGGAATCTTTTGAGTGTTGGACCTTCATTTACATAAACTTCTTTTACGAATAATTTTGCTGCGTTCATTCCGTGGTTGTTTGTTGCGTTAGCAACTGCCGAATTAAGTAATTTAAGGAAAATTGGTGCTGATTTTTTAGATGTATTTTCTAAAAGACCTAAAGCAACATTAACATCTTTTCCTCTGAATAAGTTAGCAACTAATTTTGCTTTAGATGAACTTACCCTTTGTAATTTTACATGTGCTTTTGCTTGTTGTGCCATTATTTCTTCTTACCTTTATCTGCACCATGACCTGAAAATGTTCTTGTAGGTGCAAATTCCCCTAATTTATATCCAACCATATCATCTGTTACGTAAACTTCGATAAATTTATTTCCGTTATGAACTGCGAATGTTAAACCAACGAAACTTGGGAAGATTGTTGAACGTCTTGATCAAGTTTTAATTGGTTTTTTAGGTGCGTTCCCTTCAACAATAGCATCTACTTTTTTAAGTAAATGATCATCTGCGAATGGACCTTTTTTAAGACTACGTGCCATTATTTAGCATCCTTTCTTCTTCTTAAAATAAGTTTATTTGAAGATTTTTTAGTTTTTCTTGTTTTAACTCCAAGAGCTTTTTTACCTCAAGGTGTAAGTGGAGCTTTACGTCCAACAGGTTGTTTACCTTCCCCTCCACCATGTGGGTGATCTACAGGGTTCATAACAGAACCACGAACTGTAGGTCTAATTCCTTTATGTCTATTGATTCCTGCTTTACCTACGTTAACAAGTGAATGTTCTTCGTTACCTACAACACCAATTGTTGCACGACAACGAGCTAATACACGACGTGTTTCTCCTGATTTAAGTCTAAGAACAACATATTTTCCATCGTCATCTTTACCAAGTAATTGAGCTGATGTTCCAGCACTACGTGCTATAATACCACCTCCTCCTGGTTGCATTTCGATGTTGTGTACAAATGTACCTTCAGGAATGTTAGATAATGGAAGTGCGTTTCCAACAACGATATCAACATTTTCTCCTGAAATAACTTTTTGACCTAAAACTATTCCTTTAGGTGTTAATATATATCTTTTTTCTCCATCAGCATATGCTAATAAACTAATGTTAGCTGAACGGTTTGGATCATATTCAATAGTTTTAACAATAGCTGGGATATTATCTTTATTACGTTTGAAATCTACAAGTCTGTAGAATCTTTTTACACGTCCTCCGTGATGTCTAACAGTTATTTTACCTTGGTTGTTACGACCTGCGTGATATTTTAGATTAACTAAAAGTGATTTTTCAGGCGCATGACCAGATAAGTTTTGTCTGAAATCAAGAGAAGACATATTTCTACGACCATTTGTAGTTGGCTTATAATGTTTAATTGCCATAATTATCTTTTCTCCTTTGCTTAAAAATAGTGCGGAATTTCTTTTAAGCAATATTTTAGTCCGCTTTTATTTTATATTTTTCTTTAATTGAAATAACGAAAGTTCATCGGAGAACTATTCTCCACCAACTTTACGTTTTGTTGTTGTTTTTGCTTTAACAGTCGCTTTTTTTGTTGCAACTTGTTTTTTAGATGCTAATTTTTTAGCTACTTTGTTTTCAACGTCTTTTGCTTTTGCTTCTTTAGCTTTTTTAGCTTCTTTAACTTCTTCAGAAACTATTTGTGCTTTTTCCTCATCATCACTTGGAATATAGTTAATTGATTGACCTTCTACTAATTTAACCATAGCTTTTTTGTAACGATTTGTAAATCCGTGGAAACGACCAACACTTTTTGGTTGTTTTTCAACTTTAATTGTTCTAACAGATGCTACTTTTACACCAAAAATTGTTTCAATAGCTTCTTTGATTTGATATTTATTAGCAGCATAATCAACTTTAAAGACAAATGTTGATTGTGTTGTTCTTAAAACATCAGTTTTCTCTGTTAAAATTGGTGATTTAATTACTTGAGTTAATTCCATGATTATTTAGCCTTTCTTTCCAAAAGTTCTAAGCTTTGTTTTGAAATTATCATTACATCTGCACCAATTATTTCTTCAACTGTTAATGAATTAGCTTTAGTTGTGGCAACATTTGGTAAATTTTTAGCTGACTTAAATACATTGTAATCTTCATTTACTACTAATACATGTCTTAAATCATTTACATTAAGTTCAACTAATTTATTAACCAAATCTTTTGTTTTGATTGAGTTCAATGTTAAGTCATCAACGATAACTGCATTGTCTTGTGATAATAATGTAAGTGCTGATACAAAAGCGTTGTATTTAACTTTTTTATTTACTTTAAGTGAGTAATTTTTATTTGATTGAGGCCCAAAAGCTCTACCACCACCTACTCAAATTGGTGAACGCATAGAACTGTGACGTGCTCTACCTGTACCTTTTTGTCTTCATGGTTTTTTACCACTTCCACTAACTTCGGCACGATTTTTAACTTGGTGTGTACCTTGTCTTCTTGATGCTCTTTCTGATAAAATTGTATCAAAAATAGCTTGTTCATAAATTTTTTCACTTTGGAATAATGCTTTAGGTAATTTAACTTCTGATTTTAATACTTTTTTAACTACTTTTTTAGTTGTTGTAGTTGTTTTTACTTCTTTTTCTTTTTTTGCTACTACTTTTTTTGTTTCTGTTTTTTTAGCAGCAGGTTTTTTAGTTGTTGTAGTTGTTTTTTTAGCAGCAGGTTTTTTAGTTGTTTTTGTTGTAGTTTCTTTTTCTACTTTAGCTTTTTTTGTTTCTGCCATAACTATTTATCCCCTTCTTGAGCTTCTTTAGCTTCTGCTTCTTCTATTAATGCTTTTAATTCTGATGAATGCATTCCAACTGTAACTTCAATATTATGTTTTTTAGCTTGTTCGATTAATTCATTTAATAATTGAACTTCTTGAACATCAACAAGTTTAACACCTTCATGTGATGGAAGGCCTTTAACAGCTTCTTTAACAACTATATATGATTTTTTAGGTCCAGGAATTGATCCTTTAACTAAAATTAAATTATTTTCTAAATCAACTTTTACAACTTCTAAGTTTTGTACAGTAGTTTTTACATTACCTAAATGACCCGGCATTGTCATTCCTTTGAAAACTCTGTTTCCTGCGATATCTCCAAGTGATCCTGTTTGTCTTACTGGTTGTGAACCACCACCACCACCGTGTGATTTAGGTCCAATGTGTTGGTTGTGTCTTTTAATTGTACCAGCAAAACCTTTTCCTTTAGATGTACCTGTAACATCAACAAGTTCACCAGCTTTAAATATGTCAGCTTTAATTGTGTCTCCAAGTTCGAAACCTGACATTTCACGAACTTCTTTTACGAAGCGCTTAGGTGTTGTTTTAGCTTTAGCAAACTGACCGCTATCTGGTTTATTAACACGGTTAGCTTTTTGTTCAAATACAGCAAGTTGTGTAGCTACATAACCGTTTTTGTCGTTTGTTAAAACTTTAGTAACAACATTTGGTTGTACTTCTATTACAGTAACAGGTATTCTTAAACCTGTTTCAGTGTAAATTTGAGTCATACCAACTTTACGTCCTAAGATTCCTTTCATTTTTTCTCCTTAAAAAATTTTAATTTAATTATTTAACTTTAATTTGAATTCCTACACCAGCAGGTAATTCTAATCTGTTTAATTTGTCAGTAACTTCACTATTAGCGTTTTCAACAACTACTAATCTTTGATGAGTTCTACTTTCAAATTGTTCACGACTTGGTTTGTTAACGTGAACTGATCTTAAAATTGTGATTTCATCTCTTTTAGTTGGTAATGGAATTGGTCCACTAACTTTAGCTTTAAGTTCTTTTAATAATAAATAAACTTTTTTAGCTCCTTCATCAACTAATGTATGATCAAACCCTTTAATTTTAATGTTTAGTTTGCTCATGTTGTCTCCTTTTGTTCTTTTGAACAATAACTCACTATAAAAACCTAGATAATACCTCAACAACTTTGTATTACTAGCAACCTTATAGATCTACGTTATAGTTGCTTTATAATTATATAATAAAAACCGAAAAATAGAAATCATTTTTTTCGGTTTTTAATTTTAACAACTGTTCTCGGTGTATCATTAAGCAATTCTTTTGTCTATTCAATCCTCTAGAACTTCTTCTGGCACGTATTCAAAACCTTTTTCAACTATTTCATCTCCTTTTAATAATATAGTTGTAGGAACCTTTAAAACTCTTCATTTAGTATTAGGATCTCTAAAAAGTTTTGCTTCTTCAGCGTCAACATTTATAAATTCAACTTGATTATTTCCTTCAAATTTATTTGCAACTTCGTTGAAAACAGGTTTCATCATTTTACAATCTGTACATCATTCAGTTGTGAAAGTTAAAAAAGTTAATTTATCTGTATCTTTATTTTTAATTAATTCTTGAGCTTCTGCTCAATTCATTTTTTTAATCATTTTTTCTCCTTTTATTAATTATTAAATTCATCTTGAAAATCAAATTCATCTAGCCAATCTTTTTCGTGATTATATTTTTTCTCTTCAGATAATTTTATTGTTATCGGTGTAATTCTATTTTCAATATTATAATCAAACTCTTCAGTCTTTGACTTTAAGTCATTATATCAAAAATAAAAATCTTCTACTACTTTTGAATTAGTTTTTTTTAAAATTATTTTTTCTAATTTTGAATAACTTAAATTTCTAAAATCTAAAGCAAAATGTCTTGCTGCGTAGAATAAAAAATCATAATAATCTTTTACTTTTTTAGTGTATATAAAATCATTATTTTCGTTTTTTAAAAACCTTACTTTTTCGCTTAGTGTTATTTTTTTATTACTAAATAATTGGCGAAATTTAATGTTTGTTAAATGAGATAAAATAAAAAATATAATTAAAACCAAAGCAAGAATAGGTAAAATTGGTGATAAAAAAGGTAAATATAAAATATTTATTAGAGTATCAAAAAAGACTCCTGTGTTATTTCAAACCGAAACATTATTAATAGTAAAATAGTCACTTTTGCTTAACCCAAACTTTTGTCATCATCCTTCAATAAAAATTAAGGATAAATTTTTAGGTTGAAAAATAAAGTTTTCAATAGTTAAAAAATGTATAATTAAATGATCCAAAAGTGTAACTCCCGCAAAAAAGTATATTATTGAAGAATAAAGTTTATATCTAAATTCACCGATACGAATCATATTAACTCTACTAAAATAGAAAATTATTTTGTTTTCATTAAAATTAAAATAAATTTCAAAACAAAAAAATATTAAAAATCCTATAAAGAGAAATATAATAGTATTCCCTAATAAAAGTCCAAAAGTATAAATATAAAATCAATTTAAAATTTCAGGCAAAATATTTAAATTAAACAAAAGAAAAAAAGCAAAAAGCAAAATAAACAATACTATCCCTATAGTAAGTTTTATTTTGCTTATTTTTTTATAAAATACTTCCTTATTATTGTTATTTAACACATCCAAATAAGGCATATTAAGTAAATTTAATAATTTGTTTTTTAACATTTTAATTTACCTGTGTAAGAGTAAAAGCAACCATCGGATCTTTATCTGTTAATTTAAATATTTTTTTTCTTATAGTTTTTCTAACTCTTTCATTTAATTCTCTCATATTAGCATATTCTTTACTAGAAATCAAATCAATAATTATATCTTTTATTAGTCTATTAAATTTAGAGTATTCATCACTATTAATTACACCAACATAATTAATATGTAATTTACCGATTATTTTCTTTGTTTTAGGCGAATATAAAGAATTAATAATGACAACACCATCACGACCTAAAACCTCCCTTTCAGCAAGAACTTCTAAAGAAATATCTCCAACTCCAAAGCCATCTATGATAGTATCCCCAATTTCTTTTATTCTACCATTGTGCGAAATTAAATTCCCGTTTTCAAAATGTGCAATTTTACCGTTTAAAAGTACAATTGGATTAGTATTTTTGTATTCTGTTTGTAAATAATCACAAATGTCAATTAAATATCTATATAAACCCTGCGCGGGTATAAAATAATTTGGTTTTAAATTTTTAATTAAGCTAAAAATATCCTCTCTTGATGGTCTACAATAAAAATACTCATTTTCTGGAACATCAATTAGATTAGAAGTAACTTTAGCAATCTCATCTAATGTTTGTGCAGCTTCAGATTCTAAACCATTCACCGGAGGTGCCATCATAATTACAGTGTCTTGTTTATTAATTTTCATATAAACATCATCGTTGGAAACTATTCTAACAAAACGAGAATATAATCTCTCAATAGAACCTGTAACTAAAACAACAGCATTATCTGTTTTATTTATCAATTTATAATCTAATATTTCAGGAAATTGATATTCTGGATACCCTTTTTCCAAAAATTGCTTAGTTAAAAAAAGTATGTCTGCATAATTTTTACCATAAGGAATAATTGGTCTATTGTACTTTTTAGCAAGTTCGATAACTTGTTGTAATGTAGCAACATCTTCAGAATATGCACCAATAACAATCCTACTTTTTGAATTAGATTTTTTAAATGATTCTTCAATATATTTTGGTAATTTTATTTTATCAATGGCTTTACCGTTTGTTTTTGATCTTCCAGCATCACTAATTATAGCGTTTAACTTACGTTTTCCGAAAGCTTTAGATAAATGGTAAAATCATGTTTTACCAAAAATTCCTAAATCACCTTCAACGTAGTTGAACATAAATAAATAATCACCTGACTTAGTTATGAAATCAAAACCTAAATTTCCCGGGGTTGAACCAGGAAGAGATATCGGTTGAACAACAATCGAGCCTATTTTAGTTCTTTCTGTAATTGTTTTTATTTGAAATTTATCCAATTTTATATTGTATTTTTGAAGTCTTTCTTGAATGAAATGTTTATTCAAGAAAGAAGTATAAATTCTAGCGTTTGGCACTTTCATTAGCAATCATGGTAACGCGGAAAAACTTTCATTTCTAATATCTGTAATGAAAATTCCTTTAATTTTATCTTTATTTTTTTCTAAAAAAGTAAAGTCAGGTATTAATGTATCAACACCATTTTTAGAATTAATTGGAATTTTTACACCTGAATTAATTATGTATAAATCATCATTATAACTAAAAACGTAACTGTTTTTTCCGTTTTCGTCCTGACCACCTAATGCAAAAATTTTAACATTTTCCATTTTTGTCATCTCCTTTTTTATAACGGAATATATTTCTTAATTATAGCAAACTATTAGTTATTTTTTTATATAAAAACACAAAACAATTATTTTTTAAGTTAGGCGAATAAAATTTGATAAAAAACTCATATTAATTTTTTATTGATATGAGTTGCTAAATTGTAATTTCAAGTGCAACACAATTTATATAAAATATAATTGTGGAGCACTTGAAATTTTTTAATAAAAAAATGGCCCCACATGAACCGAGGAACCATATGAATTATACAACAAAAAA
>NZ_JAOPHP010000018.1 GCF_025515455.1 Mycoplasma sp. CSL7503-lung | reverse complement strand
TATAATTTGAGTTATATTATTTTCGGTGTTAATATAATATATAATTTAATAAATTAAAATGAAAAAAACTCATATCAATAAAAAATTAATATGAGTTTTGTGTCAAATTTTATTCACCTAACTTACAAAATAAATGAACAAGGTTCTTATAAAAACAATACAGTTATTGTGGATCAATACGATAAAAAAGAACAATTACAAGCTGAAGCAGAAAATGCTAACAATTATTCTGAGTTACATAATATAGAAAACACTGCAGAAGTAGAGAAATATGCAAAATATGTAAAAGATGAAATAAATAAAGTTCTTGATAAAGGAAATATGCTTGAGCAAGTTGAAGAAATATTAAAAAATAGACCTTCAACAGATGATGAAAAACAAAACAAAATAAATGCATTAGAACAAATTGCGCAAAAAGCAAGAGAAAAAGCTAGAAGTGAGTTAGCAGAACTTAACCTAGCAAAAGAAAATGCTAAAAGAGAAATAAAAGAAAAAGTAAACTTAAGTAGCGAAAAACAACAAGAATTTATTGGAAGAATAAATCAATCTAACACTAAAGAAGAAGTTAAAAACGTTATAAATGATGTAAATAAATTTATTAGTGATGAAAAAACAAAGGTTGAAAATAATTTCATTAATAAATTAACCGAAAATAAAGACCCAAAAAATAAATTAAAAACAAGTCTTGATAATGCAACATCAGAAATAGAAATTGCTAATATTAAAAATGAAGCAATTGCAGAATTAAATAAGTTTAAAAATAATGCTGAAATAGCTGTTCAAAGATTAAGTGAAGATATTCAAGGTCAAAATAATCATTTAGATTTTGTTACTAAGTTAAATGATGCTAAAACAACAGGTACTCAAAAGGCTTATGAAGATGTAGTTAACGAAGTTGAAAAACAAATTGAAAAACTTAAAACATGAGCTAAATCTAATTTAGAACAAATTAACGACCAAGAAGAAAAAAATAAAATTAAAGAATTAATCGAAAGTGCTGACACAAGTTTAAAACTTAAAGAATTAGAAAATAGAGTTAATTTAACAATAGCTAGAGAAAAAGCAGAAAATGCAATAAAAAAATTATCTGATACAAACGAACAAAAAAATCAATTATTAAATTTTATTTATTCTTCAAATAGTCTTCAAGACATTGCAACAAAACAAGCAGAAGCTGAAAAAATAATTAACGATAAAAAGGAAGAAGCTAAAGATGCGGTTGCTAAGTTAGAGGGCGATTTAACATATGTAAAAGCAAATGAAGATCTAGCAAAAGCGGATACTGAAGATCAATTAAACAATTTAATCAGATTAAGTAACGAAACATTTAATAATAAAAAAGATGATATTAGTTCTGAAATTAACAAATTAATTTTAGATAAAGATCTAATGTCGACAAATGGTCTTAATACTATTAAAAAATTAAAAGATTATTATACAAATACAATAATTCATAAAGCCTTAGAATATACAAATTCTAAAATAGCTGAAGTCGCTGACGAGACTAAAAAGCAAGAATTAGAACAAATGCTTAAAAATAAATCACAAGTTGATGATATAAACGAAGTATACAATTTAGCGGTTGCGGAATTAGACAGAGAAAACGCTCTTGAAAATGCAAAAACACAAGCTAAAGAACTCGCAATGAACAAATTAAGTGATGAAGATTTAGAATCATTTAATACTAAAATTTCTCAAGCTAATACCATTGAAGAAGTAAATGCTATAAAAAGAGAAATTCAAGCAAAAGTTGATGACAAAAATAGAGAATTAACAAAATTAAAAAATAAATTCCTAGATAGTAATGAAGTTAAGAAAAATGTAGAAAACGCAAGTAAAAATTCAGTAAAAGAAATTGAAAAATTAATTGAAAATCTTCAAAACGAAAAAACTAAAATTATTTCAAAAACAAGTTCTGATTTAGAAAAAATTCATGTTACAGAAAGCAGATTGTTAACAGACGATAAAATGAATGAAGAAAATTCTAAATATGATGACTTAAAACTTGAATTTGATTCGATAAATGACTCAAATTGAACAGAAGAAAAAGATAAATTAATAAGCTCAAAAGTTGACCAAGCTATATTATTAAGAAAAAATAAAGCAAGAGATCATATTAATTCACTTGGATTGGATAAAAGTAAAAAAGACCAGTTAATTAATGAATTAAACTCTGATGATACTAATACTTACACAAAAATTATTAAATTAGAGAAAAAAGCTGATAGAGAATTAAGAGTCAAAAATATTAAAGATAAAATTTCAAAAATAAATGATGAAAATGTTAGAAACGATTTAAATAATAGAGCAAATTCTGAAAATCAAGATTTAGAGGTCTTAGAAATAGATGTAGATAGAAAACTTAAAGAACAAGAAGACTCAATCAATTTATCTAAAGAAGAAGCAAGAGAGGAAGTTAAAAAATTACCTTTAAGCGAGCAAAAAACAGAAAATGATAATATAGATTCAGCAACAACACAAGATCAAATTGATACTATTAAACAAAGAGTTATTCAAAGAATGGAAACATTAAGAACAGAAGTTCAAGACGAAATTGATAAAATGCCTTTAAATGCTAGAAATTATTTAAATGACAAAAAAGTTTCTGCTTTAGATAATGGTGATGAATTGTTATTATTAAAAAAATTAGCGATAGAAACAGTATCAGAATCAGAAAAATTAAAAACAAAAAATGCAACCGATTTTTCTAGTGAACAAAAAGCAAAAGAGTTTTTTGAGTCAAAAATTAATAGTTCAATAGCTGAGTCTAAAGAAAAAATCAAATCATTATCTAATGATTTTGAAATTATCAAAAACAAACTTAAAACATTAAGAACAAAACAAGCAGAGTTGGGTAACGAATATAAAAATCAATTTGATTTAATGGTATCTGATGTTTTTAAAGACCTAAATAAAGAAATAATAGGTAATAATAGTGTTAATTCAATGTTAGATTCAATTATCGAAAAAATTAATTTTAGAAAAAAACAAAATGATGCAATTAAAGATATCAAAGATAAGTTTGAAGATGAAAATCAAACTACTACAATAGTTGAAAATATTAACAATTTAACTTCAAATGATGATGGTGGATTAGAAACTCTTATTACAAATGCAAATAATTTATTCAATAATTTACAAAGTTTAAAAAATACAATTAATTCAATAGGTAAAGAATCTAATAGAACTTTATTATTAGAGGAATGAAAAAAAGTTGACGCACTTGATAAAATGGAAACTTTAAATATTAGAGCTAATTCATTTAAAACAACCTTAGAAAGTGTTCAACAAGAATTAAATAATCTAAGCAATAGAAGCGACAATAAAAGAGATCTACAATTAGAATTAAATAATTCAACAACTAAGGATCAAATTGATATTGTAAAAGATAAAATTCAACGCGAAAAACTTAAGGTGAATTGAATTGAAATAAGAGATAGGTTAAGTGAAGGCGAAAACAAAACTAATTGAAATAGTATTATCACAAATAGTGATAGCACTTTTGCTCAAATGACAGACACTATAAAAGAAGCTAAAAAGTTTTTATCTGATAAAAGAGATAAAGCAATAAAAGAATTATCAAGATTAAATGATGATAATAACATTAAGACAAATTCAATTTCTAAAACTACTACATATAATACTGAAGCAGAATACGATAACATTATTAATGGAGTATTAACCGATCTAAAAACAAAGGCTATTGATGCTAATGGATATTTAAATAAATTAAAATTAGAAACTAAAGAAAAAAATGAGTTAAGAACATCTTACATGTTTAAAGAAAATGGAGAAATTGAAGATGACATTACAGAATCTATAATAAATATTGACATTAAAAAAGTTAAAGATATTTTACAAGATAAATATGATGATGTAGTTTCAAAATTAGTTATTCTAAATGGAGATTCAACTGTACAAGATGATTTCATGAAGATGATGGGAGAACGTTCGCGTGCATACGACAAAAAAGAATCAATGTACGATGCAATATTAGATAAAGCAAATACTTTCTTCAATGATAAAGTAGATAAAGTTGATAAAATGATATTGCAAATAAAAAGAAATACAACTAAAGCTAAATATTTTAAGGAAAAATTAAAAATTGCTGATAATTTAGGCAAAATTAATCTTTTAATTAAGGAAATAGATAAATATTACGAATTAGATTCATTCACTCCTTCAATTAACAATATAAATAGATTTAATTGAGTTAATGAGGATGTAGTAGGGAAAATTCAATTTAATAAACTGGAAGGATCATATAAAAATAAATATATTTATTTAGTTGTTAGATCTGATAATGGTGAAGATATTGTGTTATCTGAAGGAATTTTGTTCAATAAAGAAGAACTAGAATTTAGGTTTTTAATTAGAAATTTCAGAACCAGCGGTATTTATAATTTAGATAGAATAATTATTATGGAAAATAATACAAGTGATAATAATACTATTTTAAGTAGTAAAAATGAGATTTCAAAAGAAAGAGGAGATTTAAATAATTTCCAAGTTAAGTTTGGTACAGTTACAGCTAATAGAGTAAGTATGGAATGAAATAATTTATCTTCTAGATTAAGCCATAAACGAAATGCTACCGGAGTTGAAATAATTGAAAAAGCTGTAGATTCATCGGTAAGAATAAGCGGTTTCACAATTTCGAATATTAACCCTCAACATATACATAATATTTCTATTAAGTTAAAAGGTGAAGCAAAAATTAGTGAAAATTATTTTGCAAATAGTTCTTATAATAATCTTACTTTAATACACAAATTAGATTTCAACTCAAAAGATGATATTAGAATAATCAACAATGGAAATAACATTCAATTCGAGTTTATAGCAAAAGGAATGAGGGCTGGATATATTTATAATATTGATAAAATTGAATTCGAAGTTACTAACGGTTTAAATAACTCTAATTTTGTTTTTAATAAAAATAAAGATGTTAACGAAAAAAACAGTGTTGAATATAGTGATTCGTATTCATATATAAATAACAATAAAGAATCCTTATCTTGACTATTCAAGTTAAGCAAGAAAGACAGAGATACTTTATTACAATTTGACGATACCAAGAATAATGGTCATTATTATCCTATAAAAGATGATGAAAAATATGTTTCTGTTTTTGCTTTTAAGGATGGTTGAAATAGCAACACTTTTGGTTCGTTATTTAAATATTTAAATAGTTTTGTTCCTAATACACAATCTGAGTATGATGCAGAAACATCATCAACAAAACATTCGCTAAGAAGTAAATGGGTAGATTTTTTTGTTGATAGATTAGCGAATAAATATATTGAGATTTATAACGAAAACAATCAGAGAGCATCTATACCGACTAATAGGTACTATTACGAATGAAATTCACCTTCTGTTATTCAGTTAGGTGTAACTGACGATAAAAAGCAATACGAAGGAATTATTAATCGTGGTAAATCGATATTTAATCCTGTATTAGGTGGAAGAAATATGTTTTATGATTTTAAATTTTCTCCTAAATACCAAGAAAAAATGATGAAATTTATGAAAAAAGCAATAAATAATGATGATTCAGATGAAAATCATATGTCTGTTTGAGTATTATGAATCGAAGGAACAAGTAAAAAGATATGACCAAATTGAAATTTAGATAATGAAGATATTAGGGTATTAAGAAAGAATATAAGTTTAGCATTTGACTTTATTTTAGAATTTGGCGCAACAAATTATGTTGGTAGTGATCAAATAGAATATCCTGAATATATTAAAAATAGATAATAAAAATATTAGCAAAATTAAAATTGCTAATATTTTTTCAATAAAATAAAAGAAAATATTTTATAATTATTAAAATAAAAAAATAAGAGGTATAAATGAAAGAATTAATAATAATCGGTAACTGAAAAATGAATAAAAATTTCTCTGAGACAGAAAAATTTATTAGTGATTTTTCAAAAGAATACCAATCAAAAAAAGATTTAATTTATAAAAACGTTAAATTTGGTGTAGGTGTACCATCTATTAACTTATCAGCATTTAAATTAAATAAAGTAACAGACTTAAAATTAGCTGCTCAAAATGTTAGTGATAAACCAAAAGGGGCATACACAGGAGAAGTTTCAACATCAATGCTAAATGACTTAAATGTTGATTATGTAATTTTAGGCCACTCAGAAAGACGTACATATTATCATGAAACAAACGAAGAAGTTTACGCTAAAGCAAAAGCCACAATTGAAGCTGGTATGACACCAATTATTTGTGTAGGTGAAACCCTTGAAGAATATGAAAAAGGTTTAACTAAAGAAGTTGTTAAAAATCAAATTGAAAAGTCAGTTGCAGACTTAGACTATACTAAAGTAGTTGTTGCTTATGAACCAATTTGAGCAATTGGTACAGGTAAAGTTGCAACACCAGAAATTGCACAAGATGTATGTGCATATATCCACTCAATAACATCGAATGATTTAAAAGTTCAATATGGTGGGAGTGTTAATCCTAACAACATAAATGAACTATCATCTCAAAAAGATATAGACGGATTCTTAGTTGGTGGAGCTTCATTAGAAGTTGAAAGTTTTGTAAAATTACTAACATTAGGTAAATAATTCCGGAAAAAAGAACTATTTTTACATTTATAGTTCTTTTTTTATTTTTAATTTCCTTATTAAATATGGAAAAGCAATATGATTATAGAGATTGTTCATTATATGTATTTAAATATTATGCTAAGAAATATCATAACGAAAATTATGATATTAACGAATTGAAAACCAATGTAATGTATGATGATACTGGAATAAGTTTAAGTAATTTAAAAGATATGATTAGTTCGTATGGATATAGTCTAACTTCTTACTATTGTAAAATTAGCGAACTAAAGCAATTAGAAAAAAGTGAGTACCCCTTTGGAGCAATTGTTAAAAACAAAGAATTTCAACATATAGTTTTTATTGAAGATATAGAAAAAGAAGTAGTTAAATATTACGACCCTAGTTTTGGAAAAATTATAAATTTAGAAATTAAAGATTTTAAAAATATATTTTTAAATATCATTGTTAAATTTAATAAAAAAACATCTCCGTTAGAAAAATACAAAGAGCCTAAAAAAATATTTAATCAAAATAAATATTCTTATTTTTTATTTTTTTCTCTTTTTTTGGAGTTGCTTTTAAATTTAACTTATCCTTTTGTTACTAAATATATATTGCAATCATTAGTTCCGACAAGACAAGTAAATGAATTTTATTATTTAATAATATTTTTTGTTACATTTACAGCTTTTTCATTATTGACGAGCCTCATAATAAATAAGATGATCAAAATTATTGTTTTAAAACATTTTGAAAAAGAATTTTTGAATATATTAGAAACATTTCCAAAGGAAAATATTAATTTAATTAATAATTTGAGCGAAATAGAAATTAGACAGAGAATAAATAATATATATCAAATTGAAGCATATAAAATAACATTTATACCAAGAGTTTTGTATATTTTACTTTCGTTCTTGATTTCATTGACATTGATTTTAATTACGAGTTATTTATTAACTTTAATTATGGTTATTATAGGAGTTTTGATAGGGACATTTACTTTTTTGTATTATTTATGATATCGAAAATCTACTAATTTTTTAATTTCAGAATCAATATCTTTAGATAGATCCCTAAATAACTATATTAAAATATTAAAAACAAATTTTCTTATATTAGAAGAAGAAAAATTTAAAAAGAAAATAATAAAAAATTTTATAAGTCATAATAGTAGTTTTAAATCGTTTTTAGTAAGCGAAAGTTATTTTGATAGTATTAATAAATTTATTGATATTATAATTCCTGTTTTAATTTTGTTTTTTGGATCTTTGCAAATTTGAAACAATAAAATAAACTTATATCAATTATTGTTTTTCTTAACTGGAACAAAAATGTTTTTATCACCTATCAAACAAATTGAACCTATTATAAAAGAGGGTCAAAATTTTAAATTAAACAAAAATATGTTAAATATTTTTAAAAAAAATGAACAAAAAGATAAAACCTTAAATTTTGATGACGTTGGACAAATAAAACAAATAAAATTATCATACGTATCTTATAAATATAATAAAAGTCAAGAAAAATATTCAGTTAATATTCCTAGATTGCTTTTAGAAGGCAATAATATATTAAAAGGTAATAATGGTAGTGGAAAAACAACACTTTCATCTTTGTTGATAGGTAAGTATAATGTTACAAATGGTGATATTTTTATCAACAATAATTTGGTAAATTTATATGATAATAATTTTATAAAACAAAGAATTTGTTATATAGGAGATAATAAAAATATACCCGATTCTACTTTAAAAGAATATTTATTAATAGACGATTGAGAAAATTTTAAAAATATTTTAAATAAATTTCAAATTTATGAAGCATTCAAAATGCTCAATATAAAAATAAGGGAAGATGTTTTGGTAAAACAATTATCAAGTGGTCAAATTCAATTGGTTAAATTTTTGAAGTTGTTATTATATGATTATGATGTATTTATTTTTGATGAAGCTTTTGAAGCATTAAGTGATGAAGTTTTTATTTTTTTGAAAGAAAAGTTTAGTAATCTTTTAAGAGATAAGTTGACATTAGAAATTAGTCATAATTCTAAATATATTTTCGATGATGCAAGGATAATTAAAATTGAAGAAATCACTAAATTTTTATAAAATAGAAATACTTTTGTTAGTTATACTGATAGTTTTATTATCTTTTTTAATATATTTTGGTCTCTTTTATAAAGTGAGAAGTTATAAGAATGTAATAATATATTTGAATGAGAATAATTTAGAATTAAAAAATATACAAACTAATCAATTGATTTATGATAAATATAATTTAGTTATCTTCGATGGGAATAATAGCATCGAATATCAAATTATAATTTCAGATATTAGCGATAATAAAATCGGAATAATAAATGAAGAATTAAAAAAATATTTAATTGATAAAAACAATTTATTTTTAAATTCATTAATAGAGTTGAAAACAGAAACTTTAAGTCAAATAATTTATGATAACGTAATTAGTATTTTTTTAAAAAAATAATCCTTATCACTAAATAATATATAATATAAATATGAATATGAAAAATAATTATGATATTTCATTAAACATTAAAAAAGAAGTAAAAAATGTTGAGTTATTTAATGATGAAATGATTCAAATAATTAATAATTTTGGAAATTTTTTTAATATAGATCCAAGTAAAAAAATAATATTGGACGTAACATTTGTTTCGAAACCTAAAATTCGTAAATTGAATAAAGAATATAGAAATAAAGATTATGTCACTGATATTTTATCATTTGACTTTGGAAATTTAGAATTTTATGAAAAGATGCCATTTATTCATTTGGGTGAATTAATAATTAGTTGAGATAAAATGAAAAAACAAGCAAAGGAATTTAATCATAGTATTAAAAGAGAGTATTGTTATTTGTTTACTCACGGATTAGTTCATTTGTATGGTTATGATCATGAATTAGAAGAAGAAAGAGTTGTTATGAATAAGATTGTTGATGAAATTTTTGAACCATTAAAAATAAAAAGAGAGGATTAAAATGATTGAAAAATTAAGAAATTTATTATCAAAAGCATATGCTCCATATTCTAATTTTCAGGTTGCGGCTATTGCGATTGATTTTGATGGAAAAGAATATTACGGGGTTAACGTAGAAAATGCTGCTTATCCTTCGGGTCTTTGTGCTGAAAGGAGTGCTTTATTCGGGTCTGTTGCATATGGTGGACATGTTGGACAATTTAAAGAAATACACATAATTTCAAGAAAAAACGAAATAATAACACCTTGTGCAGGTTGTCGTCAAGTTATGACCGAATTTATGTCGCAAGAGGCACTAGTTTATCAATATTCAAACGATGGAACTCAAAAGAGAGTTAATACTGTAGCAGAACTTGTTCCTTATCCAATTTTTATGGAGAATATCAAGTAATGAAAATATGTTTTGCTAGTATAGTTGGCAGACCTAATGTGGGTAAGAGTAGTTTGTTAAATGCAATTTTAGGGTACAACGTTGCAATTGTAACCAATGTAGCACAGACAACAAGAGATCAAATTACTGGAGTTTACACTGACGATTCTCATCAAATTATATTTACAGATACCCCAGGTATACATAAGCCAAAAAATAAACTAGGTGAGGTGTTGAACAAAAATGCTTTTGACTCTATTGATGGAATTGATCTTTTGCTATTTTTATCTCCTTCAGACGAAGAGATTGGCCCTGGTGATAAATTAATATTATCCAAAATAGAAAATATTAAAAATAAAATTGCAGTTATCTCTAAGATAGATAAAATTAAAAAAAATCCTGAAAAATTAACAAAAAAAATTAATGAGTTAAGCGAATTTGGATTTGATAAAATTGTATCAACAGATGTATATAATGATTCTTCAATAGTTTCATTAATCGATATTATTAAAGAATATTCTAACGAAGGTGAATTACAATATGATCCGGATTCTATTACCGATAAAAGCATGCGTTTTCTTGCCAAGGAAATCATAAGAGAGTCGGCAATAGAAAGGTTGTACGATGAATTACCACATTCTATTGCTGTATCTGTCGATAATTTTCAAGAATCTGAAAATAATATTGTTATTGAAGCAATAATGTATGTAAAGAAAGATTCTCAAAAAGGTATGTTAATTGGAAAAAATGCTTCTAAAATTAAGGAAATAAGTAAAAGCGCTAGAATAAAAATGTCTAATCAATTTGGGGTCCCTGTTTCTTTATATTTAAAGGTAAAAGTTGCTAAAAAATGAAATGATGATGAAAAAGCGCTATCTAAATTTGGGTATTAAATAACTCTTAAATAAAGGGTTATTTTTAATTTAGCAAAAAAACTTTTAGACTGCTAAAAATTTGATAAAATTATAAAGTATGAATCAAAGATTAGATAATAAGTTAGAACCAATATTAAAATATACAGTTAAATTATTTATCGAAGAAGGCGAACCTGTTAGTAGCCAAGGGCTCATGGATAGGTTTCGTGATATTAGCTTTTCTTCAGCTAAAGTCAGATACTTAATGAATAAACTTGAAGAAATAGGTTATTTACAAAAAGCTAATTGTTCTAGTGGTAGAACTCCTACTTTATTAGGTTTAAACTATTATGCGATATATTTAAGTCAATCATTTGAAAAAGAAATGATAACCAAATTAGAAAAAATATTTAAGCAAAAAGAAATTGATATTGATAATACTGTTGATCAAGCAGCAAATATAATTTCGGAAATGACAGGTTTAACTCTTGTTAAAACTAATTATAATAATAACGAAACCTTAAAAAGTATTGATATGACTGTTTTAGACGAAAAAAGAGCGACGATTGTTATGGTTGTTTCGACAGGACAGGTATATCATAAAGTGATAACAATAGACAAAAATAATAATTTAAACGATATAAAAATAGCTTTAAAAATTTTTAAAGAGAGATTAATAGATGTTTTAGTAACAGAACTTGCTCAAAGAGTTTTTTTGCTAAAAGATATTTTATCTGAATCAATTAAGAATTATCAAAACATAATAGATTCTTTTGTAAGACAAGTTTTTAATGATGAAATCAGAAAATATAAAGAAAATAAAATATATGGTAAAAATAATATCATTTTAAGTCAAAAAATTAATAGAGATAACTTGAATAAGATGATTGAATTAATTGAAAATTATTCTATTTGAGAAAAAATAGAGTCACACTTTGATGAAAATGAAAAAATAAAAATATCAGTTGATGACACAGGTTCTTTTATGTCTAAACGTATTATAAATAATGATACAACTACTGAAATATCAGTGGTAGCTTCAAGTACGTCCGACTACAATAAAATGCGTACAGCACTTAATGCTTTAGAAATTTTTGTTGAAAAAGAAAAAAGGGAGAAATAAATGAATTTTAAGAAAAATAATAAACATAGACATTACTATTTTAGGGATTGAAATATAATTGAAGCTGATTTTGAAGTGTTTTTAAATGAAGAATCACTTCCAGAATTTAAAATAAAAAAACAAATTACATTAGGGAAGAATGAATATATCGAAGGTTTAGAAGTAGATAAATTTATTATTGGTTTATCTGTAAAAAAAGAAGTGGAATTATCTGTTAGTGTTCCTGAAGATTTTAAAAATAAAACTATTGCTGGTAATTTGATTAAAATTTATCTAAAAAATATTAAGTTAATAAATTATGACGCCCGTAACTTAGAAATATTAAAGTTAAAGAAGGTGGAAGAAAGAAATTTAGAGCTAGAAAAAAGGTTATTAGAATTAGAAAATAAACTAAAAATAAATGAAGCTATTTTTGTAGAAAAAGCAAAACAATTATCTCAAACGGTTGAGGAAAAAATAGCCAAAGAAAAAGAAGTTTTATTCGAAAAAGCAAAAAAAGAAAAAGACGAAGTAAAATCATTTGTTTTACAAGGTTTTTTAGAAGATTTTATAAATCCTTTTAATAATTTTGTGATGGCTCAAAAGGTTGCCGAGAACTCAGAAAATGACCAATTAAGAAATTACGCAATAGGTTTTAATATTGTAATTAAGCAAATGATTGATGTTTTAGAATCTAATAATGCTGAATTGATTATACCTACTTTAAATACTGAATTTGATCCAAATACACAACAAGTGGTTGATGTAATTCAAACAAATAATCAAACAGATAATGATAATCAAATAACTAAAGTGGTTAGATATGGTGTTAAACTTTCAGGAAGAGTGATTACACCAGCTTCTGTAGTAATAAATAAAAAAATTAGCAATTAAATGCTTTAACTGCTAAAAATGTGTTATAATAATATTATGACTTCGTTAAAAGAAGCCATATAGACAATAAATAATTTAAGACATAAATAATTAACTAGTAATTAGGAGAGAATTAAAATGGCAAAAGAAATAATATTAGGGATAGATTTAGGAACAACAAACTCTGTAGTTTCTATAATAGAAGGTAAAAATCCGGTTGTACTTGAAAACCCAAACGGTAAAAGAACAACACCATCTGTAGTAAGTTTTAAAAATGGTGATATAGTTGTTGGTGACGTCGCAAAAAGACAAGTTGAAACAAATCCAAATACTATAGTTTCTATTAAAAGATTAATTGGTACTGGAAAAACAGTAAATGCAAACGGAAAAGAATATAAACCAGAAGAGATATCAGCAATGATTCTATCATACATGAAAGACTATGCTGAGGCAAAATTAGGCCAAAAAGTTAAAAAAGCGGTTATTACAGTTCCTGCATATTTCGATAATTCACAACGTGAAGCTACTAAAATAGCAGGTAAAATAGCAGGTTTAGAAGTATTAAGAATTATTAATGAACCTACAGCGGCAGCATTAGCGTTTGGTCTAGAAAAAACAAATAAATCAATGAAAGTGTTAGTTTACGATCTTGGGGGTGGTACATTTGACGTTTCTGTTTTAGAATTAGAAGACGGAACATTTGAAGTGCTTTCAACTAGCGGTGATAATCATTTAGGTGGTGACGATTGAGACAATGAAATCGTAAAATGAATGGTTAAAAAAATAAAATCAGAACACGGATATGACGTTGAAAATGATAAAATGGCTAAAGCTAGATTGAAAGAAACAGCAGAAAAAGCAAAAATAGATTTATCAAATCAATCAGTAGCTACAATTAACCTACCTTTTTTAGCCATGACTGAAAACGGACCTCTTAACGTCGAATTAGAACTAAAAAGAAATGAGTTTGAAGAAATGACATCTCATTTATTAGACAGAACAAGAAAACCAATTGAAGATGCATTAAAAGAAGCGGGTATAACATCAGCAGATTTACATGAAGTTTTACTTGTTGGTGGTTCAACACGTATGCCAGCAGTTCAAGATATGGTTAAACGTACTTTAAATAAAGAACCAAACCGTTCTATAAATCCTGATGAGGTTGTTTCAATTGGTGCTGCTATTCAAGGTGCTGTTTTAGCAGGAGATATTGATGATATTTTATTATTAGATGTTACACCTTTAACATTAGGTATTGAAACAATGGGTGGTGTATCTACTCCTTTAATTGCTAGAAACACTACAATTCCAGCAACAAAAAGTCAAATATTTTCAACTGCAGCCGATAATCAAACAGAAGTTACAATTAGAGTTGTACAAGGTGAAAGACAAATGGCAGCAGATAATAAAACACTTGGTTCATTTAATTTAGGTGGAATCGAAGCAGCTCCAAGAGGTGTTCCTCAAATTGAAGTTACATTTTCAATTGATGTTAATGGTATCACAACAGTAACAGCAAAAGATTTAAAAAATAATAAAGATGCAAAAATTACAATTTCAAATTCTACTAAATTAACAGAGGAAGAAATTGAAAGAATGGTTAAAGAAGCGGAAGCAAACAAAGAAGCAGATGCTAAGAAAAAAGAAGAAGTTGAAACAATTGTAAGAGCAGAAAGTTTAATTGATCAAATTAAGAAAGCTAACGCAGAACAAGGTGATAAGCTAGATGCTAAATCAAAAGAAGAAAGCGAAAAATTAATTAAAGAATTACAAGAACTTATTGATAAAAAAGAAATTTCTTCTTTAAAAGAAAAATTAGATCAAGTTGAAAATATGATGCGTGATTTTGCTAATTATGCTGCACAACAAAATGCAACAAACAATAATACTAACGACGAAGAAACAGCTACAATCGTAGAAGAAAATGATAAATAAAAAAATAAACAACATATTGTAAAAATGTGTTGTTTATTTTTAATAATTGTAATTTATTTTAATTTTATTAATAAATTCTTGTTCTAAATTTTCAGGAGGACTTTCGTATATAACTACTTTTTTGTTTTTGTTCAATTGCGTAGAAAGATTTAAACAATCCAAGAAAATATTAGAATCATAAAGTTTAGAAGATATTGATTTAGATATAATGATTGCTTTGATTTTAAATTTTTCAAGTAAAAAAGATATATTTCTATTTATGTTTTCTAAATAAAAGAATGTTAATATTTCATTATTATAATTAGATAATATTTTATTTTCCAATGAATTAATATCATACATTGTTCCTAAATCGTAAATCATTGGAATTATATTTTTAGATTTAAATTCTTCTTGTTTTATATATAAATAACTAGACTGAGACATTTTGAAAATTAATTGAGTTGTTTCTAAGTTTGTAGAGTTTTTGGAAAAATAATTAAATCAATTTAATTCTTTTAAATTAGATAAATATTCATTCTTATCAAATAAAAAGTAAAAACGGAAAAGTTCTTTTAATCTTTCGTAGTTAGGTTCAATTATTTTGAATTGTGTTTTATTCTTCGAAATATAGTTGACTATATTTTTTATATTAACTCATTTTTTGGGGTCTTTATTGTCTGTTATTATTTGCTTATATTTATAATATTCTTCGTTAAATAATTGGATTTCTTTACGCATATCATTAGTATAATTAAAATAATATTTTGAATAATTTTGAGAATCATAGTCGATATTATATAGAGAGTATTTCACTAAATCATTTATATAATCTTGTTCATAAATATTTATTTTAGGGTATTGTATAATTGTTGCTTTTTTATATATTTTTGATAATGTGCTCGAATTATTTATTTCATTTATTTTGCTTAAAAAATTATTATATTGATTTTTAGATGTATATTTTAGTATCAAATAAATATAATCATCACTTTTAAATAAATTAACAATTTGATTATTTAATCCAAATAAATCATTTATAAATTCAGTATTATTATTGTTTTTATTTAAAAAATAAAAATTTTTTAAAAGTAATCCAATAATAATATTTTTTTTATTTTTTAAAAAATCATTATTAGTTTGATCATTTAAAATTATATTATTTAAATCACTTATTTTATCTTTGTATTCTACACCTCATTTTAAAGAACAATAATAATTATTTCCATCTATTGTTTTTATAACCATTTTCATTGGTTTGTTTTCTAATAATTTTTTATTGAATTTATTAATAATTCTTTCGAAAAGTCTTAATTTAATATTAAAATCATTATTTCAAAAAACTTCTATTTTGCTTTCTTGGTTTTGTAAGTTCTTATTTATTATTTCTTTTATTTTATTTGAGCTATCTTTATTGAAGAAATTTAAAAACTCATTAATAGATATATAGTTGTATTTACTAAAATGAAAACTATTTGAATCTAAATAAGTTGAAAGGAAGTTACATTTTTTATTATTTCTAATTACTCTTTTGTTAATATTATCAATTTTAAAAATTACAACACCTGATGAAGTTCGTTTATAAAAATAAGTAAATTTAAAAATTAAATATGACGATATTAAAAAAATTAATAGAATAATTGAAATATAAATTAATATTACTAAATAATTCATTTTATTCCTTGACGCTTATAATTCTGATTGAATGATGTCTTTTGTTTAAAGTTCTTTCTTTTCCGTCTCTAAATTTTACTAAAACTTCATTACCTGAACCAAAATCTATAACTTCTCCCTCTCCAAAAATTGTATGAGAAATTATATCTCCAATAATCATCTTAGAATTTATTGATGAGATTTCATCAGGAGAATAATCTAAATCTAGTCCGTGGTCATCATTCATATTTGTATAATCATCAACGTTTATACCCATTTCAGTTATAAATCTAGATGGTTCTTTAGAAAGGTCTGTTCCAAATATTTTACCACGAGAAGAACTTAAAAATAAGTTATTTCTAGCTCTTGTTATTCCTACATACGCCAACCTTCTTTCTTCTTCAAAGGTTTCAGGATCTGAATCTATTTTTTCTATTATTCTATATGAAGGAAACACACCACGCGATAATCCTACTAAAAAAACATTATCGTATTCAAGACCTTTTGCTGAGTGTATAGTCATAAGTGTTACATAATTGGTATTTCCTTCATAATCATCTGTAACCGATAACAAATTAATATAATTTAAATAATCAGCTAATTTTTTATCTTTGTTCTTCTCTTCTCAAGTTTTAATAGAAGCAATTAGTTCTTTAACATTTTCAATTGCAGTGCCTCTTAAACTAGTGTCTTTTTCGATAAATTGATAATAGTTAAGTTCCATTAAGTAAAAATCAAGTATTTTAGATATTGAATGTTTTGTTATTTCTAATTTTTTTAATTCTTTTTTATATCGTATTGTTGTCTGTAAAAATTTAAATAATTTTACAGCGAGATTTGGGTGTTCTTTTTTGAATTCAGTTCAATTGTTTTTATTTGTAATTGTTTCAAAGGTATTTAAATTTCCCTTTTTTGCAACAAATTCTTTAATTGTTTCGATAGATTTGTGTCCAATTCCTTTTGTAGGAACATTTACTATACGGTAAAAAGATAATTCATCATTATTATGTAATAATCTTAAAAATGCAATTGCATCTTTAATTTCTGATCTTTGATAAAATTTGACTCCGTTTATTATCTTATGTGGTATATTCTCATCAATCAATGCTTGTTCAAATGCCCTTGAATAGTAATTTGCTCTATATAGTATTACAATAGATTTTAATTGATTTTTTTGTTTTTTTAGTTGGTTAATTTTATTTACTACTCATTTAGCTTCGCCTTCTTCGCTAAAACTATGCATAAATTCAATATCGGCTCCTGTTCCGTTTTCAGTAACCAAGTCTTTGTTGTATCTTTTTTTATTCATTTTTATAAGTTTATTAGCAGCGTCAAGTATTTTTTGTGTTGAACGATAATTTTTGTCTAAAACAACTGTAAATGTATCTTTAAAATCTTTTTCAAAATCTAATATTAAATTAACATCTGCTCCACGCCAATTATAAATAGTTTGATCAGGGTCGCCAACAATAGTTAAATGTGTATTTTCGCCAATTAAACTTTTTATTATTCTATATTGTAATTTTGAAGTATCTTGGAATTCATCGACAAGAATGTAAGAATATAATTTTTTATATTTTTCAACTATATCCGGTCTTGTATGGAATAAAATGTTTGTTTTAATTATTAAGTCATCAAAATCAAGAGCGCCATTTCTTGCTAATTCATTTATATATTCAAAATATATTTTATCCTCAATTTGATCCATATTTTTTATGTTATAAAATTGATTATAATCAGTTGTGTTGTTTTTTTGAGTTGAAATATAATGTATTGCTGTTTTATAGCTAATTTCAGAACTTGTTATTTCCAATTTTTTATAAATTGCACTTAAAATTTGAATTTTATCAGGTTCGTCTACTATAGTAAAACTATTACGATATCCTAAATTATGAATTTCATTTCTTAAAATAGTTGCACAAAAAGAGTGAAAAGTCTTAATATTTAGTTTTGTTTCTAAGTTATTGCAATATTTCTCTACTCTTATAGACATTTCTTGAGCGGCTTTATTAGTAAAAGTCACACCCAATATGTTCTTTGCGGGTATCCCTAATACATTTATTAAGTAAGCAATTTTACGTGTTAAAACTTTAGTTTTACCAGTTCCTGCTCCAGCAATAATTCTTAAGTGCTTGTCAAAATATTTTACAGCTTCATTTTGTTTTTCGTTCAAATCACTCAGTAAATCAATTTTTTTTGTATTAATTGTCATATTATTTCTCCTCACTTTTTAAACTTTTTTTGTCATCAACATAAACAATATTTCTTCTTTTTGAGTAAAATGGTACTAATTTAATTAACTCGATATCATCTACTATGATTTCATCTTTATTAACTACTCTTGTTTTTGTTATTATGTCTATTATCGATAATTTCTTTTTATATACGACTACAAATAAATAATCAATAAATTTGAAGATACTAATGCTATATGTAAAAATTTGAAAAATTTCATTGACTATTTCAAGAGTTAAATTGCCTTTTTTATCATCTACATAATATGAATTATAGTAAGCTACTAAAAATATTAAAGTTCACATTAATGACATTAAAGAAAAACTAAACATAGATCTTTTAATAATAGAAATATAATTGAATTCATTATTTTTAGATGAAATGGTTTTAATTTTTAATAAATATTTACCAATAGTTTTACCTTTTCAAACTAATGGAATAACTATTAAAAAAATGCTAATATTGAATATTCCTACTAGAATAGATAAAATAAGTTTATTTGTAGGGATATTTTTTGTATAACTAAAAATTCCGATTCCTCAAACTAAAAGAATAGAAACAAACAAAAGTAAGATAAAATCTATTATTTCTGAAAAAAACCTCTTATAAAAAAAAGAGTTTTGATATTTTTTCATTTTATTCTAAAAAGTCTAAAATTTTCATTTTTTTAATTTTGTATAAAGGTTTTTTTATCAATTTAGATTCATCATTGTCGTTTGCTAAGTAAATATTAGATTTAAAAAAATCATTTTTTATCGCGTTATTTTCTAACTTATCAATTAATTCATAATGTCTTTTTACGAATGTGATACTTCTTTTTTCTTGGATTTGTTCCTTTTCATATTTATATATTCTTTTATATGTAAATGTTGTTTCATTTAAAAAACCAGTTAACAATAATTTTATTGTATACATTTTCGCATAATTAATTTCTTCTAAAATTTTAGGATTATTTTCCTTAAAGTAATTTTCAACTATGTTGAAAGAATCTAAAACGTGCCTTGAATTAAATCAAGTATTAGAGTTTATAAATTCTCTATAAACCCTATAATCCAGATACATATAAGTTTTTGCTTCTGAAAATAATATATAATTTAATTCAACACACATCTTGGTGTCGTTTAAATTAGAAGGCATATATTTAACAAGTTTTTTATATAGATTTTTTTTGTAAACTTTATTAAAAATAAACGGAAATGTATAAGCGTAAGTGCTTTGCATTTTATTGATATCAACTTTGTTAATTAATTTTAACCTAGCTTTTGGTTTTCATCTTATAGAGCCAATTAATCTAGGTTTAAATTCTAATATATCTGCAAAATATTTTTCGGCTTCTTCGATAATGTTTGATACGTATTTTTTTCTTAGTGTGTTTTCTGAATTAATAACTACTAAAAAATCTCCTCTAGCAATTTTGAATGCACTAATTAAATTTAACTGATAGCTATCAACTTTATTGTTCAAAACAACTTTCAATCTTGAACCAAATAAAAGGAAATATTCTTTCAAAGATTCAAGTATGTTTATTTGTTTTTTATTAATGCATAAAATTATTTCAAAATCTTGACTATCTTGATCCTTTAGATCCTTTAGGAATCATTCTATATCTTTGGACGAATCGCCAATAAGAGAAACAATACTTAATTTCATTTTTTCTCCTTATTTTTTATTCTTAATTAGTCATAAAATCATATATTATTATTTTACCATATTTTATAAATAAATATTATTTATAAGAGATTCGGAATAAATACATTAGACGTTAAAGTTGTATTTTTTGTAATAAAAATTTATTTTTTGAAGATAGGTAAAGTTCTTAATTTTTATAATTTTATTTTTTAAAAAAATATTATTTTTTATATAATTTAAATAACAAATTAATTTAGTAGTTCGAAAGGATAAAAATGAAAAAAACTATAAATGATTTAGATTTAAACAATAAAAAAGTTTTAGTTAGAGTTGACTTTAATGTTCCTTTAAAAAATGGTGTTATTACATCTACAAAAAGAATTAAAGCTGCATTACCAACAATTCAAAAAATAGTATCTGAAGGTGGAAAAGCAATTTTATTTTCTCACTTAGGTAGAGTTAAAACTGAAGAAGATTTAAAATCTAAAAGTTTAAAACCGGTTGCTATAGAATTAGCAAGACAATTAGGTCAAAAAGTTATTTTTGTATCAAAAACAAGAGGTGAAATATTAGAAAAAAGTATTGAAGATATGAAACCAGGTGAAGTTTTATTAGTTCAAAATACAAGATATGAAGATTTGAATAATAAAGCAGAAAGTAAAAATAACGATGAGTTAGGTAAATATTGAGCTTCATTAGGCGATGTATTTGTTAATGATGCTTTTGGGACAGCTCACAGAAAACATGCATCAAATGTTGGGATTGCTTCTAATATCGCCGAATCAGCATTAGGTTATTTAATGGAAAAAGAAGTTTCATCACTTCAAAAAGTTATTAGCGAACCTGAACATCCATATGTTGCAATAATTGGTGGAGCTAAAGTATCTGATAAAATTCAAGTTTTAGAAAATTTAGCTAAAATTGCAGATAAAATGATAATTGGTGGAGCTATGGCTTATACTTTCTTAAAAGCTCAAGGGTTAAATACTGGAACTTCTTTAGTTGAAGATGATTATTTAGACTTAGCTAGAGATTTCTTATCAAAATATTCAGAAAAAGTTGTTTTACCAATTGATCATGCTACATCAACAGAATTTAAAGATGTTGAACCTGTTTTCCAAGATGTTGAGATTTCAGAAGGATACATGGGTCTAGATTTAGGACCTAAATCAATTGAATTAGTAAAAAGTACTTTAAATGATGCTAAAACAGTTGTTTGAAATGGACCTATGGGAGTTGCAGAATTTAAAAATTATCAAAAAGGTACATACGCTGTTTGTGAATCAATTTCTGAACTTGCTGACGCATATACAGTAGTTGGTGGTGGAGATTCAGTTGCTGCTGTTGAAAAATTAGGTATGGAAGATAAATTTACACATGTTTCAACAGGTGGAGGTGCTTCACTTGAATTATTACAAGGTTTAGAATTACCAGGTGTTACTTCAGTTCAAGATAAATAGATAAAAATGATTATAAAAAAATACGAATTTTAGTGATTTAAGTTAGGTGAATAAAATTTGACACAAAACTCATATTAATTTTTTATGAGTTTTTTTCATTTTAATTTATTAAATTATATATTATATTAACACCGAAAATAATATAACTCAAATTATATTTTACGTATCTTTACGTTTATTTTTTATTCATAATGTTTATGTTTATATTTT
>NZ_JAOPHP010000017.1 GCF_025515455.1 Mycoplasma sp. CSL7503-lung | reverse complement strand
AATATAATTTGAGTTATATTATTTTCGGTGTTAATATAATATATAATTTAATAAATTAAAATGAAAAAAACTCATATCAATAAAAAATTAATATGAGTTTTGTGTCAAATTTTATTCACCTAACTTAGTAAAGTTTATTCTTTACTTTTTTTATTAAACTTACATTTTGTTAATTATAGATATTATTAATTCTTCATAAGAATCGATAACATTTTCAATATCTTCTAAATTATTTTTTATTAAAAGTCTACTTTTTTTAGCGTCAGCAATCTCAAATGACATAGATATTCCATATCCAGGATAATTAATTGTTGTGTCTAATCATTTTAATTCTTTTATGTTCTTGACCATATCTGTAAGTATTTTTAAAGAGTTTTGAAGTCCGATCTTAGATTGATTAATTATTTCGTTTAATTTTTCAATTCTATCTTCTTGCTCGGTTATAACTATTTCGTTTTGCCTTATTTTTTGATTTAATTCTTCTGTTTCTCTTTTTAAATTCTTCAATTCTTCTTTTTTAGAGTTTAACTCTTCGCTAATTTTTCTTTTTTGCTCTTGTAAATTTTGTATATTTTGATTATTTCTTAAATTATCTTCTGTTAATTGCATTATGATATTTTCTTTGTTTTCTAAATCAGAATTATAATTCTTAATTAAGATTTTATATCTTTCAATTTCTTTATCTTTTTGAGCGATAATTTCTACTAATTCATCATATTTTTTATTTTTTTCTTGCAATTCTAACTCTTTTTCGTTAACTAATTTTAGTAAATTACTTATATCTTCTTTTGATTTTTCTAGCTCTAATTTTAATGTATTATTTTCGTCAATTACTAATGATAATTCATTATTCAAATTATTATTATCAATTGTTAAAGAATCGATCTTCTTTTGTTTTTCTTGATTATTTTTAGTTAAATTTTCAACTTTAGTATTTAATTCGTTAATATTAGAATTTAATTGTGCTATTTTTTCTTGTTTATTATTATTTTCTTCTTTTGCTTCTTCTAATTCTGAATTAATTTCTTGAATCCTTTGATTTAAAGAATTAATTTCATTATTGTTATCTCTAATTACATTTTGAAGATTTAATATTTCTCTTTTATTGTTAGCTATTTTTATGTTAAAATCTTCTATTTCTATTTCTTTTGATTTAATAATTTCGTTTTTAGAATTTAATTCATTATTTAAATTATTTATTACTCTTTCTTGATCATTAAGTTGCTTTTCGGTATCCCGGCTTGATTTTTTTAATTCTTCAATTAATTTATTATATTCGTGATTTTGATTTTCAATTATTAAAATTTGATCATTTAATTTCTTTATTATTTTACTTTTATTTTCATTATCGGAAGATAATAATTCTATTGTTTCTAAAATTCTATTATATAAAACTATATTTTCTTTATGTGCGTTCATTAATAAGCTTGTATTTAATTCTAATTTACTTATTTTGTCGGAAATTGTCTTTATAAATTGAATATTTTTATTAATTTCTAAAACAATCTGCTCTATTTTGTATTCTATATTATTTATATTTTCATTTATTTTATTAATTTCCAATAAATTCTCTTCGTTTTGACTTTTTCAAAGTTTATTATTTTCTATGAGAATAATGTTTTTGTTATTTCTGTTCAAAAGAATTTCTTTTGTATTTCTAGAGACAATTAATTCATTTTCTTCTATTTTAGAATTTAATAATTTTATTTTATTTTTATTTTCGATTAATTCTGAATTTAAATCAATAATTTGATTTTCTAAAATAGTATTATTATTTATTATTTCATTTATATTATCTCTTGCTAAATTATAGTTTTTATCAATTGTACTTGTGATATCTAAAATAACTTGAATTACATCAATTAAGTTATTAATCGTTTCATTATTTATAAAGATATATTTTTCTAGATTGTTTTTATCTTTTCTATTGTAAAAATCATTGGTAATTCTTTTTTTATCTTTGATTTTTTTAAGACTTTCTTCATATGTATGGATATTTGATTTGTTTACTATCTTGGGAATTATATATTCAAACAAATTGAGGTTAAGTTCTAAATTTTGATTAAAAACTTTTATTGATGTATCGTTATATATATTCAGAATTGCAAGGTCAATTTCATTCATGTTTTTTGTCTTAATTTTAATGGTATTAATTTCTTTTTCGAAACTAGAATAAAATCGTTTTATCATTTCTATTTCTTGATTTAAAAGGTTTATCAAAGAATCGTTTGTTTTTGTTTTATCTTCAATCAAATATTTCTTATGACGCAGAATATCTAAATTTATATTATGTAATTTTTTATCTAGTTCAAACTTGGATTCAATAGTATTTTTGAGAATAAATGAGTTGTAGTAATAATCATCTATATATAATTTATAGTTACTTATTTCGTTATCAAAATAGTTATTTTCTATTTTGTCTAAAAAAGAATTGTTAAGTTCTTAGATTGATCTATAAGTTTCAATGTATAATTCTTTATTTGTAATTTCTATATCGCTTAATTGGTTTATACTATGTATTAAGTCTAAGTTAAAAATTTTGAGTAGTCCTTTTAATTCTTGATTAATTTCATTAATTATGTTTTTATTTTCAACTTCATTTATATCTATGTAATTTATACTTATTTTATAAATATCATTATTTAAATAAATTTTATTTTTTATTAGATTTTCTATATTTTTAAATGAATTTAATAATTTGTTATTATTTAATTCTACTTTTAAAGTATTTTTTATTTTTTGATCACTTTCTACTTCTTTTTGTTCGTTTTTCTCTAATTCTTCGTAGTTTATATTATTCTCATTTTTTAGTGATTCAATTTTTGAGTTTATCTTTTCGATATCTATCGCTTTATTTTCTAATTTTTTTATTTCAATATTGAATTTATCTTTTTTTAATGTTGTTTTTGAATTGTTATTTGAATTAAATTTTATTTGCTTTTTATTAGTTCAACTAATAGGAATTGTTGCTGTTATTAAACTCCCGACTACAATGCTACTTAAAATTAAGTATTTATATTTTTTCTTCATTTTCCTCCTGATTAATAATTGTTTTTTTCAAGAAAATGAACAAAAAAAGTAAAAACGGTATTAATGTTTTTACTTCTAATATAATATTAATTTCTTTTTGATTGAGTAAAATCAAAATTTTCGATTATTTTAATAGATTTATCAAAAACTTCATTTTCGCTCAATTCATTAGTATCTATTATTACATATGGTATTTTATATTTTGTGGTTAGATTAATAAATTCTTTTTTATAAATAGAATGTAATTCAAAAAAATATTCAAAATTTTCATTAAAATTATCTATTTCAACTTTTCTGCCTCTTTTGAAAATTCTATCTTTAACATTTTCAAAATTAATATCAAGAAAAATTGCTAGATCTGGATTATTATCTAAATTTATTAAATGTTCAGACATTTCTAAAAAAGCTTTTAGGTATCTAGGTTCTTTCTTAGAAAGTGTAACGATTGCAAAAATTATATGTTCAATATTAAATCTATCTAAAAATATATGTGTATTCTTGTGTGAATTTTTGCTTAAAAATTTTTTATTAGCAATATTAAATGAATTTTCTAAAGATTCAGTGATGTATGCTTGAAAAGATAAATCAATATTTGGTTTTTGTGAATATATTCATTCTAAATATTTGTTAAAAATTTCATCATTTTCACTAAACTCCTCTAATAAAAGTGAGTTTTCATATTTTTTATTTAAAAGTTTGGATAGAGTACTTTTTCCACTACCTATCATCCCGCTTATAGATATAACCATTATTTCTTTCTTTCTTGAATTCATTCGTTTTTATGTTTTTCAATTATTTCAATTGTTTTTTCAAAAACCTCTTCTTCAGTTAAGTTTTTGGTATCTATTATCACATAATTTAAATTATATTTTTTAGCCTGTTTTTCAAAAGTATCTTTGTAAAGTGAAAAAAGGTTTTTGAAGTATTCTAAATTTTCAGAATAGTGGTTTATTTCTACTTCTCTACCTCTTTTAAATAATCTTTTCTCAAAAGTCTGATAGTCTAAATCTAAATAAATTGCCAAATCTGGTGTTTCTCTTTTTTTTATTAAGTTATTAAACATAGCATCATATCCTTTTAAATAGTTATCACCTTTTTTTGAAAGTATGACCGACGCGAATATGTAATGTTCTATACTAAATCTATCTAAAAATATATGATTTTTATTCATTGAATAATTTAGTTGATAAAATTTATCTATTATTTCATTTAATTTTGTTGTATGGTTTTCAATCACATATGCTTGAAAACCCATTGTTAAATTCTCTCTTTTTGAATATAATCACTCTAAGAATTGATTAAAAACCTCGTCATTTTCTTCGAATTCTTCAAGTAATAATGAATTTTCGTAATATTTTGTTAATTTTTTTGTTAAAGTGCTTTTTCCACTACTTATCATTCCGCTAATTCCAATAACCATTAAGTACCTCCGAATATTTTTATTGAAATATTAGTATAACAAAAAAATAATATGAATTTTTGAAAAAATTTTTTTATTTCTTTTTATTTATTTAAATAGTTTTAAAATAATAGAACATTATAATTATTGTTTTAGGAGTAAATATGTTTTTAAAAAAACCTGAAGGAACACTAGAAATCATCACTGGACCAATGTTTTCTGGAAAAAGTGCTGAATTATTAAAAAGATTAAAAATTTTAGAAATTGCAGGAATAAAAACTTTAGTTTTTAAACCTCATTTTGATAATAGATTTAGCGAAACAATGGTTGTTAGCAGAACCGGAGCAAAAACAAATGCTATCGTAATTGAAAAAGCTAAGGAAATACTAGATCATTGAGATTCTAGCGTTAAATCGGTTGCTATTGATGAAATAAATTTTGTTGATGATGGAATTTATGAAGTGATAGATTTTTTAGTTTTAAAAGGAGTTAGAGTAATAATAAGTGGATTAGATATGGATTTTATGCGAAGACCATTCGGTGTAACTCCTCACTTACTAGCTATCGCGGATTATGTAACTAAATTAAAAGCCGTTTGCTTGGTATGTAAATCAGATGCAGCTTTTTCTTTCCGTAAGGAAATTAGCAGTGAATTAAACCTGTTAGGGGATTCTGAATATGAACCTAGATGCAGAAAATGCCATATTATCGGCGAAAAACAAAAAAATAATACACATTTTAAAAAATAAAAAGTGCATTTTATCCATAAATATACAACAGTAATATTTATTTTTAATTTTTCATTTATTTTAAGTTACAAAAAATGTATAATAATTACAAGATTATTTATTAAGAATAATCTCATAAAAATATCCCAATCAAGATTAAAAATATAATTAAAATTTATTAAAAGAGGAAAAAATATGAAACGTTTATTATGTTTATACAAGCCAAGTAATGATAAAAATTATCCTTGAGCTTTAAAACACCCAAAAGTTAAATCTGCTTTAGCGTTATTTAAAACACGTAAAGATGCTATGAATTGATTCTTAGAATTAGGTTATGATTGTGCTACTTATTTCCAAACTGATAAAAAAGTTTTTGGTGGACTTTTCATTTCTGAAAAAAACGAAGATGGAGTTTTTGAATTCGAAGTTAACACTGAAAGATACGATGGTAACGTTGATGAATCTGATATTCTTAAAGAATTTAATGTTGATCAAAAAACTGGTTTAAGAAATTATGAAGAAGCTGGAAAATATTTAAGAGAAATTGTTGATTTTAAAGTTTTACGTGATCACGAAACTTACTTCCCTGTTGATGACGATTTTGTTATTGAAAGAAAGAAAAACCCTAAAGATGTTCAAATTGAAAAGTTACAAAAACAAATTGAAGAATTACAACTTTTATTACAAAACAAAAATGTAGATTCACATGAAGTTTCTATATTACTTGCAAAATTAAATGACACAAATTCAGATAAAGCTGCTTTACAAAGAGAAATTGAAATATTAAAAGCAAGAGCAGAATCTTATGATAATACTGAAATTCAAAAAGAAGTTGAAGTTAGAGAAGTAATCAAAGAAGTACCAGTTGAAATTGTAAAAGAAATCGAAGTAATCAAAGAAGTACCAGTTGAAGTAATAAAAGAAGTTGAAGTAATCAAAGAAGTTCCGGTTGAAGTTATAAAAGAAGTTTATACAAATGATAATGATTTAATTAAATATCACTATATTAAAGACCTTTCAAAAGAAGAACAATTAGAGTCATTAGCAGTTTTTGCCGATAAATTAGAAAAAATTTCTGATAAAGTAGTCGAAGAGAAAACGACATCAGTTCAAGATTTAACTGATATTAAAAATGAATTATCTTATTCATTATCAGTTGCTAAAGAATTAAAAGAATATTACAGCGAAGATGTTAAAAAGACAAAATTATTAAAATTAATTACAGAGTCTTTAGTAAATTCTACTAATATATTATCAACAAAAATATTTGCAAAAGAAGAAATTGAACATACACCTGAAAATTTTGCATACGTACAATTAGAAGGTGGTGAAAATCTTAGATTATCACAAGAAGTTTCTTATGTTATTTACAATAGAAAATATGTAGCTTTTGTTGAAGAAATGAATTACTCATACGCTTTTGTTGCTCAAAGAGCTTCAAATAAAGATCATTTATTAGTATTTACTGATTATTCAAATAGTATAAAAGAAGAGACTATTGTAAAAACAAAAGAAGTTTATGTAAATGAAAGCGATTCATTCTTGTTCTGATCAGTATTATTAATTTCATTAGCATTCGGAGTTTTAATAACATTAGTTTTCATGCTTTGATTAGGATATGTACCTACATTAGCATAATTAAATATAATATAAAAACAATGGGTTATCCTGTTGTTTTTATATTTTTTAATTAGTATAATATAATTTAAAAAACTGAGAATTATACCAAATTTACAAAAAAGCATTTTTAAAAATTTGGTATAATAAATATTATGGCTATAAAAAGAGAAAAAATGTTAGAAATAGTAAATCATCTCAAAAATTTTGGTTTTGTTTTCCAAGGTAGTGAAATATATGGAGGATTATCAAATACATGAGATTATGGTCCGTTAGGTTCTTTATTAAAAGATAATATTGCACGTGCTTGAAAGTTAGAATTTATTACTAAAGAGTCTAATAATCACTTGATTGATTCAAAAATTTTAATGAATCCAAATGTTTGAGTTACTAGCGGTCACGTTGGTAATTTTAGTGACCCACTTATTGAAAATAAAGTCAATCAAAAAAGATATCGAGCGGATAAATTAATTCAAGAAATTGATGAAAATATAATACCAGAAAAAATGTCTAATGATGAAATGAGAGATTTTTTAATAAAAAATTTAAATGAATATGAAGGTTCAAAAACAGACTGATCAGAAATAAGAAAATTTAATTTGATGTTTCAAACTCATCAAGGTGTGGTTGAAGGTGAAAAATCTGTTGTTTATTTAAGACCTGAGACAGCTCAAGGTATTTTTGTTAACTTTAAAAATGTTTTGAGAACTTCAAGATCTAAATTACCTTTTGGTATTGGACAAATTGGAAAAAGTTTTAGAAACGAAGTTACACCCGGGAATTTTATTTTTAGGACTAGAGAGTTTGAACAAATGGAACTTGAATTTTTTACACATCCCGATGAAGCTGATAAATGATTCGATTATTACATAAAAAAGGCATGAAATTTTGTTAAAAAAATAGGAATTAGAGAAGAAAGTATTAGATTGAGAAAACATGATGATTCAGAACTTTCGCATTATTCAACAGCAACAAGTGATATTGAATTTCAATTTCCTTTTGGGTGAGGTGAATTGCTAGGTGTGGCAAATAGAACCGATTTTGATTTAAAGTCTCACTCTAGAGCTACAGGTGAATCATTAGATTATTTAGATCCACAAACAAATAAAAAAATAATACCATATGTAATCGAACCAAGTATAGGGCTAGATCGTTTAATGTTAGCTGTAATTTCAGACGCTTATAATGTTGAAGCATTAGAAAACGATGAAAGAGTTGTGCTAAAATTTCCTATTGAAATTTCACCATTTAAATTAGCTATTTTACCTTTGATGAAAAAAATTTCTCAACCTGCGGTTGAACTTTACGAAAAATTACTAGAAAAAGGCATTAGTGTAACCTATGATGACGCTGGTTCTATTGGTAAAAGATATAGACGTCAAGACGCAATAGGTACATATTGATGTGCAACTATAGATTATCAAACATTAGAAGATAACACAATTACATTAAGAAATAGAGATACAATGGATCAAATCAGAATTTCTATTGAGGATATTGTTAAATATTTATAAAATAAAAGGAGTTTAATTAAATGGCAACAATTCCAACTGAGATTGTTAATGAAATAATTTCAAACTCAAATATTGTAAATGTTGTATCTAATTTTCTTACTCTTAAGCGAAAAGGTAATAATTATTCTGCACTTTGTCCTTTTCATTCTGATAGTAATCCGAGTTTTAGCGTTTCGCCACAAAAAAATATTTATAAGTGTTTTTCATGTGGAGAAAGCGGAAATTCACTAACTTTTGTTATGAAAAAAACCGGTAAAAACTTCGTTGAAGCATTAGAGTTTTTGGCGGAAATGATTGGATATAATTATGATTTTTCTAACTATAAATTTAATCCTTTATCAACTTTTTCAAATGAAGAATTAAATTTACTTGAACTATTAGATGCTGCAAACACGTTTTTAAAAACACAATTATTAAAATTTGAAAGTGCTCAAAAATTTTTGAACGATAGACAAGTGAATAATTTTGATATATTAAACACTTTTGATTTAGGTTATTCAAGAGAATCGGATTTAGTTGATTATTTAACTAATAAACTAAATTATTCAGAAAAAGAAATGATAGATGCCGGACTTTTAAATAGTGATTTATATAATTTTTTTAAAAATAGAGTAACGTTTGCTATACGTGATAATAATGGTAAAGTAGTTGGGTTTAGTGGTAGAACTTTAGATCCTAATATAAAAAGTAAATATATTAATTCGCCAGAAACTAAATTATTTAAAAAATCTAAAATTTTATATAATTTTCACAATGCAAAAGAATTTATAAAAGCAAAAAAAGAAATTATTATTGTTGAAGGTTTTTTTGATGTAATTGCTCTCTATAAATCTGATATCAAAAATGTGGTAGCGTTAATGGGAACGGCACTTAGTGAATCACATATATCTAATATTAAAAATTATAAAATTAAGTTATTTTTAGATAACGATCAAGCAGGAATAAATGCATCATTAAAATCAATACTTTCTTTATATAAGCACGGAGTTCATGATATAGATATTATTGTAAATACTTATAATAAAGATCCGGATGAAATTTTTAAACAATATGGAAAAAATAAAATTACAGAACTTTTAGATAATACTAAAAATTCTTTAGATTTTATTTATGAACATTTTATTCATAAAAATAGGCTAATTGATAATAGAGATTTTAGTAGCTTGCAAAATTTTGAAAATGACATTATAGAATTTTTAGAATATTTACCCGAAAAATTTTCGAATTACATAATTAATAATTTTAATAAATCATACGATTATAAAATAGAAGTTAAAAAAAATAATATTGAACATGAGCCAAAAGATAATATTCATTATGAAAACACAATTACTTTAGATGAAAACGATTTAATACCTAATTATGAACCTATTGAATTTAATGAACAAAATTTAGATTCTAAAAATTATTACAACAATAATTTTAACAATACATATATCAATAACAATTCAATAAATCTTTTAAGCAAAACTATTAATAATAATATACAAATTAAATTTTTGATATATATGTTAGAAAATAAGTATATTAATGACAAGATCGATCAATCAGATAATAGATTTTTCTTTTTAAAACATGAATTATATAGAAATATATATACTAAAATACAACAAATGCACAAGCAAAGCGACAATTCTGAAGATTTTTTGGATAGTCTAGAAGACGATTTTGAAATAAGCAATAACCTAAAGAATATTATTAGCATTAAAAAAGAAGAAGTTTTAAACGATTTAAAAAATATTTTTTCACAATTAATTTATTTGGAAAATAAAAATTCTAATATAGACCAAATTTCTATTAATTCTTTTTTTGATGATTATTCAAAAAGAATAAAAAATGAATTAAATTTAAACGGTGAAGAGTGAGAAATAAGTTTAGACCCGTTGATAAGAGCATTTACTAATGAATTTATATTAAAAAATAAAAATAATATGGCTAATATCGATATCTCTCAAATCGATTTAATAAGAGCTTACAATTCGAGAAACGTAAAAACAACTATAAATAAGAAAAAACCTAAAGGAGAATAAAATGAATAATTATGATTTAGTAATTGACATTTTAAAACAAGAGTTAAAGAGAAAAAATAAAACTTTTTTCACTCAAGAAGAAGTTTTTGATATCTTAGATAAAAGAAAATTAAGCATATCACAAGATGACGAGTATGACGGTATTACCGAATTTTTTGAAGTTCTTATGGAGCATAAAATCATTAGTAATAAAGTTGATCAAGGTGATGATGAACTAATTGATAATACATGGTCAAAAGAATTAGAAAATAATACTAAAAAAACACTTAAAAAGAAAGATAAAAAAGGTTTAGAATTTAATGAAGAATCAGAAGAAAATGATCTTGATTTTGATTCAGATAATGATGAATTAGACCCTGATTTGTTTGAAGATGACGAAGATCTAGATTCTTCTGATGATGAAAAGACAGAATACGATTATTCTAACGATGATAATGAAGATTTAGACTCTGAAGAAGATGAAGAATCAGAAGAAGAGCAAGAAGATGATGATTTATACTCCTCATCAGATGACGAAGATTTTGATTTAGATTTGAATTTCGATCCTAATCAATCTATATTATTGGAAACAGAAAATAAAAAAACAAGCAATTTAGCTAATAAATTAACAGAAACAAATGATATTGTTAAGTGATATATGCGTTGAATTGGTAAATATGGTAATCTTTTAACTGATGAAGAAGAAGCTGAGATTTGTCGCCAAATAGAAAAAGGTGGATTCAGAGGAAAAAGAGCTAGAGATAAATTAGTATTACGTAATTTACGTTTAGTTATTAATAATGCTAAAAAATACAAAAACAGAGGACTTTCTTTTATAGATTTAATTTCCGAAGGAAATCAAGGTATAATGAAAGCTGTTCAAAAATTCGATGTTTCAAAAGGTTTTAAATTTTCTACATATGCAACATGATGAATTAGGCAAGCAATCACACGTGCGGTAGCAGATCAAGCAAGAACTATTAGAGTTCCTGTTCATATGGTCGAGACAATTAATAAAGTTTCTAAAATAGAACGTGAACTTCAACATAATTTGGGTTATGAGCCTTCTGATAAAGAAATAGCAGATGAAATTAATAAAATTGCTGGAAATAATGATTTTACAGCTGATAAAGTAGCTTATATCAAAAAAATTAATATAGACCCTATTTCTCTTGATAAGCAAGTTGGTAAAGAAAATGATTCTTCATTTAGTGATTTTATTAAAGACGAAAATACAATTGGGCCAGTTGATTTTTCAGCTCACGAAGAGTTATCTGATTTGATTTTAAAAATGATAGACGAAACGCTAGAAGAAGATGAGAAAGAATTAATTTGTAAACGTTATGGTGTTGGTTATGACAAAGACGGTAATCGTTATAGAGTACATTCTTTAGAAGAATTAGCAGTTTCTAGAAATAATGTTTCTAAAGAAAGAATTAGACAAATTGAAAATAAAATATTAAGAAAACTTAGAAATAATCCTAAATTTGGTAAAAATTTAAAAGATTATCACGCATAATATGAAATTAAAAGAAATAATCAATGAACTTGAAAAAATATATCCTTTATCAAACAAAGAGATTTGAGACCCTTCAGGATATTCGGTTAAAACTCAACAACATAAAAAAATAACAGGTATTTTATTTGCAATCGATTTAACAAATGATGTTTTAAAATTTGCAATTGAAAAAAAATGTAATTTAATTTTAACTCACCATCCTTTCTTATTTGAAAAAGACAAAAAAACAGAATTTTTAAAAGCACCTTATAAAAAGGAAATTATTTCTAAATTAAGAGAACATCAAATAACTTCTTATTCTATGCATACTAATTATGATTGTTCACCTCTTGGTACTTCGTATCAAATAGTTAAATATATTGGTTTAGAAGAATATTTTGATTATACTTCTCCAAAGTATAGTGCTATAATAAATAAAAAAACTTCTTTAAAAGAAATTATTCTTTTATTAAAGCAAAAATTAGGATTACATTCATTTAGAACAAATATAGATAAAAAAAATTATGATAAAGTATTTACTAATATTGCTTTTTTAAGCGGTAGCGGTTATATAGGTCAAATAATAGAAATGAAAGAAAAAATTGATTTATTTATAACAAGCGATCTTAAGTGAAGCGATTGAATAACATATAAAAACACTAATGTTAATATATTGGAAATACCTCATTTAGACGAAGAAGTTTTTGCTTATCATTTGCACGAAATTGTAAGGACTAAATTTAATAAAATTAATAATTTACACATATATAAGATGGAATTACCTTATAAGAATGTTCTAGAGGAGAAATAAATGAGCAAAATAACATCATACAATAATAATGTTCCGATATATTCTGAAGAAAAAACTTTAGAATATATTGAAGTTTTAAAAAAGTTTTTAAAAAATAAATTAAAAAAAGCGAATGCGACTGGTTTTATAGTTGGTATTAGTGGCGGAATTGACTCTGCATTAACTTATTCTTTAGCTAAATTAGTTGCTCCAAACACTACAATTGGTGTTGTTATGCCAATATCATCAATGAGTGATTATGACTTAAAACATATTAGTGAGTTAGAAAAAACATTTGGTCAAGAATTTATTAAAGTTGATTTAAGTAGTGTTTTTGAAGCACAATTAAAACAATTAAATATTTCTAACAAATTAGCTATAGCAAACATTAAGCCTAGATTAAGAATGACAACTTTATACGCTTTAGCTCAAGAAAATAATTCATTAGTTCTTGGAACTGATAATGCGGATGAAGTTTATATAGGTTATTTCACAAAATATGGGGATGGTGGAGCTGACTTGTTACCAATTTCTAGATTAACCAAAGGTGAGGTTAATTTTATGGCTAAAATTTTGGGGGTTCCAGAAAGTATTTTGAACAAGAAGCCATCAGCAGGACTTTGAGAAGGACAAAATGATGAAGATGAATTAGGTTTTAGTTATTTAGAACTTGATTACTATATAAATCATTTAAATGATAAAGATAAAATTAATTCATATATTAAAGATGAATCAATAGAAAAAATCAAACATAAGCATAAGATTTCTAAACACAAAAGAGATGGTGCTTATAAGCCAAATAATATAAAATAAAAGGAGATTAATATGGCAGGACATTCACATTCGGCAAATATAGCACATAGAAAAGGTGCACAAGATGCAGCTAGAGGAAAAATTTTTCAAAAATTATCTAAAGAAATATATGTAGCAGCAATGTTGGGACCAGATCCAGATACTAACCCAGCACTTAAATTGGCTATCTCAAAAGCTAAATCAAAAAATATGCCAAAAGACAACATTGAGAGAGCTATAGCGAAAGCTAAAGGATCAAAAGATTCAGAATCATTCATTGAATTATTATTTAATGCAACAATTAGTGGTGGAGCTACATTCATGGTTTTAGCTCTAACAGATAATGTTAATAGAGCAAAATCTAATGTACAATCATATTTCAATAAACAAAATGCTACGCTTGGTAAAACAGGTCAGGTTCCTTATGCTTTTGATAAAAAGGGAATAATTGAAATATCTAAAACATTAGTTTCAGAGGACGATTTAATGATGGTAGCATTAGAAGCCGGGGCTGAAAATATCGAAACAAACGATGATACTTTTGTTATCTTAACAGAACCAGACAATTTTACTGAAGTTAAATCTAAATTAGAGGAAGAATTAAAAATTGATGAATTTATTCAATGCGAAGTTACATACATACCAAATATGTATGTTGAATATGATGATGAAAAGAAAGAAAAATTATTTGAATTTATTGATAAATTAAAAGAAGATGATGACGTTCAAGAAGTTTATCATAATATTCAGGAGTAAATTTAATGAATTGAATTTACGAAATTTATAAAGGAATTAATAACGGTATTCAAAATGAGGGAGCTTCTAAAGTAATATTAGTTTTAATTTTTTTACTAATATTACTTTCTATACCAACCATTTTATCCGTAACTTTACCTTTTGCGAAGAAACTTTTAAATAGCAATATAAAAGTTTATTTATATGCTTTTTCAACAGGTTTCTTTATCATACTTGCAACTTTTGGTTTTTTACGTGAATCAATAGAGCAATCTTCGTTATATGCGTTTAACAATAATTTTTCAACTAATAAAACGTATTTATATAATATATTTTTAGTTGGAGGAGGATCACTTTTAGGGCTTATAATTGCAATAGTGATTAAATTTGTTATATCATATAAACTTAACCAAAAATTAATGAAGTCTAAAAAATTAAGTGTTTTTATACATGAACATAATAATTCTGACGGAGAAATACACCATCATTCTCACGAAGAATTTATGTCGAATAAAGATGATAGAATAAATTTAGCTGAAGATACAATTTTTGTTGAAAAAGTAGAGAAAAAGTTAAAAATGATTGCTTTATTACTTCTACTAACACATAGAATACCAGAAGGTTTATTAATTGGGTATAGTTTATCCCAAAATATACTTTCGGGATATTATGCAGAAATGCAATTATCAGATGGAGGTGTTACAACCTTAACTGCAGCTTATCTTTTTTCTTTAATATTGCATTTAATACCTGAAGAGTTAATTTTTTACGTTAGATTACGCGAATCAGGATTTTCTCCTGTAAAATCACTAATGATTTCGTTTTTAGGATTATCACTTTTTTTACCTTTTATGATTATTGGTATTTTCGTTAATATTGGAAATGAAAAATACATAAATTCTTTAATTTACTCAACAATTGGTACTATATTTATTTTTACTTCTCTAGTAGAGTTTTTACCTGAATTCTACCATTGAATTCTCAATAAAAGGAAATATTTTTTTGTTATATTAATGATGTTTATCGGAATATTGTTTGCAATTTTTGTTTTATCATTCCATTCACATAGTCATTAATTAAATAGGACGATAGATAATTCGTCCTTTTTGTTATTTAAATATAAATAAGAATTTAAATAATGTATAATTTAATTAAATATTAAAGTTTCGGAAAGGAATTGATGAATACTAGAAAAAAATATCTTGCATTTGCATTTTTATCTATTATTTTAATTTTAATATTGATAATTTCTATTTCTATAATCTATGTCAAGAATATAAACATACATACACATTGATTAATAATTGAATTATCAGTTGTTATCTGATTGATATTAACATCATACACGATAAATCAAACTATTTTGTATTTTGCTCAAAGTAGAGAAATTATTAAGAAATCATTCAATGGATTTGTTGAAGATATAATGGATTCTAATTCTATCGGTTTAATTATTTATGATGTTGAGAAAAAAATTTTATATACAACAAAGTACATAAGAACAAAATTCAAAAAAGATTTTATTGGTAAAAATATTTTTGATTTTTTTAAAGAAATAAACCCAAAATATAAAGATTTAAATTTTGAGGCCAATAATTTTAATATTAGTAATGATAATAATGATTATGAAGTTCAATTTTGGCCTCTAAATAATGTTGTAGTAATAAGAGATATAACTACTGAATCAATTTATAAAAATGAAATTTGAGAGCAAAAGCCAGTTATTGCAGAATTAGAAATTGATAATTATAGTTTGTATCAATCAATTCTTTCAGAAGAACAATTATTTAAAATTAATTCTATAGTAATCAATATAATAAATGAATGCGTTAAAAAATATAATATTATTTATAGACAATATACTAATGGTAAATTTCTTATTTTTACAAATGAATTAACTTTAAAAGAATTAATTGAAAATAATTTTGATCCATTTATGAATATACAAGAAGATATTTCTAGAGAAGAAATTAATATAAATAAACTATCATTAAGTATTGGTGTCGCTCACGGTTGAAATTCATTAAATGAAAAATTAGAACAGGCAAAAAAAGCTCTAGTTCAAGCTCAATCACGTGGGGGTGATCAAGTGGCAATATTTTCTAATTTTATGCCACATAAATATTATGGTTCTAATAACGAAATACTTCCGGACAATAATAGAACAAAAATTAGAGAAGTTTCTAGCTATTTTTCGAAAAAATTAGAAGATACAAAAATAAAAAATGTTATTATCTATGGACATAGATTAGCAGATTTAGATGCCTTGGGTTCCGCATATGCTATACATTTAATTGCTAAAAAGTTTGGAAAAAAATCATATATATGTAGTGAAACGTACGATAGCACGGTAGAAAATTGATTAGAATCAAATCCTTGGTTTAATAAAAGTCAAATATTAATAAATAGAAAACAATCCTTGGAATATAGTTCTGTAGATACATTAATTGTTTTGGTTGATAATTCTGATCCTTTAAGAACGGATAATCCTAATTTATTGGTGAATACCAAACGTGAAAATATTTTTATTTTCGATCATCATAGAGTTGCAAAACAAGTTGATTATGCTTTAAAAACCAATGTTTTTATTGACACAAGTTCTTCGAGTGCTTCCGAAATAGTAACTGAAATATTAATGTTTTTATCATACAAAAATATTTTAGATACTAACGGTGCACAAATGTTATTGAATGGTATATATTTAGATACAAATAACTTTTCAAAATCAGCAACTCCGAGAGCCTTTGAAGCTGCAGCTTGATTGGGTTTAAAGGGTGCTAACCCTGTTATTAGTAGGGACTTATTAAAAATAGATGAAAAAACCGAAAAATTAATAGAATCAATGTTATCAAACATAACCGAAATAAAAGAAGGGTTTTATTTAGCTTATTCTGATATCGAAGTAACTAATGATGTTATTTCTATAGCTGCAAATGAAGTTTTAAAAATTAAAGGTCGTGTTGCTTCTTTTGTTGTAGCAAGATTAAAAGGTACTAAAAAATATAAACTTAGTGCACGTGGGATAAATGCAAATGTTCAAATAATTTGTGAGGCTGTTGGTGGAGGTGGTCACTTTAGTGTTGCTGCTGCTGAAAGTGATGAGCAATTAGAAGTATTTATTGATAATATTAAACACGCAATTTCTCAAAACGGAAATAAGGAAGGATAAAAATGAAAATAATTTTAATTAAAGATTCAAAAGATGGAAAAGCTAATACAATTATTGATGTTTCTCCAGGTTATGGTACTAACTATTTAGTTAGAAATAAGATCGGTGTTCCATATAATGAGAAAAATTATGCCGAATTACAAAGAAAATTAAATAAATTGGTTTCAGATGAGTATCAAACAAGACAAGAGGCTCACGATTTAAAAAACAAATTAGAAAATTTAGTTTTAAAATTTGAATTAAGTGCAAATATTGATGGAAATAAAAATTTAAATGTTCATGGATCTATTTCTACTAAAGATGTTGAAAAAGAAGTTTCAAAACTTGGTTTTAATGTTCCTAAACACGCTTTTCAAAAAATTCATTTAATTTCTGAAGGAAAACATGATGTTGAAGCTATATTATATAAAGATATAGTTGCAAAAATTAGAATAGAAATAAAAATAAATGTACACAAATAATAAATTTAATAAGATCTTAAAATATTCTAATTTTGAAAAATTATCTTCAAAGTTTTTGACAAATACACTTTTTCATGATTATAACATCGAAAGAAGCGTTTTAGCAGTTATGATATCAGTTGAAGATAAGCAAACAATGGGTATAGAATATTTAAATGCGGATGTTTTCTTTTATGCGGATAATAGACAAGTTTTTGAATTTATAAAATTAAAAAGAGATTCAAATGAAGGTTCCATAGTATCTTATTCTTTTACAGATTTAAGTAATTTCTTAGCATCTAACGACGAATTAGCTAAAAGGTTTCCTTTGGTGGATCAGGGATTACTTAATGATTTATCAACATTTATAGTTAATGAAAATAATTTCTTAAATTATATCCAAAAATTAATAGATTTACATAAGTTAAGACTATTGGAAGTTTTTTATAATGACACTGTAAATTCTATGAAAAATAAAACTGATATTAAGTTTCAAGATTGTGTTGAAGATTTTGAAAAATTTATCATTAATAATAAAGTTGACACCGTAGATAATAGCAGTTTTATTTCTCTATCGGAAGCTACGAAAAATTATGAAGAACAAATGCAAAAAATGATGGAAAGTGATGGTTCCTATAATGATGATAGAATTTTTACAGGATATCATGGAATTGATAAATTTACAAATGGTTTTAAAGGGGGTCAATTAATTGTATTAGCAGCTCGTCCTGGTGTTGGAAAAACGGCTTTGGCATTAAATATTGTAAGTAATATTTTAAAAAACCCTAAACGTAATTGCGCTTTCATCTCATTAGAAATGCCTGTAAACGAATTGGTAATAAGATATTATTCAGCAAATTCTAGAACGCCAATGCGTAAAATATCAGACCCAAAACAATTGACACCACAAGAAATTGATTTGTTAAAAGAATCATTTAATAATAACGCTTTAGATAGATTATATTTTGATGACTCACCTTCGAGCAAAATATCAGATATTATTTGAAAAATTAAATATTTATCAAAAGAGTTACCAACTAAATTAGATTTTGTTGTTGTTGATTATTTACAACTTTTGAGCGGCGGAAATTTATCTAATGGAAATAGACAAAATGAAGTTTCTATAATATCAAGAACATTAAAAACGCTCGCTTTAGAATTAGAAATACCAATTTTAGCGTTGTCGCAACTTTCAAGAACTGTTGAACAACGAGAAGATAAAAGGCCACAATTACATGATTTAAGAGAATCTGGTTCAATTGAACAAGATGCTGATATTGTTATATTTTTAAATAGATCAAGTAAATTTTTACAAGAAAAAACAACAAATATTGAAGATAGAAATAACCCTATAAAAATAGATTTAACTATTGCCAAAAATAGAAATGGACAACCTGGTATTTCTAATATATATTTCGAAGGAAACATTGTATTGTTTCAAGAAAACCAAGAAGATAATTATTAAAAGGAGAAGCGGAATAATGGATTCTTATTATTGATGATTTAAAAGTAATATTAAAGTAGGTATTACTCATGGATAGTTATTATTATTACATTTTTATACCAATACTACTTGCTTTATTTTTTTTAAGTGGAGTATATAGTGGTTGTGAAACTGCTTACTCTACCTTAACTAAAGCTAAAATATATGAAATGGTTGAAAATAAAGAAAAATTTTCTAAAATAATAGAAAAGCATAGCAATAGATATAATAGAATTTTGACAACAATATTAATCGCAAACAATATAGTCAATGTTTTATCCGCAACTATGACTGCATTATTATTAGGAAAGGTGTTTGAAAACTATACAAACGCTTCATTTTTAACAACTGTAATTTCAACCGCATTAGTAACTCCACTTTTAGTTATTTTTGGAGAAATTACTCCAAAATTATTAGCAAAAACTAACCCTAAAAAGTTTTTAAAAATGTGAAGTTGATGAATTGATGTTAATTATTGATTTTTTTGAGTTTTAACATGACCAATTAGTAAATTATCTAAAAAAGTTTATGTTACGCATTCAGAAGAAGATTTAAAAAATATAATTAATATTGCTCAAAACGAAGGGGTATTGCAAACAGGAGAAAGTTTGCTAGCACAAAACGCACTTGATTTAGATTCCACAAAAGTATCTTCTCATTATATTAGAATGAAAGATGTGACATATTTAAATTATAAAACTAGTATAGCTGATGCTCTTAAGGTTTTTGCAGAAACAAATTATTCAAGAATACCTATTGAAAAAGATAAAAAAATGATAGGAATTGTATTATTAAAAGATATTTTTTTACTTAAAAAAGGTCAACTATTAAAATATGTTAAACAAGTTCCACAAATTTCGTCAAATTCGATATTATCAAGTGCTTTAGAAAAAATGAGAAGCGCACAAGCACAAATGGCTTTTGTAGTTGAGAATAATAGTAGCACAGATGTTTTAGGAATTATAACCATCGAAGATATTGTTGAAGAAATTGTCGGAGAAATATATGACGAATATGATGATGATGAACAAATTTATGAAATTTCATTAGAAAAATCTAGAGTACAAAGTGATGTGATAATGTGAGATTTATTCAAACAACTTGAAATAGATTCTTCATTACTAGAAGATAGTGAACACGATTTAACTTTAAGAGATTTTATACTATTAAAAACTTCTAAAACGAGACTTTACAAAAATGCTAGATATGTTTTAAATGATAAAGTAGCATTTAAAATCATTGAAATTAGCAAAGAAAAGAAAAAAATATCGACTGTTGAAGTGACAAAATTATAAAAAATAGACATTTTAACATAAGTTAAAAGTCTATTTTTTTTATTTATTTTTTACCTAGCATGCTAAACATATTCTTTTTATAAACTTCGACACCAGGTTGATTAAATGGATTTACTCCAAGCAAGTATGCACTCATTGTTAATGATCTTTCAAAGAAGATGAAAAGAGCACCTAAAGTAGATTCATCAAATTTATTAAATAACATATGAATAACTGGTATTTTACCAACTTCATAATGAGCTTGTGAAGTAGCTTCAAAAGCTGTATTGTTAATAGAATGCAAGTTGTTTTTATCTAAATATCCTAGCTTATCATAATCTACTTCGTCTGTAGTGAATTCTATATTATCTTGTGGATTTTTAAGTGTTAAAACTGTTTCAAATAATATTTTATTACCATCTTGAATCATTTGACCTAAAGAGTGTAGGTCTGTGGAGAAAATAGAACTTGTAGGTCATATTCCTTTTCCGTCTTTACCTTCTGACTCTCCGTATAATTGTTTTCATCATTCCATAAAATATTGCATTTTTGGTTCGTATGAAACCATCATTTCAATAGTAAAGTTATTTTTTGTATGTAATAAAAATCTAGCGACGGCATATTGATAAGCTTCATTTTCACTAATTTTATGCGAACTTAACTCTTTGTTTGTTTCGTTTGCTCCATCTAATATTTTTTTAGCATCAATTCCAGCACATAAAAATGGGAATAAACCGACAGCAGTTAAAACTGAAAATCTACCACCGATATCATCGGGTACTATAAATTTTGTGTATCCTTTTTCACTTGCTAATTCGAATAAAACACCTTTTGATTTATCCGTTGTTGCAACAATTAAATCTTTAGAATTTTCTCCTTCTTTTTCTTCTAAAATTTTTCTAAATTCCCTAAAAGCTATTGAAGGTTCAAGTGTTGTTCCTGATTTGGAAATAACATTAATTGCAAATTTTTTATTTTTTACATAATTCAATTTTGCTACTAATGTTTCAGCTGAAATGTCATTTCCAGCAAATAATAATTCCATTTTTGGTTTTTTCATTGAGTAAGGACCATAAATAAAATCATAACCAGATTTTGCACCTAAATAAGAACCACCAATACCGATTACAACAACAACTTCAACTCCATTTTTGTGTCATTCGTTAGCTTTTTGTTCCATTTTTGAAAATTCTTCTTTATTATAATTTTCGGGTAGATCATATCATCCAAGTCAATCTTTTTCAGCAACGTTTTTATTTAAAACATCATTATGAATTTTAGTGACATTATCTTGTAGTGAATCAATCATTTTTTTATCTAAATGTTGAGATGTTTTTTCTAAATTGATTTTTAAATATTTCATTAATTCTCCTTTAATAATTTAAATTATTAAAATTATATTATAATTTCACAAAAAATAATATTGTTTTTTAATCGTTCTTGATATTGTAAGTTATCTTACCAGAAGAATATGTGTAATTTTTTTGTTCGTTTTCAACGTCTTCTAATTTATACTCATATTCTTCTATTTCTGGAAATTTTTTTCTAAATAAAAACATTATAAAATCATATACCATAATCATTGCTCGAACATCGTTTTCACAATATCTTTTCAATTCCGGAACTACATTTTGTTCCCATACATTATCACTTATTCCGTTAACATGTCTTAAAATAGCGACTTCCATTGCCATAGTTCCTTTTTGGATTACTAGTTCAGAATAAGGTGTTATTTTAGATCTAAGGTCAAAATTCATTTTATTAATATATTTTTCAATTCCTTTTATTGAATAAAAGTAATTTAAAAATTTTATATGTATTCTTGTTTTTTCTAAAATCTTATTATTTTTCTCAAGATTAACGTTTTTATCATCACTAATTTCAATGTCATTTCCGTTTTCTAAGAATGTAAAATAATCCTTAATTTCATAACTATTTAATTTTGAATGTCCAAAGCAATCTAGTAAGTCAATTGTATTGTTATTTATTTTATTTATCTTGTTATCAAATTCGCTTTTTTCTTTGTAGATTTTATTAAATTCATTGATAAAATCAACATCATTATCCTTGAAAGCTTTTTCAACAAGTTTTTTAATCTCCCTATTTCTAGTGTTTTCATAACTTTTATTATAAACTACGTAATAATCATAATCATCGCTATGTATTTGATCTATCATTTTTACTAAATCGATAAGTTTTAAATTTTTGGTATCGCAAACAATATTCTTTTTATCTATCTCATTACCGTTTTTTGTTATTATTATGGATACTTGATTGACAATTTGATTGTAAGGTCCTATGTTATTTAAAGGTGGATAAAGTTCTGCAAAACCTTCATAATCATATCAACAAATTTTGGCATCTTTTTTATGTAATTTTTTAATTTTATTTAATGCAGCTATTGTAAAAAAGTTATCAGTTTCATTGAATTTTTTATTCTCATCTATTATGCTTTTGATATTATTTTTCGAAATATTTTTATAGTATTTGAAAGAAATTCTTTCAAATTTATCTTTTGTTAAGAATTTGAATATTGCATATTTTTCTTCTTTATCTATTCCTAACATATCATCAAAATAAATATTATTAATCTCATGGTTAAATGTATTTAAATTACCGTTAAGTCAATTTTCTACTAAGTTTTTCTTATCATTTTTATTATTAAATTGTAAAAAATGTACTATTGCATCTAGATTAATATTTTTAAAATCAAAATAGGATTTAGTAATTATTTTTTCATAAAAATCATAGTTAAAAATTGTGAACGCATAATCAGAATCATTATTTGATTTTTTTTCATTTTTAAACGGTATAACAATTTGTCCTTCTCTGTAACTAGTTATATCTTTCTTTGAATAATTAAAAAGAAGTAAATCATTAAAATTCAAAGAAATATTATTTTCTGGAAATATCATATTTTTAGATGCTTTTAAAAAACTATACACTGAATTATTTTTATCATATTTGTTATTTATGAACAGTAAGTTATCACCAGATTTTGTTATAGCCTCCGAAAATTCTTTCAACATATCTGTAAGGTTTTTTCCTGTTGGCTTAGATATTGATTTATTAGGTGACGCAGCAAAAGATTCGTAAAATTCAATTTTATTTTTTGTAATTTTTCCATTTAATTTTGTGTATGGGTTTATTAAAATGGTGGACATATCTCTTATGATAAGATTATTTTTGATAAATAAATTATTTGCAAAAAAGAACTTATAATATAGTTCATATTTAGCTTTAGTATAACTTAAAAGAACTAATTTATCGTTTTTCTTATCAAAAATTAAAAAAGGTAAATTGAATAAGAAATTATTTTCTCCTTCTATTAATGAATATCCAATAGTTCCGTTAATTATAACGTCAATTTCGGGATCTGCAATAGCATTTAATGTTTCATTTATTTTCACTTCAATACTATTTTTTGTACTTATGTACTTAGGTTTTTTTAAATTATATTTTTTTAAATAATAATTAATTGCATCGTTATTATATCTATCATAATTGTCTTTAAATACCTTTATATAATCATTTTGATTCACAAAATTACCTTTTGATACAGCTCCAAAATCATGAAATACATTATCTTCATACTCAAAATTTGAGTAGTCAAATAAAATTCCCTCTTCTTCAATTTCATCGTCAAATTCAATAAAATTTTCTACTGAATTGGATTTATCAAAAATATTATTTATATGATTGACTAAATCCTTTCTTTCTCAAATTAGGGCCGGATTTAATCCAAATGTTTTTTTAAAAATGTTTCAAGATATATTTATAATTTTCATTATTCTCCTTATTAAAAAACTAATATATTAATTATTATATGATTTATTTATATTCTATAAAAAATAATAATTTATTTTTTAGCTTGTTATAATATTTTTATAAATAATTGTAATGAAGAAAAAGAGGTTTAAATGAAAAATACAAAAATATTTTTAAAAGTTTTTAGTTCTATTGTTGGATTTTCAACTTTTGCTACCGTAATTTCTTGTTCTAATAAACAAGAGATGATTAAAGAGGAACAAACTAAAAATAAAGCATCAAAAAATGAAGCTAATGAAATAGATTTTGAAGTCGAAAAAATATTTAATCAAAATTTCGAAAAGGAATACGCAAGTTCTGTAGCGCAAGATTTAGTTAATGCTATTAATTCTAATTCAGTTTTATTTTATGATTATAAAGCTAAAGCGTTATTATCTGCACCTACAGGGACAGATAGACCTAACTGAAAAGAAAATAGTTACACAAATGTTTTCGATGCTAACGAATTAACAATTAACGGTAAATATAATTTATCCAATGCCGAAAATCCTACTTTTGAAAGTAGAGGTGTAAAGAAAAGTGCACCAAAAATAGAATATGTTAAAAACGGAAATAAGATTATAATAACATTTAAATACACCAAACATAATGGTGGTTCTAAAGATGTAACTGTATCAGATAATCAATATAAATTAATTATAAATTTATAATTTTAAATGCCTATTTGAATAGGCATCCTAAAATGAAATATCAAGTGCAACACTTTCGTGCTTGGTATTTTTATTATATCTTAACGATCTAAAAAAATCTAAAATTTTACTTAAAAAATCAATATTATTACTTTGTTTTCAATATCAAAAG
>NZ_JAOPHP010000016.1 GCF_025515455.1 Mycoplasma sp. CSL7503-lung | reverse complement strand
GCTGTTTTAAAATCGGTTTGATCAATAATTTTGCAATATTTAACTTTTTGTTCAAATGTAAAATGTTTGGACATAAAAATAACACTCCTTTATTTTGGAGTGTCAAATTTTTTTCACCTAACTTACTTTATTTTGGAGTGTCAAATTTTTTTCACCTAACTTAATTATTTTTTAATATGAATTTTTATTTTACTTTTATAACTTAAATGTTTTTTAGAAGTTAATGTAGTTCATTCAAAATTTAGTATTAGTTAGCTATTTATTCTTTATTATAAATTTCACTATACTTATTAGCAAATAAGAAAAATTCTTTAATAACATGCAAAAAAATATCTTTTATATTTAAAATATAATAACTTTTAATTAGTAATCGTTTATAATATAAATATGATTTCAAAAAACGAAAAAATGAATGCTCTTATTAGTCAAAGAATAATTCCCGCAATCATTATTGCGGTTATTTTTATAATGTTTATTATTATAAATAGATATAGTTTTTATTATAGTTATAATTTAGAACTTGCCCCATTTTGAATATTAAGAATAATGTCTTTAATATTAATTTCTAGTTTTTTATTTATATTACTTTTTGAACTTTCGAAAGCTTACTTGCAAAAAACGAAGTTATCAATTTTAATATCATTTATTGGAATTATCGCATTATTTGTTAATGATAAGTACTTATTAAATATACTTATTTTAAATAATTCTAATCCTATTTTAAGTAGGGAGTTATTTGAAAACGGTTTTACTGATAGTATACTAAAGAGTAATATTTTTAATTATATATTAGGGAGTTGACAAACATATATCTTTATTTTATTATTGACGATAATATTTATGTTATTTAGATATTATTCTAATGATAATAAAACTAATTTTTTAGCACTTTTACATAGGGGCATAAGTTTTTTCTTGTCTATATTTATTATTATTAGCTTTATTAAAACTTATATTTATTTAAATACCTTAAGTACAGGTTTAGAATATATAATTATTTTCTTTATTTTTTCTATTTCTTATGATACCGGCGGATTTTTTGGCGGTATGTTCTTCGGAAATAAATTATTTAAATCTAAGATGGCTCCATTAATCAGTCCTAAAAAAACTTGAGAGGGGGCTATAATTGGGTATGTATTTGCTATTTTAATTGCTTTAATTTTTGTTTGAAGTTATTATGGTATTACTCAAAAAAGCAGTAGCAATATTTTGTCAGAATTAATTTTTGATAAAGATATTAGAAAATTAAGTTTTTCATTACTTATTATGGCTTCGCCTGTTTTTGCATTGTTAGGAGATTTATATTTTTCATATATAAAACGTAGATTGGAAATTAAGGATTTCTCAAAAATACTAAAAGGACACGGTGGCATATTAGATAGATTTGATAGTGTATCGTTTGTTTTTGTTTTGTGAAGTTTAATCGGAATTATTGCTTGAAGAAGTTAAAAGGAGTTATATGTCTAAATTTAGAGATCACTTATTAAATAGTTTTGCTATTTATTCTGGTTTAAAATACGATCCAGAATTGGATGATGTTATACTTGAACAAAATAGCGATAATGAGTTTACTTTTGTAATACATTCGATTTTAAATTTCAAAACATTTAAAAATTTATTATGAGCTACAAAAAACTCCAATAAAGCGAATAAAAATAAATTTAATTTTATTGTTAAAAATTATGTATATGAATCATTAGAATTTAGAGAATATCTTTTAAATATAATACCTGCATTAATTAAAAAAATACCAAAAGTTGCTGAATTAATTAAAAAAAATAGTTCAGCTTTAGTATTAAATCCAAATAATGGAACATATATAATAAAGCATGAATCAGATATTACTGAAGAAGAAATTGATGAAGCTAAAAATATAATTAGAAACGATATGATTCGTTATGGTTTTAAAGATTTTCAAATTGATTTTCAATTAGTTGAAACAAACAATACTTTTAATTATATTGAAGAACATGATAAAGAACTTCAAAAATATATAAAGGAACTTAATCAAAAAGAGATTAATATTCAAAAAACTAATAGCTATAATCCTAATTCTTATAATAATAATAATTCTAATTTTAGATTTAATAAATTTTCTAAGAATACATATAATCATGTAACAATAAAAGAAATGTCAACTTACTCAGAGTTAGAAACAAATAAAAAAGTTCATTTTGAAGGGGAAATTTATCGTCAAGAAATTAGAAGACTTGGTAATGTGTATGTTGCAAAATATAGTTTAACCGACTACAAAGACACCATAACTGTTTCGCATTATTTAGGTGAAGATAAAAATAATGCAACAATTTATAAAGTTGGACAATTTATTCTTGTTGATGGCTTATTACAAATAAATAGATATGGTTTTGACCTTAACAAAAATGTTAGGTCAGATAAAATTATTGTCGGAGATAACCCTTATCACAATGTTACCTTAGATGATTCAGAAGACAAGAGAATTGAATTATCAACAAGAACTAAAATGAATACTATGGATGGTATTTTATCAGCAACAGATTTAGTAGAAATTGCTAAAAAGCATGGTCACAAAGCCGTTGCAATATTAGATTCTAATTCAGTTCAATCGTTCCCAGAATTTACGCAAGCAGCGAAGAAAAATGGTATAAAACCAATTTATGGTGTTTCTTTTGATATTATTGAAAAAGGTAATAATATTATTTTAGGTGACTTTAATCCTAATATAAATATTAATGATGCTGAATTTGTTGTTTTCGATATAGAAACAACTCATTTATCACCAAGAATCGGAGAATTAATTGAGTTTGGTGCAACTGTAATTAAAAATGGTGAAATCATAGAGAAATCACAATTTTTTGTCAAAGCCAAAAAAGCGTTATCAGCATTCACAACAAATTTGACGGGTATTACTCAACAAATGGTTGATTCTCAAGGTATTGAATTAAATGAGGCTCTTGATAAAATTTATGAATTATTCAATAATAAAATAGCAGTTGCACATAATGCAAAATTCGATATGAATTTCTTAATACAAAAATTTTTAGAAACTAATAGAGAATTACCAAAAACAACTTATATAGACACTTTAATGATTTCAAGAATCATTTTTGAAGACAAGAAAAGACATAGCTTAGGTGAATTTTGTAAAAACTTTGATGTTATTTATGATACTGAAGTTGCCCACCGAGCAGATTATGATGCGGAGGTCTTAGCAAGCGCCTTTAAAAACTCTATTTTTTGATTTATGGATAATAATGTACAAACATTAAAAGAGTTAAATGAATTTAACAGAGACCAAAATTTATTTTATTCTAAGATGAACACAACATTTAATCAATATTCAGTAATTGCGTTGAATAATGATGGTTTAAAAGAAATTTTTCAAATGATTTCGAAAACATTAACACAACGTTTTTGAAACTCTCCAAAAATGTTTTTTGATGATTTACCTAAAAGTAAAAATATATTAATTGGTTCAAATGGCTTAAGAGGTGAGTTAATTGATAAATTACTTTATTCAAATGATATAGAGTTGGAGAAAATAATCGAAAGATGTGATTATATAGAAGTTCCTGCTCCGCAAGCTTTATCTCATAAATGAAGTGGGAAAGATGATTTTACAAAAGAAGAAATTGAATGGTTGCTTAAACATCTTATTAACAAAGCAAAAAGTTTAAATAAAATGGTAGTAGCTATTGGTGATGTTAGGTACGAGACTAAAGATGATGCAATATTTTTTAAATCATTAGTATATTCAAAAGGAATCGGAAATACTTCTCATTTTTTATTTGATTATAGAAAAAAAGATAGTTTACAAATACCTACATTAAATTATTTAACAACTAAAGAAATGATACATCAATTTAGTTTTTTAGGTCATTTAGATTTAGTGAAAGAAATTGTTATAGAAACTCCAAACAAAATTGCTGATATGGTTGAAGATAACATTGTTGTTACTCGTGAAAAACTTTATACACCTAAATTTGATAATTCAAATGTAAAATTAAAAGAACTAGTTTACAATAATGCACATAAAAAATATGGGGATAAATTACCTGAAATTGTAGAACTAAGAATAAAACAAGAATTAGATCCTATATTAAAATATGGTTTCGATGTTGTTTATTGAATTTCACATATTCTAGTAAAAAAATCAGAAGAAAATGGATATATAGTTGGTAGTCGTGGTAGTGTTGGTTCTTCTTTTGTTGCTACAATGGCTGAAATAACCGAAGTTAATCCGCTACCACCACATTATATTTGTGATAATTGTAAATATTTTGAGTTGGTTAAAAATCCACCGACCCCATCGGGTTATGATCTAGATGATAAAATGTGTGAAAAATGTAATATTTTAATGGATAAAGATGGTAATTCAATACCTTTTGAAACTTTCTTAGGTTTTCAAGCTGATAAAGTTCCGGATATTGACCTTAATTTTTCGAGTGAATATCAAGGTTTTATACATGATTATATCAAAGAACTTTTTGGAGAATACCATACTTTTAGAGCCGGAACAATATCTACTATAAAAGATAAAACAGCATTCGGATATATTAAAAAAGCAAACGAAGAGTTTAACTTCGGTTACACAAATAGTTATATAGACTTTTTATCATATAAAATTGAAGGTGTTAAACGTACCACTGGTCAACACCCTGGTGGTATTATCATTGTTCCAAAAGAGTTTGATGTAGAGTATTTCACACCAATTAATTATCCTGCGGATGATACTTCATTAAATTGAAAAACAACTCATTTAAATTTTGAATCTATACATGATAACTTATTAAAATTAGATATTTTAGGTCATAGAGATCCCACAGCTATTGCTATGTTATCTAAAATGACAGGGGTTAATGTTAAAACAGATATACCTAAAAAAGATCCTAGAGTTATGTCCCTATTTTATAGTACTAAAGAATTAGGTATTCAACCTAGTGAAATCGGGGATGAACCAACAGGTGCTGTAGGTCTACCAGAATTTGGTACTAACTTTGTTAGAAAAATGCTTAAGGATGCAAATCCAAGAACATTTGCTGATTTAATTTCTATTTCAGGATTATCGCATGGTACAAATGTATGAAAAGGTAACGCAGAAACATTAATTAAAGAACAAAATATGTCTGTAAGTGACGTTATTTCTTGTAGAGATGATATTATGTTAATTTTAATTAAAAAAGGTCTAGATCCGTTATTTTCATTTAAAGTAATGGAAAAAGTTAGAAAAGGTAAAGGATTAAGTCCGGAAGAGCAATCGGAATTAAAGAAAAATAATATTCCTGAATGAATGATAAAAAGTATGTTGATGATTGAGTATATGTTCCCTAAGGCTCATGCTACAGCCTATGTTATTATGGCTTGACGTATTGCTTGATTTAAATTATATAAACCACTAGAATATTACTCAACATATTTATCAATACGTGTATCTGAGTTTGACATTAAAGTCATTGTTGATGACTTTAAAGCAGTAAAAATTAATGAAAAAATTAACGAAATAAACAAGTTAAAAGATAAGAAGAAATTAGATGAAGACCTTTTGGTCACCCTAGAAATAGCACGTGAAATTTATGCCAGAGGTTATAAAATTTCTAATATTGATTTAATGAAATCTAAAGCAGACGAATGAATAATTGATTATGAAAATAAAGCTTTAATTCCCCCATTTACATCTGTTAAAGGTTTAGGTCTTGCTGCTGCTCAAAAATTAGTTCAAGCTCGTGAAGAAAGACCGTTTATTTCAAAAGAAGATTTTAAATTAAGAAGTGGTGTTAATAAAACTATAACAAATGTATTAGATGAATTAGGTGTTCTAAAAGACCTGACAGAAACAAATCAAATGTCATTATTTACATTATAAAAGGAGATAAAATGAATAAACCAAAAGTAATTTTTATAGACCTAGACGGAACAACTTTAGATGGTCCAGGTGAAAAATTTTGACACAAAGAAGCGACAGAATATACAAAAAATATAATTAGAAAATTACAAACACAAATTCCGGTTATTGTATCAACAGGAAGAGGTGTTAATCCTAAAACAGCTAAAATAGTTAGAGATTTAGGTTCTGAAACTTATATTGCTTGAAATGGTGCTCAAACAGTTATAAAAGGTGAAGTAGTTAATAAAGAAATAGTAGATCCAAAAGTTGCACAGGAACTTTTTGATGAAATTAAGAAAAGTAAATCTTTCGTAGTTTATAATTCGAACTCAAGAGATTTAGCGTTTGTTAAAAACTGATTTTATAAAATTCTTATGGGATTTGGCAAGAAAAATGCTAAAAGATATAAAGAGTACAAAAATGATTTTGACGTATATAAAGCTCTTGTTTGAAATTTAAATAAAGATAAAATCAAAGAATTAGCCGAAGAATGAGGAAAAAAATTCGAAGGTAGATTAACCGTTACAATTAGTGGTAACAATAATATATTAGAAATAACAGGTGCAAATGTATCAAAAGGAGATGAAGAATTAAGGTTATGTAAACTTTGAGGAATTGATCCTAAAGATGCAATGCATATAGGTGATTCTATGAATGATGCTTCTGCTAAAGGCAAAATAGGAAAACTTGTTGCTATGGCTAATTCAGTTGATGAATTAAAACAAATAGCTGATGAAGTTACAAGTCATTCATGTAATGACTCCGGATTAGCTAAGTATTTAAAACAATTTATAGAAGAATAAAAGAAGATATTCGGTATTTACTGAATATTTTTATTAAACTTCTATAATATAGTGGAAAATGTGAAATAAAAACATATTTTTATAAAAAATAGTATAAAAATAATATAATAAATATACTATAGTTATCTTTTTAAAAAAAGATTCTTTTAATAAAAAACAAAATAATAAATTAGGAGATTTATGAAAAAAAATGATTTTGATAGTAAAGAATATTTAGATAAAGTTCATGCTTGATGAAGAGCAGCAAATTATCTATCATTAGGTCAAATGTACTTAAGAAATAATCCTTTACTTTTTGATAAAATTCGTCCAGAAGATATTAAAATGTACCCAATTGGGCACTGAGGAACAATACCTGGTCAAAACTTAATTTACGCACACTTAAATCGTGTAATTAATAAATATGATTTAGAAATGTTTTATATTTCTGGTCCAGGTCACGGTGGACAAGTTATGATTTCTAACTCATTTTTAGATGGAAGTTATACAGAATTATTCCCTGAAATTACAAATGATACCGAAGGGTTAACAAGAATGTTTAAGAGATTCTCATTCCCTGGTGGTACAGCATCACATGCTGCTCCTGAAACACCTGGTTCAATTCACGAAGGTGGGGAATTAGGATATTCAATTTCACACGCAGTAGGTGCTATTTTAGATAATCCAAACATTATTGCCGCAACAGTTATCGGGGATGGTGAAGCAGAAACAGGTCCTTTAGCAGGAAGTTGATTCTCATCATCATTTATTAATCCTGTAAATGATGGAGTTGTATTACCTATTGTTCATGTTAACGGTGGAAAAATTTCCAACCCTACAATTTATGCTAGAAAAACTGACAAAGAAATTTCAGATATGTTAGCTGGTTTTGGTTGAGAAGCTATTTTTGTTGAAGCTGATCCAAAAGATACAGTTGGTATTCATGAATTAATGGCAGAAAAATTTGATTTAGCAATTGAAAAAATTAAAGCAATTCATGCTGAACAAAGACAAAGACCAGCCGAAGAAGCAACAAGACCTGTTTGACCTGCTTTAATCGTTAGAACACCGAAAGGTTGAACATTACCTGAAAGAATTAATAATTTAAAATATGAAGGAAGTTTTAGAGCTCACCAAGTCCCAGTTCCAGTTACTTCAGAAAATCCAAAAATGATTGGTGAATTAGAAAATTGATTATTATCATATAAACCACATGAATTATTCAACGAAGATGGTTCATTCAAAAAAGAATTTGCTGATATTGCACCAAAAGGTGAAAAAAGAATGGCAATGCACCCAATTACAAATGGTGGTGTAAACCCTACAACACTTAATTTTGGAAATTGAGAAGATTTTGCACTTAAATTTACTAAACCTGGTGAAGTTAAAGACCAAGATATGGTAACAGCTAGCTATTGATTTGCTGATATTATCAAAAGAAATCCAACAAACTTTAGAGCTTTTGGACCTGATGAAACTAAATCAAATAGATTATTTGAAGTTTTAAAAGTAACAAATAGACAATGAATGGAAAAAATTGATCCTGAATTAGACGAAGCTTTAAGTCCTGCGGGAAGATTAATTGATTCACAATTATCTGAACACCAAGCAGAAGGATTCTTGGAAGGTTATGTATTAACTGGACGTCACGGATTCTTCGCTTCATATGAATCATTTTTAAGAGTTGTTGACTCTATGTTAACTCAACATATGAAATGAGTTGTTAAAGCAAATAAAATTTCATGAAGAAAAGATTATCCTTCATTAAACGTTATTGCAACATCAACTGCGTTCCAACAAGATCACAACGGTTATACACACCAAGATCCAGGTATTTTAGGACACTTAGCAGATAAAAGACCTGAATTAATTAGAGAATATTTACCTGCAGACTCAAATACATTATTGGCAGTTTTAGATAAATCATTTAGAGAAAGAAATGTAATTAACTTAATTGTTGCTTCAAAACAACCTAGAGAACAATTCTATAACGTTGAAGAAGCAAGAGAATTAGTTGAAAAAGGTTATAAAGTAATTGATTGAGCATCAACTGTTAAAGAAGGTGAAGAACCTGATTTAGTTGTTGTAGCAGCAGGAACAGAACCAAACTTAGAAGCATTAGCTACAATTTCGATTTTAAATAAACATTTCAAAGATCTAAAAATTAGATTCGTTAATGTTGTTGATTTATTAAAATTAAGACATCAAAGTATTGATCCACGTGGTTTATCTGATGAAGAATTTAATTCAGTGTTTACAACAAATAAACCAATATTATTCGCATTCCATGGGTTCGAAGGTTTAATTAGAGACTTTTTCTTCTCACGTAGAAACCACAATTTATGAGTTCACGGATATAGAGAAAATGGTGATATTACTACATCATTTGATATACGTTTAATGTCACATATGGATAGATTCCACATGTCTAAAACAGCTGCTAGAGCAGTGTACGGTCAAGAAAATGTTAAAGATTTCTTAGGTTTAATGGACGAAAAAATCGCATACCATAACTACTATATAAAAGAAGTTGGTATTGATATCGATGAAGTTAGAAATTGAAAATGAGAAGATTTAAATAAATAATAACAAAGAAACTGAACTTTAACGAGTTCGGTTTTTTTGTTTTACTGAATGAATTTTGCATTCAAAAATAATTTTGCACCGAATATTGCATAATATTTAGTGCAAAAGGAGAATGCTTTATGAGTTATAAAAAACAAATAGTTGAAAAAATTAATAGTTTTAGTTCTAATTATGTTTTTATCACAAATGATTTTTATGATATTGCAAATTACGAAACAATTAAAAGCACTTTAAATCGGCTTGTGCAAAATAAGAAAATATTTAGAATTACGAACGGTGTTTATTATAAACCACAATATTGAATTAATTAATTAGTATGAATATCTTTCTGTAAATGAAGTTGCCAATGCTATTGCTAGAAAATATAATTGAACAATAGTGCCTTCTGGGACTACAGCTCCTAATTTATTAGGATTATCAACACAAGTTCCTGCTAAATGAATTTATATTTCGGATGGAAGATATGTTAATTTTCATTTCGGAAATTCAACTATTGAATTTAAACATAGCAACAATAAAGATATTTCTAACATTCCTACATTAGTAGCAACAATTATACAAGCATTAAAATCGATTGGAAAAAGTAATATTAATGAAGAACAAATTAAACATTTAAGCCAAAAATTATCTAAAAGTGAAAAAGAATCTCTATTGAAATACGGAAAAACTACAAGTGTTTGAATTTATCAAATTTTAAAAAAAATATCTAGAGGAGATGATATTGAAATATAAAAAAATAGAAAAAATCCAACTTGAAAAAATAATAAAAAATACTTCACAAAGAAAAGGAATAAATGAATCGATTATTGAAAAAGATTATTGAGTTTGTTTTGTGTTAAATTATCTTTTTAATGAATTCAATTGAAAACATTATTTTACTTTTAAAGGCGGCACAAGTCTTTCTAAATGTTTTAACTTAATTGAAAGGTTTTCCGAATACATCGATTTAGTATTAGATTCAAAATTTCTTGGTTGAGATTTCAGCGATCTTTTAACAACTCGTTCAAGAACACAACAAGAAAAAATCAATAAAAACATTAATAAAAAAACGGCTGAATTTTTAAAAAACGAAATGATTCCAATTATGTTTAATGATTTTCAAAAAATATTAAATGAGGAATTTGACATAAGAATTGCAGATAACGATGCACAAACAATTTTATTTGAATATCCTAAGTCTTTTACTTCTAAATATTTAACACAATCAATAAGAATTGAGGTTGGTGTTTTATCAACTTCAGAACCTTCAAAAAAATAAATATAAGTTCTTATATTCAAGAAATATATCCACAACTTTTTGAAGGAGGAGAAATAGAAGTAAAATGTATATTGCCTGAAAGAACTTTTTGAGAAAAAGCGACTATACTTCATCATGAGGCAAATAGACCAAAAGATAAATCTATGCCAATAAGATACGCGAGGCATTATTATGATTTATATTGTATTTCAAATTCCAAATATAAAAATATTGCACTTAATAATTTAGATATTTTAAAAAGTGTATTAGAGTTTAAGGACAAATTTTACCCAAAAGGATGAGCAAAATATAACGAAACTAATTCAAAAAATATAATACTTATTCCCGATGAATAGAAATTAAAAGAAATAAAAGAAGATTATATGAAAATGAAAGAAATGTTCTTCGGAGATTCTCCAAGTTTTGAAACTCTTATAAACGAGATAAAAAAATTAGAAAAAGAAATACATGAACTGTAATTTAAAAACCTTAGCGCTTTAAAACACCAAGGTTTTTAACTAATAAATAGTCTAGAGTAGTTTCGTAATTTTTTCAACTATTTATCTTTGAATTTGTTATTAATTGCTAAATGCAATTGATTAGAAAGTGAATTTAACGCTTTTGTACGACTGTTTGATTCAATTTTTTGAGTCATTGTTTCAGAATTATTTTTAAATAGCAATGAAACGTTTAATTCAATCTTATCTTTTGATATTTGTTTTTCAGTGATATCAGTAATTTCGATTTTATATTTCTCAAATTTATTTTTTAAGCTAGCAAAAGGTTTGGATTCCTTTTCATAAGTGGCTATTTTTGATGCTAAATCATTGGTTTTTTTATTTTTTGCTTTTGGTTTATCTATATTTTCAATATAGTTAGCAATATAATTTTTAACTTCAGATTTTAACTTATCTTTTTTAGGTGCAGAAACTTTAAAGTCATGGTTAGTGTTTTGGTTATGAAGTTTCAATTTACCTACAAAGAATCAAGTTGTAGTACCGCTTTGCTTGCTTTCAAATTTAAATGTTAGAGATTCGACTTTACTTAAATCATCTTTATTTATATATTTTTCCAACTCTTTTTTAGAAGGTGCGTTTAAATTATTTTCGTAATCATTTAAACGGCTAGTAGATCATTTATATAATTTCGCAATTACATCGTTAATTGAATCTTTTTTCTTTGACTTTTTAGATTTAAACTCAATTAAATTATTATTGTTTAACTTATCTTTAACAGATATTACACTTTCTCAATTATTGTTTGAACCTTCTTTAACAAGTTGAGAAAGTGTATTTGTAACATCAATGACATTTAATTTTATTAGTTTATCAATATTACTTTTTTCTGTTGGAATTTTGAATGCTACCTTATTTTGTTTAGAAATTGCAACTTCTTTACTATTTTTAACTGTGTTATTAATAATATTTTCGTCACTTTTTCCAGAAGATTCACCAATTTGTAGTAGTCTAATTACAACATCTCGAGTAATATTAAAATCATAATTTGAGTCTATATATACAGCTCCAATGATTGCTTCGATAATATCAGCATTTTCTTTAGAGCTATCGTCCTCGTCGTTTGTTCGACTAGAATGCTTTAATTCATTAATGTTAATTGTTTTTGCGATTATTTTTAAATGATCATTTTTAAAGTAACTTTGTGATTCGTCGTTTATTTTACCTAAATCAACCTCAATGTCTAAGCTAGGGATGTCTTTTTTCTTATATTTACCAATCAAATATTCTTTGACAACTAAATTTAGAACAGGATCCCCTAAAAACTCAAGGTATTCATTATTTACGGTTTTTAAACCGTTTTCTAAACTTCCACCATTACTATTTGTATTTGAGTATCCTTTTGTAATTAAGGCCTGATGTAGTAAAAGTGGATTTTTGAATTTGTACTTTAATATATTATTTTGTAGTTTAATCATATTTGTCTCCTTTATTTTTGTAAATAGGTTTAAAATATGCGAAACTACTCATTAATATTTTATAATAAATAATCCATTTTTTTAAATATTATTTCAACAAAATTGATTCATTTACCTAATCAAATTATAGATATGATAAAATTATTTTTATTAAGTCAGTGGAGGTTTATGTCTAAGATAAAATTTATGGATTTTTGTTCCGGAATAGGTGGTGGACGCCTAGGATTAGAAAAAAATGGCTTAGTGTGCGTTGGACACTCTGAAATTGACAAAAATCCTGATAAAACATATAATTTATTTTTTGGTGATTATAATAATTATGGTGATTTAATGAAAATTAATGTCAACGAACTTCCTGATTTTGATTTTATGATTGGCGGTTTCCCTTGTCAAACTTTTTCTATTGCCGGAAAGAGAGAAGGTTTCAATGATTATAGAGGAATGATTATCTATGGTCTTATTAATATTTTAAAAATTAAAAATATTAAATATTTTCTATTTGAAAATGTTAAAGGTCTTATTAGTCATGATAAAGGTAATACTTTTAAAATAATTCAAAATGAGTTAAACAATGCAGGTTATAATGTCTATAGTAAAATTCTTAATAGTTCACATTTTAGTGTTCCACAAAAGAGAGAAAGAATTTATTTAGTAGGAATTAAAAAAGAGATAGATAATAATAAATTCAAATTTCCTACTGGCGAACCATTAAAATATAATTTTTCTGATTTTATTGATGATGGAAATTCACATGTTTTTGACATTTATAGTCCCACTTTTCAAAAATATTTAAATAATAAATACAATAAAGGAAAATATACAACTGAAGATATTTTAAAGTTAAATGATGTTGTAATCGACACAAGACAATCAGACATAAGGATATATCAAAAGATTTTCCCTACCCTTAGGACAGGTAGGCATGGTTTGTTATATGTTAAAAATGGAGTTGTTAAAAAATTGAGTGGTTACGAATCATTGCTTTTACAAGGTTTTCCTAAAAAACTATCTGAAAAAATTAAAGATAATGAGGATTTTAAAGATAATAAAATATTATCTCAAGCAGGGAATGCTATGACTGTAACTGTTATTGAAGAAATTGTCAAAAATATCATCGATAGTTTAGATTTATAAAGTGGAGCTAAAAAAAGTGGTTAAATTAATAGAGTTGGGTTCTAAAATCGCAAAAAACGGATTTAAAAATGAAAAAGATGTTGTAAACAAATTTAATAATTGAAAAAATGATGAGGATGCACAAAAATGATTATTAATTATGGGATATTCGGAAATTAGTAACATTGATGAAGTAAAAGCTCTCGTCTTAAGAGGTTACAAGACTGATGTAAGTGTATTAATTCTAATAAAATCAAAAGAAAAGTATCAAATAGAAAATATTCAAGTTAAATTAGTTAGTAATAAAAAAGGTTTTAATCAAATTGATAAAAGATGATTGTGTAATTATAAAAAAATTTGAAATATACCTGAAAATGTTTATAAGTTATTTGCTTATTTTACTGGAGAATTAAAACCGTACAAGAGCAATACAAAAGATAATAAAAGAATGTTTATTTATGAATTTACAATTAATGAGCAAAATGAGTTATTGAATTGGATTGATAAGAATAAAGAAAATATTGTCGATTTTATTTTTAAAGGAGAAGGTGAATATAAATCAAATTGATTTTTAGTTGCTCAAAAAATTAACGATAACGCTAAATGAATGTTTTTGAATATTGATGTAGTAATAAATTTTTATTATGATAATAAGCAAGTTACAATTAGTCCGAAAGGTTCTTTAAAAATAGGAAAAATTACAATCCAAAGAAAAGGTGGAGATAGAGGCAAAAATACTGCTAATATGTTGCAATTTAAAATAAATCCAGCTGAATTATTTGGTTTAATGATTATTTAAAAAAATAGTTCTTATTTTATAAAGATTTCATTTTTAATTATTGATTAATGCAAAAAAAAACATTTTTATCCCGATTTTTAAGCCTAAAAAATATTTTTTCACTTTTTATTAAAACTTATATATAAGTATATAATTTCAAATATTGATTAAATATTCATAATAAGGACGGTAATAAAATGAAAAAGAAAATATTATTATCAATGATATCGACAGTGATTCTACCTACGATTGCGGTAGTTTCTTGTTCACAAAATAAATATAATTCTCCTAAAAAAGAAGTGAACAAAAAAGATATTGAAAATAATGATAACTTACCTAAAATAGAAGCACAAAATAATGAAACTAATAGTGATACTTCACCAAGTAAAACTGAAAATTCAGCGGATTCAACAAGCTCAAATACTAATGCTCAAGATCAAAGCAATACTACAAACTCAAACGATAATGAAATAAATAATCCTGGAGATACTAGTGAAACTCAACCAAACAATAATAACGGTGTAAGTGGAGAGAATGGAGCGCAAGACGAATCTTCACAACCTAATATGCCGGAAATACCTCAATTTGATGCAAATTTCTTCAATAATTTAAGAAAAAAAGATCATCAATACTCAATGGATGTAAGTAAATATACAAAACCAAACGAACAAGATATTTATAAAGAAATATATGATCGTACATTTGCAATTAAATTTGGAGTAAATTTAGGGGCAGACGATAGTTCGTTTTTAGCAACTTCAGGAGGTACTGCTTGATTGCTTGATTATCATAAACAAGACGAAAACAAATATAAGTTGTTCTTAGCTACTAATTTACATGTTATTGGAATGTTATCTAATACTTTAGAGGAAAAAGTTGCAAAGCAATTGAATTATGAAGACGAAAGAGGATTTAAGGCTAATTCTATTTCAATTGGAAAAAGTAGTGAATACATAACAGATTTTACTGCTAAAAGTAATAATTTTAATTACGCAGGTGATGAACGTTATAGGGCAAAATGATTAACAAACAATCAATTATTCACAAAAAGAGAAAGAAGTGATGATGACGCTTCCAGAACAGAAATGGCTCAGACAGATGCTATTTCAAAACCTAAATTAATTTTTGCGGGTTATGATTTTATGAATCATGAATATATAAATAAGTATCAACAAGAGGTTAAAAGAAAAACTCAAGAACGTTTTGATCAGTTAAATGCTCAAAATTCTGAAGATATTAATGATAAGAGTAATTCAATTTGAGCACTTAATAATACATTACAAAATGATAAATATATACCTTTCTACACTGACTTTGCCGTTTTTGAAATAGATGTAGATTTTTCAAAAATGGACCAAAATTATTCAAAATGATTTAAAGATGCGATAGATGCTTTAGACCAATACATTGATAGAAACAAGAAAAATATAACACCTAACCAAGACAAGTCTGTTTCAACATACACACTTACAACAGATTATATAAGTGCAATGCAAAATTCCGGAGAAAACTTAACCAATGCAAAAGATGTTTATATCGGTGGATATCCAGCTTTAGGTTCATCTTCAGCTTGAAGCCGTAATAATCCGGTAGAGAGAAATAGTGACGAAAATTGATATACAGGTACTTCAAAAAATTCAGAAACTTTTGGATTGCCAGCTAGAGCTTATGAAGAAAAAATGACAAATAATAATTTTTCTCCATACACAGAAATATTCGGTAAAACATTAGCGGATTTCTATGGATTTACGCAAAGAATTAACTTTTCATCATTATATTATGGAGCGTCAGGTTCAGTTGTTTATAATGAATTTGGACAAATTATTGGAGCATATAGCGGTGTAAGTAGTAATGTAGAATATGGTGATTTAAGTAAATCGGGTTCATTTACACCTTTATTATTATCAAATGATTATACATTCAATAACGATACTATTAAGGCATATAATTTGATTGACGGAACTGATAAAACTAAATATTCTGCTCAAACTGCTTCATATCGTGAAAACTTAAGTAAAGTTTATCCAAATGGGTTCGAAGTTGGCAAAAAAGATACCGCAATATTTACAGATGGTTATTAAAATAAAAAAAGCATAAATTAAGTGATAAGATCTTAATTTTGCTTTTTTTAAAATTCAATTGCATTTAAAAATTTAGCAACCCAAAAGAATCTAATATAAATATTTTAAAAGTTAAAGTATTGTTGAAACAATATTGAATTTTTAAATATATTAAGAGCATTATTTATAGATTTTTTAGTTTACATTAAATAAAAATGACAAAAATATGTTTTTAATTGTAAATTTACTATTATTAAATATAATTTTCTATCATATAAAATAAATAAAAAGGAGAAAAATGACAAATTTAGTATTAGTTTTTGCTTTTGTGTTAATACCAATGTTTTTATTATTGTTAATGGTAAATAATACAAAGTGAAATTTTAAAATGTATATTGTATTATTTGACAGTATGCTAAAAAAATTAAAGAACAATAATTTAAAGATAAATGACAAACAATTAAAGAGAATTTTAAAAACATTAAGTGTTTTGGTTCTTTGATTATTTGTGATTAGTTTATTTGGTGTTGGGTCTGTAGTTATTAATGTTATAACAATTATTTCTAAAACAAGCGATTTTATTGCGTTAATACCTTATTTACCATTAGTTTTATTATTTATACCACCAGTAATATTTTTATTTTTATTTGTAAGAGTATTAGTAATTCTTATTAAATTTAAGAAACTAAATAATAACAAAGATGTTTTATTGGAAGAAAAGTTTGACGTAAATAAAAGTGATCTAGAATTTAAAAATATTTTTAAATCTAGACGAATGATATATTCATATAAATTATCTGCACAAATTTTTATGTTTTGAAGCAATAAAATAATTAATGTACGTAAATTTGATATGGATAGATTCTTAAAGAATATAAATAATAAAGAAGAATTTGAATATATTACATACTTATTATTGTTTTCTGGTTCAAACCACATCCTTGATAACCAAAACAATTCTTTAAGCGACGAAGAAATTATTAAAATTTGAAATAATTTAGATGATGTTTATTCAAATTTTAATAAGTAAAAGGAAATAAAAAACATGGATAGTATATATTTATTCATTATAATTTTTTTAGCAAATCTTACTTATGTTAGTTTTTGTTTTAGAATACCATTTTTAAACGTTAAATTTTTTTATTCTGTATTTAATTCGTTATTTCTTAATTCGAAAAATAAAAATTTAAAAATAAATCAAGAAATTGAAAAAATAATTAAAACAAAAATAAGAAATTTTTTAATTTACACTTCTTTCCTAACAATTTTGTCAATTGTTTTAATTCCTCTAATTATTTTTTATTCAATGAATGAAACTATTGAAGTTTCAAGAAAATGAGGAATTATTTGGGTCGTTTTAGGTATAATCACTCTTATGCCTGTTTTATATTTTAATGTTCTTTGAATCAAAACTTTTTCTAATTATATTAAATATAAAAAGGTTAATTTAAGTAATTCTACGTTAGAAGAAGAAGTTAAAATAGAACCACAAAAAATAGAAGAAAAAATTTTTAGAGTAAGAGAACTTTTAATAACTATTAATAATAAAAATAATGAAGTTGAATCGACATTAGCTTCGATATTTAATATAACTAAAAAACAAAAGCAGTTTGATTTTTACTTTTATTTATTGCTTTTCTCAGGTAATAATCATATTTCTTTAAATGATGATAGTTTAAGCGTTGAACAAATAATAAATTATTGAAATAATAGAGAAAGTATCTTTAATGAATTAATAAAATAAAAGCCGCTTTTAAACGGCTTTTTATTATGCAGTTATTAAATTATTAATATAATTTATAACTTCATCAATTTTATCTTTATTTTTAATTATAAATCCACTTGAATTATGGTGACCTCCGCCACCGAAATGTCTAGCAATCTTTGAAACATCAAAGGATCCGTTCGATCTAATTTCGGCTCTATAATCCCCTTGCTCTCTTTTTAAAAAAGCAACTATAATATCTGTGTTTGAAATTTCAACAAATTTAGCTACCAAAGGTCTTGCGATATCGTTAGTTATTATATCGTTTGATACTGTATATGTTACGTATTCAACAACTTTTTTATTATTGCATACCTTTCAAATGGTATTTAGTTCTTCATTATTAAGTTGCATTTTGATTAGTAAAGAAGAATAGTTTAAATTGTGTTCAAATAGCACTTTCATAGCTTCAAAAGTTTCAGAAGATATATTTCTTTCTTTGAAAAATTCGGTATCGGTTAAAATTGCAACCGCCGCACCTTCAAGTGCTAAATTATTAGTTTTAAGATTCAAATGCTTTATAAGCATTGCAATTAATTGCCCTGTAGCAGGTCAATTATCACCACCTATTTCAAATAGTCATTCATTTTCAAATGGGTGGTGATCTATTTTAATAGATTCTTGAGTTATAACTCTATGATCGTAAATTCTTGATTTTGTTGAAGTATCAATAACTATTTTAAGACTTTTGTCGAAGAATTCATCAGATACAAGGTTTGTTTCTTCTTTTAATAAAAAACTTAAATTACGTGGATAATCTTTACCTGATATTTTGACTTCTTTAATTTTTTTTGAGTTAAGTAAAATTAATTCTTTTAATGCAACGGCACTACCTAAAGTGTCTCCGTCTGGTTCTACATGAGTACATAAAGTTATATGTTCAGCTTGAGATATTATTTCTCAGAATTTTTTGAGTTGATTAACTAGCATGTTTTTTACTTTCGATTGATTTTTTTTCGAAAAATTTTGAATTCACTTTGTCAAAAGATTGTAAAGATAGTTTTAACCTTTTGTGTCATGATCAAATTTTTAAATTTTTATTTTCATTCCAAACTCTTAAAAAAGCTTCTTTTTTAAGAGTTTTTAACTCTTTATAAATTATACTAGATTCATTTGATATTTTTCTTTTTATGTCTATATATTCACTGAATTTGATTTTATTTTCAAAATAAAATTTATTAGATAATTCGTTATTAAATTTTGCAATATTATATTTGGCAATTCTATTATCGTATACAAAAATTTGTTTATTTATATTTGATAATGCTAGTGCTTTTATTAAAGTTTTATTTCTGAAATAATTTTTAAGGAAGACATTTTCATCTAAAAAGTACCCGTTCATTATTTTCTTTCTAAGAATATTAGAAATTTGTTCAATTATTAGCAATAATACAATTGTAAATATTAAATAAGAACTTAAAATGCTTCAATAACGAATATCGGCAGAATAAACAGTTATTTGATATCCATAATCACAAGCTCCTACAGCTCCAATAATTACAGTACTTTTGAAATTAATTTCAATTCTGTATAAAAAGTTAGAAAGAGTTTGTGGTAATATTTCTTTAATCACCCCGATTTTAATTTTAGTCCATGTAGAAAGGCCTAAACTCTCAAGAGACTGAAATACTTTATCATCTATTTTATCAACGCTCTCGTTAATTAATTTTGCGAGCATACCAATGCTATGAATTCCTAAAGCTAAAGTTCCTGCTCATATAATTGAATCTTTTTGTCAAAGTAAAAATATTAATGCGTATGTAAATGGCGGTATTGCCCTTAAAGTTATAATGATAAATTTAAATAATAATGAAATAAATCTTCCTGATACTTTTTTAGATGCTAGTATTCCAAAAAATAAACTAAATATCAATCCTATAATACTTGCTAAAATAGCAATAGCTAACGCTTCAGTGCCTAAAATAATAGGATTGTCACCGCTATCTCATTTAAATACACTTAAATTCGGATTAAATAAATTTTTAACGCCTTCGTTAAAATATGCAAACCCTTCCGGTCCTGTTGTTCTAAATTCAATTGAAAATAAGGAAGTTATAAATAATATAAAAATAATTATTGAAACAGTTATTTTTATATAAATATTTTTAGGTTTTTGTTTTTTAAGTTGTTCTAGTTTACTATTAAAATCTAAATTTTCATCAATTGTGGGATGCTTTGCCGAGTATTCTAATATTCGTTTTTTTACTAAAAATGTGAATATTTCTAACAAAATCATAAATGCTACAAGTATTCAAATTGCAATTGATAAGTGCGCAAAATTATTTGGAACTGCATATTCATCTGCCATTAACTGACCAATTGTAGAAATTCCAATAATACTTAAAATTGCTGCAAAACGAACAACCATTTCAAAACTATAAAAACCATAACTAACAATTCTTTTTATTAAATATGGAAGAATAGATTTTTTAAATGCTATTCATTTAGTGTTTCCTATTGCTTGTAATCCATAATAACTAGACACATCATATGTATCTAAATCTTCATATAATCATTTTGCCATTAATGAAGCAACAAAAATAGCTATAGAAAGAGTAGCGACTAAAGAAGGAGATAAAATAAAATAAATTATATAAGCATACACTATTGGTGGTATTGTTCTCATAATACTCATAAATGCACGCATTGGTCCATAAATCCAAGGTGTTTTAATAAAATTTTTGGAGCTTAAAAGTGAAATCGGTATACCTAAAAAAATACCTATTATTGTTCCTAAAATTGAATACGAAATAGTTTGCCAAAGTAATTTTAAGCTTTGGATAGTGGTATCTGCTATTGTTATGTCCGTTTTTGAACCTATTACTGCATTTGTATTAAATTTAAAAAAATTAGTTATTAATTTTATAAAACTTTGAGAATTCTGGAAATCTGGTTTTATTTTGATAAATAATAAAATTATTGCAATTAAACTTACTGCTAATGTTAAATAAAAAAGTCAAGGAAATTTTTTAGTTACCTTTTGGCCGTTAATGTCTATGAATTTAGGTTTGAAGTAGTCATAAATCACTCGAAAAAGTTTTTTAAATTTAAAGTTTGATTTAATTAAGGTATTCATTATTTAAGGTCCTTAATTTTAAACATTATTTCTTCTTGAATTATTTCTCTCTTTCTCTTTGTTTCAAGAAATTGTTGTTGATCAAATTGTTCTAATTGTTCACCATAAATGTTTTTTAATACTTCTAAATTAACTTTATCTCAACTTCCATCAAATACCACTTCACCTTTTTTGATTCCTATGATTCTATCGGCATATTGGAGTGCTAAATCTACATGGTGTAAATTTGCTAAAATAGTTATTTTATCCATTTTGTTAACTAATAAAAAACCGTCCATAACAGATTTAGCCATAATAGGATCTAGTGCACCTACAGGTTCATCAGCCAAAATAATTTTAGGTTTTTGAGCTAATGTTCTTGCTAGTGCAACACGTTGCATTTGCCCTCCACTTAAGTCTTTAGCTCTATCATACGCGTTTTCTAATATATTAACTCTTGCTAAGCATTGATAAGCAAAATTAATATCTTCTTTTGAATACCAATCCAAAAAGGATCTTAATGGGTACATTTGTGGAAGTCTTGCCGCAAGAACATTTTGTAAAACGCTAATATTATCAATTAAATTGTATCCTTGGAATACAATGCCTACTTTTGTTCTAAATTCTCTTAAAGATTTTCTTTTTAAGTTATTTACATTAAAAGGTCCGACAGTTAATGTTCCTGATGAAATTTCATTTATTTTGTTAACAGTTTTTAATAATGTTGTTTTGCCTGCTCCTGATAATCCTATAATAGCAACGAATTCACCTTGGTTAATAGAAAGATTGACGTTAGTCAATCCTTTTTTGCCGTTAGGATAAGTTTTATCTACATCTTCTCATTTAATGTTTCAATCACTATTTGTTTTGTTTTCGCTTGTTTTTAATTTCATATTAATTACTCGCCTTTAAATGATTTAAAACCTGTAAAGTGTTTTTTAAATCATGCTTCAGGGAATATGTATGAACCTGATGAAGTTGTAGATGTGTACGCAAATTTAATTAAACCTTTAACTTCGTCTCATGGTAATGTTCAATTTGATCCTTGTGTTTCTAATGCGTTTTTAATTTTTAATGCTATTTCAGAATCTTTTTTCGCCATAATGTATGAACGATAATAACCAACTACTGGTAAATTACCATTTGCAGAATTTATTAAACTATCAACTTTTGTTTTAAGAGCTTCACTGTAACCATTTTGTTGATCAACTGTTTTTGGAGCATTTTCTATATTTTGCGGAATATATAATTTAGATTTCTTGTTTTGAGAATTAAATGTATTGTAACCGTTTATTGCGTCTACTAATATTTTTTCATCTGTAAAAGCAGGTGTTGTTGTGTTTGTTGTGGATTCATATGGATCTATTATTTGAACTGATCTACCGGCTACTAAAATAAAGTTTGTTCCTTGAGCTTGTTCTGCTCATGAACCTGCTGGTAAGAACGCAACATCAATAGAACCTTCTTTTAATGCATTTGCAGCTGCGTTATATTCTGTAGCTGTTGAAATTTCTATATTATATCCTTTATCGTTTAAGTATTTTTCTAGTGCTTGTGAAGCTTTTCTAACTTCTGCGGGGTCACTCGAAGGTATAAATTGAATTTTAAATTTGTTTGTTGAACCTTGCTTTCTTGTAACTGTACCGTTATTGATATCAAAATAATCAGAACCTTCTGTTAAAGGAGTTCCATAAGTGTTTACTTTTGTACCCTTTGTATCAATAATTATTTGTCCATTTTCATCTACTGATGAATAATCATTGTGGCTATATGTAGTAAAAACAAATTTTGTTTTTCCAGGGTTTTGAATATCGGAAATTTGTAATTGAGGATTATTTTTGTCTCTAATTGCTGATTGCAAAATGCTTTTAATAGCTTCAACGTCCCCTCTTTTTAAAGTTGATCTAGCTTGTACACCGTCATTTGTGATTATTTCTGTTGCGCCAACAACAACTAAATTGTTTGAGTTTTTAATCAAAACTCTTGTATCACCTCAACCTGCAGCTAATGTTGCGGTACCTAAATCTAATTTTGTCATTTCATCAGAATAACCGTTTGCTTTAATTAAATTAAATTCTGAGTTAGAATCTTTGTCATTTTGGTTTGTCGAATTAGAACATGAAGCAACAAGAATAGGGAAAGCTCCTAGTGTAGTCAATGTTGCTAATTTTAATGTTGTTATAAATAATTTTTTAGTTTTTTTCATTTCTTTCTGCCTTTGTATTTTAATTCTAAGTTATATTAAGTGTGTATAATTTTAGAAATTGTCTTTATTAACTTAAAAGACGTAATACACTTTTAAGTTTAGCAACTAACTTATAAATCAATAATAAATGCAAGGATGTAAAGAGTTTTTTTATGTTTTTATCTATTTAAATTCATTTTAGTAATTTTAATAATTATCATATATAATTAAAGTTAACCTGCAATTAAAAAAATGCAATTTTAAAAATCTTTAATAAAAAATAAGTCTCGTTATTAATAGGCATTGAGACTTATTTTTTATTTAATCTAATGTGAATTCTTTTGTTAATTCTACGGTGTCTTGAATATATTGCCCACGTCTTTGGCTGGCTTCTCTTATATAATGTGATAATCAAAGTTTTAATGTTATTGTATTTCCATTTTTTGAAATGATTACATCATCTTGAGATTTATGTTCTCCGTTTGAATTTGCTCTTAATGATGACTCTTCTTTTGTTGAACTATCATAAGAGTTTTTAAATGTGTAAATATTCGTATCTTGTTCTAAAATAACTTTTTTATCAGGATTATTGTATGTTGGTTTATCATAGAATTTTTTTCCAACCCTATCATAATATAATTTACTTTCACCATCATTTAAACCTTTTAAAAATTCTTTATTTACTATGGTGATAGAATTCATGAAAGGTTCTCTATTTTTTTCGAAACTAAATTCTTCTTGTTGTGTATTAGTATTTGCGTTTGTGTTAATTTCTGCTTCTGTACTTGTGCTTTGGTTTGAAATTGTTATAGTAGTTTCAACTTTAGATTTACTTTCTTCTTTTTCTTTTTGTTCATTGTTGTTTGTTGTAGAACATGCTACTGACGCAATTGTAGCGATAGGTAACGCTAAAATTGAAAATAAGGTTTTAAATTTCTTCATGTATTATTTTGTCCTTTCATTTTTGATAGGTTTTTTATTATATCATGTTAAATATGTAAATTATAAAAAATATAATAAAAAACCTAAAAGGACTTATTTATAGTACTTTTAGGACTAAAATGTAATTTCAAGCGCAACATAATTAATATAAAATTAAGTAGAGCATTTGAAGTTTTTAATAAAAAATGGTTCCACTAGCTTTTTCGAGTTTACATAAAATACTTGCTCGAAATCCTCTATATCGGTCTTTTTCTTTAATAGGCTTAATACTTTGCAATTCATAATGGATAACGTCAGATTGATTAAATATTAAAATTTCTTTTAATATTTTAGTTATATTCTCTTCTGATAATTGTGAATTTCAAAAATGAAAATCTATATCAACTGTGCTTCTTGAGTTAATTCTGACTACACTAGACAATAAGAACCCGCCTTTAAAAACGAATTTTTCATTATATTTACTTTTAGATAATTTTTTTAATACACTTTCTAAAAAGTAATATAACATAACGTTATTAAATGGTAATTCAACTTCTTTACTAACTTTATGGCATAATGCTATTAATTTATCTTTATTCACAAACAATCTCCATAACTTCTATAACTTTTTTTTGAATACCCATTTTATTTGCTATTTCATACAGTGAATGTATATTTTTATCTTTGTAAGAAAAATATGATTGAACTAGTTTAACATAAACTTCAGTATCCATTTTGTCTTTATGAGAAATAAAATCACATAGTATTCTTTCATATGAATAAAGTTTAATTTTATTTCCGAACATTGTTGATTTTTCTATTATACCCAAATCGTAAATTGATTTGTTTGTGTAATGAATGTTAAAATTATTTGATTTTTCGTTAAATTTGTACCCGTTATAAACAGTTACATCAATATTTCGAGGTATCTTATCTATCAGACCCAATAAAAAAAGAGCTGTTTCATAAGAAAATATAGCTTTTTTAAATCGATATTGATAAAAATATAATTCGTCATAATCGCCGTTTTGAGTAATATAAATACCTTTTTCAACTTTTACTAATAATCCTTTTTTAACCATTCTAGTTAAATAAACAGTTGGAATATTGTTTTCTTTACAATAGGATGTTGTTATTATTCCGCCGGATTGTTTTAAATATTTTTTAATATTATTTTCATAATCCATAAATACTCTCCTTGATTTGTTGCTTTTACACTTCTATTATATCATTTTTTAAGTGTGGAAGCAACATTTCTAACTTATAAATTTTTTACGTTTATTAAAAAATAATGTTCTTAATTAAGAATTAATTCTTAAAGTTGTTTATTCTTATTTTTCTCTTTTTAAATTTGCAAGTAAATATTTTAAACCATGATTTTCTAACGATTTACTTTTAGATTATATTGATTGAATTGTTTTATTTTTGCTAGCTAATTTTTCACATCAAAATTAGCGTATTTTACACTATGATTTGTGTGAAAATATTTAGGTCTAATCTTGAATTTTTGAAGCAATTTTTCAATAATAATATTATATCGTTAGCTGTTTTAGTATCCTGTAAGTTTCGGTTTAAAATCATATTTGTTTTGTGGTCTATAATAACATACAAGTAATAATATTTATATGTATTTTATATCCGTTGTTCAAACTATTCTAAATTTTAAATCAACTATATTCTTAATTTCGTTATTTACTCAAATATCACTATATTTGTGTTCTTTTGGTATTTTTTGTTTACCTTTTATATATGATTGTGACTTATATTTAGAAGCTTCATATGAAAGTCTAAATTCATATTCTGTGATGTTATTATTATATTCTTTAAAATGTTTTCTAAACTTTTTATCATTATTAAATAACTTTATAAATTGATGATAC
>NZ_JAOPHP010000015.1 GCF_025515455.1 Mycoplasma sp. CSL7503-lung | reverse complement strand
TTCCGAAGAACTCCGCTCGACATGCATGTATTAGGCACACAGCCAGCGTTCATCCTGAGCCAGGATCAAACTCTCGAAAAAATTGACTGTCATGTTTTATTGTATATATCTAGTTTTCAAAGAACTTCAATTTGACTATCTAAATAATTGATAGCCAAATTATTATAACACATTTTATTAATAACAAAAAGTTATTTTTTATTTTTTAATTAAAGATTTTTTAATATCTTCAAAAATCAAATGCGTTGATATAATTATAAACCATAATAAAAAATAAAAAAATGCTTTTTTGCATTTTTTTATTTTTTTTATAAAAAACCTTTTGATTTTAAAGTTTTTAAAGTCTTTGCTGAAACTCTCAATGACATTCTTTGACCATCGATAGTAACTCTCACTTTTTGTAAATTAACATTAAATTTTCTCTTTGAAGCATTTAAAGCGTGTGAACGTTTGTTCCCTGATTGAGGACCAACACCTGATATTTGACATTTTCTTGCCATATTATTAAACCTCTTTAATTATTTTTATAAATTTATACTAAATTTAATAAGTAAATATTATTTACGAATTTTTAATAAATCAGTTACTTTGTTATATTCGTTTAAATCAGATGCTTTTAAATGTTTTAATAAAACTTTACGTTGAGAAATTTTTGCTAAGAAACCTCTACGTGAGTGATTATCTTTTGGGTTATTTGAAAAATGTGGTTTTAATTTTTCAATATCTTCTGTTAAAATAGCAATTTGAACAGATACATTACCTGTATCTTTTGCATTTTTACCGAATTGTGAGACTAATTCAGCTTTTCTTGTTTTTGAAACCATAATTCTCCTTAAATAAATAAAATTATGTTTTAACCGAGCATAATTTTTAAAATTTTAAATTAAACCTAGTTAAAATTTGTGTTTTGCATACTTTTTGAAATGCCTTCGAATTATAACATAATAATTATTTTTTATAATTAGAATATTTATTTAAAAAATAATTTTTAGTTTCTAAAAGATCATTTTCAAAAACTTTGTCCATGTTTTTATCTGCTATTTTTCTAATATTGCTTAAAACTTCAACAAAAACTTCTTTATTATAAAATAAGTTCAATTCCAAGTTTTCTTTAGAATCTAAGATAAATAATTTATATTCCTTTTTATAATCTACATATAAGGAACTAAAAAAGGTCAAATTATTCATATGCATAAAAGATGAATATATCCCTGGTTGCATTCTCATTAAATGTAATGGTAAATCTAATGTTAAATTTTCCTTCAACGTAGCATTAAAAACATAATTTGAAATTAACAATTCATTAACCAAGTCAATATCTCCGAATTTTAACGATTCTTTTATCATGCTCGAACTAATTTTGGTATTTAATAATTTAAAAATTTCAACATTTTTTATTTCAACATTTTTAAAATGAAGAGGTATATCAGATAATTTATATTGTGCGTTTTGCCCGAACTTAAAATCACTGCCGGCTATAAACGTTACCTTTTTATTTTGAATTATTCTTTTTATAAATTCAATTCCATCTAAATTTTTTATTTCTGAAAAATTTAATTCTATAATTGCATCAAATTCTAATTCTGAAATAGAAAAATATTTAGATTTATTTGTATAAAAAACTTCATTATTTAATAAATTCTTTGTGTCTAGGTTATTAAAATTAATTAGTATTTTTCTTCCAGCATATTTTACTAGTTCTTTATAAAGTTGATAATGTCCTAAATGAAAAGATTCGAAAGCTCCGATTAAAAAAATGTCATTATCTTTTGATTCGAAATTATTTAAGTTATAAACAAGTAAATCACTATTCAATTTTAAATCAACTTCAATTCTTTTAATTTTAAATAAACGCCATCATAAACGGAGTCTAATGCAATATCATTAGCAACAGCTTTAATTTTTTCTCCAGCTCTTTGCATGGCTACTCCATAATATGCATCTCTAATCATTTCAAAATCATTCGAGCTATCACCAAAGCTAATTAAATTATCATAATTTAATTCCAATTTATTAAGCAAAAATTTTAAAGTAGTACTTTTGTTAACGGATAAAGGATTTATAAAAAAACCTCTCGATCAACGTGACGATATTTCCATATCTAATTTGTTTTTAGATATAAAATCCTTAAATTCTTCATATAATTCTTTTAAATTTTCAGATGAAGTTATTGTAATTAGATATAAATCTTCATCTCCTATTAAGTCAGGATCAAAAGCATGATAATTTTGGGCGAAAGGTTTAATAAATCAAGTATTTAAATTCATATCTTTTGAATTGTAAATTTTATCAAAATCACTAACTGCAAAACCTCTAACTTTCTCTCCAAACTCATTATAAAGCTTAATAACTTGATCACGTTTTAATGTATTTTTGAAAATAAATTTTTTATTTTGCACATCCCATATAAATGCACCATTAGCGCCCATAAAATAATCTACAGGATATAATTGTTCTAAAAAATCACCTATTGTAGCAAACTCTCTCGCAGTAGAAATAACAGTTTTAATACCTTTTTTATTTAAACTTTGAAAAATAGATTTTGTGTTTTCCGAAAACTTTGTATATCCGTTTGGTAAAAGTGTCTCATCAACATCAAAAGCAGCTAATTTAATTATTTCTTCTAATTTTTTTATTTCCATAATAACCTTTCTTTAAAAACTTTTTTAGGATAAAAAAAATTATCCTTAATTCTTCCTACACAACAAACATCATTATTAATATTCTTAATAAAAAAAACATCTTCATCTTTTTGGGGAATTCTAAAACTTTGACCATTATATACTTTCATATAAATTTCCTCCGTTAAAGAAACGGAATTTATATTAAAAAGCAAATCAAAACTTATTTTTTCATACTTTTGAATTTCTAAATTATCTAATAATACACTACCAACTCCAATTCTTTTTAACGAAGTCATGACGCTAGTGTTATTCAATTCTAAAGATATATCATATAGTAATGTTCTTATGTAAGTTCCTTCAGAAACATTAAACATAATTTCATATTCTTGTTTATCATAATCAAAACTAATTAATTTGTATTCTAATACTTTAATTTTTTGCGGTTTTAATTCGAATTCTTTTCCTTCTCTAGCTAACTCATAAGCATGTTGTCCATTTATTTTTTTGGAACTAAATTTAGGAGGCATTTGAGTTTCTCTCTTTGCTACTATTTCAATGGCTTTCTTAAGTTCTTCTAATTTTATTTTCGGAAAATTATAACTTTTAACTTCGCCATCAATATCCAAAGTATCAGAACCTAAATTAAACTTGGAATTTGCAATATAAATTTTATTTTTATGATTGATGTATTCTAATAACTTAGTATCATAATCAGTTGCAACTATTACTAAACCGGAAGCTAAAGGATCCAAAATTCCAGTGTGTCCTATTTTTTTTGTAAAAAGAAATTTAGATAAACCTCTAACACTTTTATTAGTCATAGTGCCAGTTACTTTATGGTATTTATAAAACATAGAATAAAAAGTGAGCTATTCTAATCATAAAATTAAAATAGCTTACTTTTCACCAACCTTTTTAGAAACTAATTCTAGTACATCTTTTACTTTTTCAATATTTAAAATTTCTTCATCAGAAATTACAATTCCATATTTTTCTTCTAGATTAATAATTACTTCTGCTAAGTCTAAAGAATCAATGTTAATATCTTTTATATACGCATTATAATCAACTTTTTTCTTAGACAAACGCTCTATTTGACTGATAATTCATTTTTCATAATCTAAACTCATATTTTAATTATATCAATTAAATTTTAATTTCGTATACTTTGTAATATTTTTCTTTTTTATAATTAACTTCTATGTAAACTTCTATTTCTCTATCGCTTTTTTGTATAAAATCAAAATCTAATTGAGCATTACTATTATTTGAATTTAGTATTAAATTGTATATCAAATTTCTGACTATTTCTTGATCTATATAATCTTCTCCGAATTCATTTTTTTTAATAAAATTAACTAAAAATCTTTTATCTATATCCGGAAAAATAAATGAGTTTTTCGCACTAAAATTATCATTTTTTTCTATTGAACTATTATTTTTTGAATAGTTTTTTTGTTCTATAATTTTTAAATAACCATAATATGCTAAACCTACTACAAGGCTAATAATTATAGTAAAAGCAAATAATTTATAAATCGATTTGATATTCTTCATTTTTCTTTAAAAAATAACTAATATTATTTTCATTTTTTAAATTATAAAAATCTCTAAATGAAACAGTATATTTTATTTTGTTTAAGAAAACTCTTTGATCTGTTATATCATTTATTTCAAATTTTTTGGCTTTCCTTTCCTCTAAATTATTATCAAAGTCAATTTCTTTTAAAATTTTAAAATTACCAAAAGTTGTTTCTAATTCAAATATAAAAATTAATTTTCCGTTGTAATTTTTAGGTATAACGATTTTTCTATTACTATTTTCACCTAAAGATTTAATGTACCTTTCTTCATCAGGTAAATATTTAATATATTCATCGATATAAAAATCAACTAAATCAAATTTATTTTCGTTATTTTGTAATATTTTTCGTATACCTTTTAATTTTATTTTTTCCTTTTCTAATCCTAAACCATTAATATTTAAGCTAATTTTATTTACATTAAAATCCAAAGAAGTTATTTTATATGATTTTAAATTTACAGAATTTGCATCAAAAGTTATAAACAAGTTTAAAACATTAAAAATAGGTATTGCACTCTTTAAATTTTCAAGATTAAAAATTAAATTTCAATATTTTTTATGACTTAATACTTGATTATTTTTTATTCTAAAAACAGATGAATACTGTATTTTTAATAAATTAGTCTTATTTTGCATTTCAAAGATTTCAACATTTTCATTTAAATATCTATTAAATTCGAGACTTTCAACTATTTTATTTGTTTTTTTAGATTTTATTATAATCTTAAAATTATTAACTTCGTCTACTTTTGATTTATTAAGAGATGAAATGTTTGCAATAAAATTTGAATTGTTTGAAGTTAGTTGTTTCGATCCTTTATACCAAAGTTCAATAATTCATTCTTTGTAAACTTTATTACTAAAGAAATCACAAAATAAATATAAATCCTTATTGTTTTTATAGTTAAAAATTTCAATTTGATAGTCTAAATTAGCTGATTCATCATAAACACGTCTATCAATTCTAAAATTATTATATTCATATATTAATTGTTTATTAGTTAAATTACTATCCTTAGTTGAATATTCCTGTATAGTATGAAACAAATTCCTTTACCGCCTCACGTTTAACTTTATAAAAAGTGGTTTTAGAAAAATGTTGCTCGTATCACAACGTATTATCCATTGTGTTTTTATCTAAATAACATTTTTCAAGTATCCATGAATGCTTATGTGTCATGTTGTCTAAAATCATTCTTACAATACTATTTTTTCCTTCGGCCATCTTAAGCAATCATTCTTTTTGTTTTTCATTTATTTTTTTATGATAAAACTTTTCTTTAAAAGTTTCTCCCATTAATTTTCTTTTAAATATTTCTCTAAATTTTCAATGAGTTTTAAAGATCATTTCAACAAGTTTATGCTCATAAGCATAAAGTTCTTTGTCATTTTCGACTTCCTTAATTAAGTCATGTAATCTCAATTCTTCAAAAGCCTTAGATTCTACATCTACGTTCAATTCGTTCATTTTTAAATACTCCTTTCACTTTTATTTATATAAATTTTTTTGAAAAATTATTAAAAATGAACTAAAAAAGGAAAAAATAACCTTTTTTCCCTTTTCTTTTTCTAAAATGTGAAATTTTTTTCAGTTTTAGTATGCTTTTGCAAATACAACATACCTATTAGTAACTTTATCACAACCATCAAAAAAACATTTACTATCTTTATTTGGTTTTTTAAATGACTTGATAGGTATACATCTTGCTGTTGCTCCTGTCTCTTCTTTAATCTTTCCCTCTACATAGTCATCGCAGCAAAATGGAGCTACTATAAATTTATTTTCCTTGATTTTTTCTTTAAAATCGTCATAGTTATAAACATATTCAGTATTTTCTTCTAATCTTTTTTGTGCTAAATCATATAAATTGTTATGAATATCTTCGAGTAATGTTGGTATTAAATCTCTTAATTTTTCTATATCAACTAATTGCTTTTCTAAGGTATCTCTACGTACAACCAGAACTTTATTTTCTATTAAATCTCTAGGACCTACCTCAATACGTAAAGGAACACCTTGTATTTCGCTATTCGAAGCTTTAAATCCAGGATTTTTATCTGATGAATCCAAACGTACTCTAAACTTTCTTCCAATTTTACTCTTGATTTCTTCCGCTATTTGATGAACTTTAGGATCTTTTTTTGCAAATAACTCAAGAATATCAACTTGAATAGGTGCAACTTTAGGTGGTATTATTATACCTCTATTATCACCATGTGTCATAATGATCGCACCTAATAAACGAGTAGTTACACCTCATGAAGTCTGATAAACATATTCTTCTTTATTTTCTTTATTTTTAAATTTAATTCCATATGGTTTTGAAAAATTTTGGTTCAAATAATGGCTTGTACCAGACTGTAGAGCTTTACCATCCTTCATCATAGCTTCTATTGTATAAGTAGAACATGCTCCTGCAAATTTTTCCCTAGGAGTTTTTTTTCCTACTATTGTCGGAATAGCTAAATAATTTTTTAAAAATTTTGCGTATGTAGAAATCATTTCTCTTGTTAATTTACGTGCTTCTCATGCATTATCATGACATGTATGACCTTCTTGTCATAAAAATTCTCTGGTACGTAAAAAAGGATTTGTAGTTTTTTCTCATCTTAAAACATTCGCTCATTGATTATAAACAATTGGTAAATCGTTATATGAATTAATTGTTTTTTTAAACAAATCAGCAAATAAAACTTCAGAAGTAGGTCTGATAAATAATTTTTCGCTTAACTCTTTGTCTCCAACTTTTGTAACTGTTGCTAACTCAGGATTAAAACCTTCGATATGTTCCTTTTCTAATTGAAATAGATTTTCCGGAATCAAGAGAGGCAAATAAACATTTTGAATTCCTTTTGATTTAAATATGTCGTTTAATTCTTTTTGAATTAATTCTCAAATACCGTAAGAATTAGGTTTATAAATAATTGAACCCTTAGTTGGCCCATAAGCTATAAGATCTCCATTTTTCACAACATCTGTGTATCATTTTGCAAAATCCAACTCCATCGGAGTAATTTTATCTATTTGTTTTTCTTTATTCATATTAACCTAATTATATAACAAAAAAATATTTAGAAAAACGCAAATAAGTAATTTTTAGGCCTAAAAAGTATAAAAAAACACTCTTTTTAGAGTGATATGGCTGTCCCAGTTAGATTCGAACTAACGCGTGTCGGAACCAAAACCCGATGCCTTACCGCTTGGCTATGGGACAATAAATGGTGGGGGGAGAGGGATTCGAACCCCCGAATCCTAAGAAAGTGGGTTACAGCCACCCGCATTTGGCCGCTTTGCTATCCCCCCATATTAATTTTGCTTAATTATTATAGCATATAAATTCTTTTATTCAAGAATTTTTTTATTTATTTTTTTACATTTTTAAAAAGGAAAAATAAAAAAAGTGCATATGCACTTTAATTATTATATTATATATTATTTAACTTCGTGTTCTGTAAATCTTTCGTTTTCAACAACTAAGTATTTGTCACCTTTTTGAATTCCGTATGGTCTTAAGGCTTCTTCAGCTAATGAATTATCAGCTTTAACTTTATCGAATAGATCTAATGAATCAACTGAAACAAACACACCAGAATATGCTCCAAATCCGTTAATTAATTTATCGTTGTTTAAAACACCAATTGTAATTGTATTAGGTCTAAATTTAGAAACATGTTTTAATAATTCACCTGTTCTTGATAAAACAACCGCAAATTTATATTCACCATCTTTTGCTTTTTTAGCAATTTCATAAGCTATTTTTGTTCTTTTGTCTGATTGATTTGAATTTGCTCAAACTTTTTCTAATTGTCTTTCGTAGTAATTTCTTGAGTAAAATTCTTTTTCAGCACGCTTTGAAATAGCTGTCATTGTTTTAACTGCTTCAAGAGGGAATGAGCCGTTTGCACTTTCACCTGATAACATTGTAGAATCCGCACCTAATTCAACTGCATAATAAACGTCTGTTACTTCTGCACGTGTTGGGTGTGGAGTATTTTCCATTGAATCTAACATTTGAGTAGCAACAATAACTGGTTTACCAGCTTCACGAGCTTTTCTAATCATATTTTTTTGGTGGTAAGGAACATCGTAGTAAGGAATTTCTAAACCTAAATCACCACGAGCTACCATAATTCCATCTGATGCTTCAATAATTTCATCAATGTTTACACATCCTAAATGTGATTCAATTTTAGAAATAATTTGAACATGTGATCCACCATTTTCTTTTAATAATTGTCTTAATTCATTTACATTTCTAGCTGAGTTAACAAAAGAAGCTGCAACATAATTAATACCTTGAGTAATACCAAATTTAATATCATTAATATCTTTTTCTGCTAAGAAAGGAAGTGAGAAATCTACACCTGGTAAGTTAACACGTTTATTTGTTTTTACTTTATGTGTGTTTTCCGCTTTAACTTTTACATATCCTTCACCAACTTCAGTTACAACTGTTGATAATTTACCGTCATCGATTAAAACTTGGTTACCAACAACTAAATCTCTAGCCATGTCATATGCAACTGTAATTTCTGTTGGTGTTCCTTCAAAGTTAAGGTATTTATCTTGTGTTGTATGAATTAAAACTGTTGTTCCTGCCTCAACAACTTGAGCACCATCTTTCATTTTTCCAACACGAATTTCAGGTCCTTTTGTATCTAACATTAATGAAACTGGAATTCTAAGTTCTTTTGAAAGTTCTTTAGCTATTGCGAATTTATTAGCTTGTTCTTCGTGAGAACCGTGACTAAAGTTAGCTCTAATTGTTGTTACACCATTTTGGATCAATGTACGTAATGTATCAATATTATCACTTGAAGGTCCGATAGTAGCAACTAATTTAGTTCTTTTATCTGTAATTTTCATTTAATTTTCTCCTAATTATGATTTGATTATTTTATATTCATTATTTTACCAAAAAAATGTTTTTATGATAATGATTTTAAGGCATATTTAAAAAAATTCTTGATATGTTAAGTTTCTATACAAGAACTTAATAATATTAAGAATTTTTAGTTTTTGAAAGCATATATATAGCTGCAGTTTCTGCTCTGAGTATCCTTTTACCTAAAGATACTAAGTTAACATTTTTGTTATTTAAAGTTAATTTTTCTAGTTCCAAATTCGAAAATCCGCCTTCAGGACCAACAACAAAATAAACATTTTTGTCAATTTCATTTGGCATTTGATTATTTTCGGAATTAACTTTTTCGTGTGCTACATATATCTCATAGTCTTTTTTAAAATCAACATTAGATAATTTTGTTAATTCGCCTAATACTGGAATTTGATTTCTAAAAGACTGTTCAGCTGCATTTTTTAAGATCTCTTCAAAACGTTGACGTTTTTTTTCAAACTTATTGAATGAATATAATTCACCACTAGTATGATTTGTTATTAAAGGAATTATTTTTTTTACTCCTAATTCTGTACTTTTTTGTAAAAGCCATTCAAAACGATCGTATTTTATTAAACTCATTAATAAAATAATATCATTTGTAAATTCATGATTTTCATCTATAGCTTCTAAAATAAGTGCCCTATCTTCTTGGACTAAACATTCGAAAAAATTATTTTCGTAAACACAAATAATTTTTTTACCATTTAACCTCAAAACTTTAATATGTTTTTGAGCTTCTTTATCTATAATAAAGTAATTATCTTCTTTTTTATTAACAAAAAAACGATTCATTAATTATCCTGCATCATAATTTCTTCGTATTCTTCTAGAGTACCTCTAAATAAAAAACTTTTTGTTGGAGATTGTAATTCTAATATTACATCTGCACATTGATTAACGAAGGCTCTATTATAAGTAGTAAAGATTGCTCCACCTTTATAATTTTGAACCCCTTCAATTACTGAATCAATACTTTCGGTATCTAAGTGATCAAGAGGTTGATCTAATATAATAAAATTTGATTCTAAAAGCATCATTCTAGAAAACATTAAACGTGCTTTTTCACCACCACTAGTTACATTTACTTTTTTAAATACAGAATCTGCACTAAATAACATTCTACCTAAAAAACCACGCATTCTAGCATCATCATTTTCTTGATTTTCTTTTATTTTATTTAATAATGGTCATTTTGAAATTCACTCTAAAATATTTTCTTCAGTATTAAAATATTTTGCATTATCGTTAGGAAAATAGCTTGGTGTAATTGTTTGTCCTCATTCAACAGTACCAGAAGTTGCTTCACGCTCACCAAAAATTATTTCAAGTAATCTTGTTTTTGCGATATCATCATCACCAACAATAACCATTTTTTCACCTGGTCTTAATGTAAATGAAACATTTTCAAAAAGTGTTTGGCCTAAATCATTTTTATATGTTAAATTTTCAACATTCAAAATTTGTTTACCGTGATCACGATTCATATCTCAACGAATATATGGGTATTTACGATTTGAAGGTTTAATCTCATCTAAAGAAATTTTTTCTAAAGCTTTTTTTCTTGAAGTTGCTTGTTTTGATTTTGAAGCATTAGCACTAAAACGAGCAATGAAATCCTTAAGTTTTTCCATCTGTGCTTCTTTTTTAAGATTACTTTGTTTCATCATTTCACGAGCTAATTCTGATGATTGTTTCCAAAAGCTATAATTACCTGTGTAAATTTTAGCTTCGTTATAATCAATATCAACTATATGTGTACAAATCGAATCTAAAAAATCGCTATCGTGACTAACAACAATAACAACATTAGGATAATCGATCAAGAAGTTTTCAAGTCATTTAATTGAACGTAAATCAAGATGGTTAGTTGGTTCATCCATGATTAAAATATCAGGATTTCCAAATAACGCTTTAGCTAATAAAACTTTAATTTTTTGATTAGCAGTTAATTCGCTCATATTAACATTTCACTTATCTTTAGGTATAGATAAATTACTTAACAATTCTTGTGCATCGTTTTCAGCGGTCCATCCACCTAATTCACCATATTTATCTTCCAACTCTCCAGCCCTTGTATAATCTTCCATTGTTGCATCTGGATTTGCGTAAATAGCATTTTTTTCTTGTAAAACGTCATATAAATCAGTATTACCCATAATAACTACGTCAGTAACATTCATTTGATCGTATGCATTATGATCCTGAGAAAGAACTGAAATACGTTTATTTTTCTCAATTAATATTTGCCCACTTGTAGCTTCAATTTGACCTGATAATATTTTTAAAAATGTAGATTTACCTGCTCCGTTTGCTCCTATAATTCCGTATGTGTTACCCTCTGTAAATTTTAAATTAACATTCTCGAATAATTTTTTGTCACTAAAAATTTTACTAATATTTTGAACTTCAATCATATTTTCTCCTTATTTATTCTTGATCTAATAATATAAATTATATAGCAATTTTATTTTTGTTTTTTTACAAACCAAAAAATATTTTTAAAAAAATAAAAAAAATTTTTGGTTTTTAAATTTATAGTGTATACTATTATCAGTAGCAATAGCAAGAGGGTCCACCTGATACCATTCCGAACTCAGTAGTTAAGCCTCTTTACGCCGACGATAGCCACTTGGTGAAAATAGGGAGCTGCTTTTTTTATACCTTTTTTTCAAAGTAAAAATATAAAAAAAAGCTTTTTTCACCTGTTTTTAATATAAAAATAAACTTTTTTACTTTATTTATTAAATGATATAATTATTAATATTTAAAAATTAAGGAGGCAATATGCTAAAAGAAGCAAATAAAGAAATAATTTCAGAAGCGTTAAAAAGTGAAAAAACAAAATTAGTTGTTTTTTATGCTGATTGATGTGGTCCATGTAGAATGTACAAAGGTTCATTAGAACAATTAGATTCTAATGATAATGTTGAAATTTTAAGAGTTAATATTGATCACAACAGAGAATTCGCTCTTGAAAATGGAGTACAAGGTATTCCGTATACTAAAGTTTTTACAGGTGATAAACAAGTTAAAGATTTTTCAGGTTATGTTCCTTATGAAATATTAAAAGAACAAATAGCACCTTACATTAAATAACACACATTAAATTAACATTGAAAAATGTTAATTTTTTAATGTTTTTTCAGCAATACTTTTTAATTTATTTTAAAAAAAGTAATTCGATCAAAAATTAAAAGTAATATAATTCTTGCTATTGATTAGTATAAAATAAATGTTTAAGGATAAAAGATGGATAAAGAAGAAACAAAGAATAAAAAAACAGAAGAATTTAGCGAGTATATAAAAGGATTTGTAAATTTTTTAAAAGATAAATCACTTAGATATCATCTTGATAATTTATTCATTGAAATTGCTAGTTTTTTAATGAAAATACATGAGATATTAAAGCTAAAAAAGAATTATGTGATATAAAAATTTTTAATCCAAAAGATAATATCCCCATAGTTGGATGAAATGTTTTTACTGATAAAAAAGGTTATATTGTAGCTTTTGAAAACAAAAATTTGGGATCATTAAAAATTAGCTTAAATTGGATAAAAAAATTAGATTATCTTGCTGAAGAACAAAAAAATCAATTAATCAATTTCATTAACGAGGCTAAACAAAAATATTATATAAACTGAGATTATAGATATAATACAGATGAAGAAGAACTGGTCTTAGATAATCTTGTGGTTGTTTCCGGCGTAGATGAAGCAATAAATAAAGCAAAAGAATTTGGTGGACATCAAATCTATGATTTAGAAAATGAAAAAGTTATTTCAGTTTATGATTACGAAAAAGAGAATAATAAAAAGCAGAAAGTTTAAGTTTTCTGCTTTTTACTTATTTAAACTATGTCATAGTAAAATAAGTATATTTTTCTACCAAAAAATGCATAAAAAAATGGTGCCGACAACTGGACTCGAACCAGCGACCCCTTCCTTACCATGGAAGTGCTCTACCTGCTGAGCTATGACGGCATATATAAATATATTTTAACATAAAAGTAATATTTTCAATGTTCTTACTTTTATTTTAAAAAAAGAAAAAACTAAGGTAAGTCTATACCTTAGTTTTTCTTTCTTGTTTGTTTGTTATAAAGATTAATAAAAAATGTTTAAAAAAAATACTTTTTTTAAGTATTAATGTTAAATGGTGCGCGAAGAGGGACTTGAACCCTCATGCCGTAAGGCACTAGAGCCTAAATCTAGCGTGTCTGCCAATTTCACCATCCGCGCATTTGTAATTTATTATATCAAATAACAAATAAAAAAAGCACACTATGGTGCCGTCTATAGGACTCGAACCTACGACCTACTGATTACAAGTCAGTTGCTCTACCAACTGAGCTAAGACGGCGCAATAATGGTGGAAGATAAGGGACTCGAACCCATGACATTCGCCTTGTAAGGGCGACGCTCTCCCAGCTGAGCTAATCTTCCAAAAATGGCAGTCTGTACGGGGATCGAACCCGTGTATGCATGGATGAAAACCATGTGTGTTAACCGCTTCACCAACAGACCTTATAAAATGGCGCCGATTGCGGGGATCGAACCTGCGACCAACTGGTTAACAGCCAGCTGCTCTACCGCTGAGCTAAATCGGCATTTGTACTTGCGTGAATATATTATAACATATAAATATTTTTAACAATAAAAAATAATATATTTTTTTATTGTCTTGATTTAATTACCTAATTACTCTTTAGGTAAAATAATTATACATACTTTTTTAAAAAATAGAAAAAAAATTAAAAATATTAAAACTTTTTAAAAAATTAAATTGAATCTACTAAAAAATAGACATAAAACATATTAAAAATGTTTTAATTATATTATGGAATTATTAGAACTTAGAAAAGGATTAACAAAACAAAATATAGAATTAATATATAAAACACTGAACGAACCATTGTTCAGTAAAAAGCAATTAAAACATTTCTTTCTATTAAATGTAATATTATTCTCAGAGTATCAAAATAACTCAAATTCAAAAGATGTTAAGTTTAATTTTAATAGATTAGCAATAGGCGCTTGGTACCTATACCAAAATGTAGTTGCTTCTTGAAAAGATGGTGAATTTAGAATTTATAATAAGGAACAGTTAGTTGAATTAATTGAAACAATGATTGATGTCTATACAACATTTATTATACAAGATGATATAGCAATATTTTTTAATGAAAAATATTTAGAATTTTATAACGTTTATTTTTCTGATATAAAAACACTAAAAGATTATTTAAACAAAATAAAAATATCATCAAAACAAGAATACAAATTAGATTACAACGGAAATTTTAAAATTTAAAAAGTTTAACATTTTAAGTGTTAAACTTTTTCTTCACCAACAAATTGTGCCGTTAAATCTAAATGAACAGGACAAGTTAAAAATTGTTGATCCGGTGTAAACTGAACATAAGCAACATTGTTACTATATTGACGAACATATTCTTTACCTGATAAAAATTTAATTTTCATTATAGGAACCGAAACTATAGATCTCTCTGTTTCAGTTAAATTAGTATTAATAATAGGGAAAACTTCTATAGTATGACCCATAACAATATTTTTTTTAATTATTTCTATTTCTTGTGGAAAGAAAAAGTTTATTATTTTTTCGTAATTATTATTTAGAAGTTGCAATTGATTTTCTTCAGAAAAATTCTTAAATTCTTGGATATTATTAAGAAAAATAGGTCTAAAGTGATTGATAAATTTTTCTCTATCAAATAATTCGATTTGTGATTTTTTATATTCATCTAAAAAAATATTAAATAATATAAGATCATCACTTTCCCCGAATAAATATGTGTAATTAATATTACATTTAGCACAATGTGCAGTAACTTTTGAAGCCATTTTTTACCCCTTTTCTATAATATAAATTATTATATCATTTTAGATAAAAAATCATATAAACAGCTGAATAAAAACACAATTATAGCAATTGTGTTAATATTATTAATTGCTTTTGATTTTAAAATTATTTTCTAATGCAAATAGAATACTTTTGTAAATAATATTATATATTTTTCCGTAATCTTTTTCATTAGGGTGAGTATTATCACTTAACACTCAGTAATTACCGCTATGTGTGTTAACTTTATACATAAATTCATTTGTTGATTTATTAGTTTTTTTCATGAAGATTATTTCCGCCTAAAATTGGTAGATTATTATAATTGTCAATATTATATATGTTGTCTCTATGAAGATTAGAATTTCCTAATGAAATTGCACTTAAATAAATTCTATTTTTTAAATCATTTGTTGTGTATGTTAAATTAGAATTATTAAATGTTCATTTACTAAATTTAAATCCAGGAAATTTTGATAAAAATATAGAATCACCCGAATTATTTATTTCTTCCTTTCCTTTAATTAGGAAAGCGTTAATTATTCTATCCGTTAAAAAATCAATTCATTTTTCTTTTAAAGTCAATTTATCATTTTCTTTACTTCAAGAATTAAAATATATGTTTTTGGCTTTATTTTGTATAAAATTAGTTTCATATATTTTATTTGTTTTAGGAACTTCAAAGTTTAAATAATTAAATAATTTAGAAAAAGTTAAACCATTATCAAAACCATTAGTAAAAATTAATTTTGCCAATTCTTTTTCATTATGTGTATTAATAGTTGGATGCCCCACTATTCTAGCACCAGAATTATAAGTTCATTCAGGAAAAATAGATTTATTTAAATCTACTTTTAATAGTTCATCTTTAGAATTAAAAATATAGTTATTAACCACCTTATCATTCTTAATGTAATTACCATTTTTTGAAATATATTTAAATTTAAATGATTTATCACTGTTTTTTAAATAAAAAGACACTTCATCTAATTGATAAATATATCCCGCTAAAAAATCGTTTGTATTTAATTGTAGTGTTATTCCGTTATTTGATGTATTATATAATGTAATCATAGAACTGAAAGAATTAATATTCTTTGCATTTTTTAATATTTCAAGTTTATGTATTTTTTTATTTTTTCAATTATATTCGATTCACCTATTAATTTTAAATTTATTTCTTTTTCTTGATCTATTATTCAATCTTTTTTGAAAAAAAACCAGTAATTTCTATTATAGTATTAGCTCCTTGCTCTATTAAATCAACTCCTTCTCTATAAATGGGTTGAGTTGTTTCTGAATACTTACTAATTTTCACTTCTTTTAAATCAACAACACCTTTATTTAGAATAGTGAATATATCATTAACTTCATTTTTATTTGATATTTTTTTATTTTTTAAATCCGTTGTATCTAAAGATTTGTCAACAAACACTCCTAATAATTTATAAGTATCTTCTTCTATTTCTTGGCTATCAAAAGAAAAACTTATAAGTCTTGTTTTGTCATTTATTTCTAATTTATTAGAAACTAATCGATTATCTTCTTTAGAACCAATTAATACAAGATATAAATTTTTATTATTAATTTCCTTATTTAAAGTTACATCTACTTTTATTTTTTCAGGAACATTACCCTCTAAAAAGTCGAACTTAAATCCATTTGGATATCTGTTTAAATTAAAAGATTTAATTTCGAAATGATTTTCAATGATATTTAATTTTTCTTTAAAATAATTTATGTTTTCATCGTTAACATTATATTTTTCTAGAAAATCTTTTTTTCAATTTGAATTCTCGGTTATCTTGTCCAATTCTTCTTTTATTTTTAATTTTATTATTTCAACTTTCTCTTGTTTATTTATTAATTTTTCTAATTCTTTTTTTAGGTCAATAATTTCTTTTTTATTATTTAAATCATTAACTTTAACTTTAAATTCTTGAAACTTTTCTTTATTTAAAATTTTATTAACTAATTCTAGTGCTTCTTTTTTTAAATCATTAATATCATTTTTCTCATCAACTATATCTAAAATTTCTTGAATTTCTTTTAAAGTACTTTTTTGAGAAGATTTTAAATCTTTAATCTTTTCGAGTAATATTTTTTTAGCATCATCATTATCGTTTATGATGCTAATTTTATCTTCGACTTTTTTGATTAAAGAATCAATAATATCATCTATAGACTTACTTATTCTATCAATTTCAGCATCAGTATTAGCTAAAGAAATATTATTTACAAATTCTGAAATTAAATCATTATTATCGAATAATCTTTTTACTTTATTTTTAACACTTTCTTTTCTTGCATTTTGATATTTTTCTAAATTACTAATTTCTGTATCTATTTCATGCAATTTTTTTATATCGTTTTCAATATCTACTTTTTTATTTAAATTATGTTTAATATCATTGTATAAATTAGAATCTAAAATTTTTTGTTTTAATTCCTCTTTTTTAATTTCTACTAACTTAGCAATATCATCGCTATCTTTTAAATAATTTTCTATTTCTTTTTCTAATTCATTAATTTTAGATTTAAAATCATTATATTTATCTTTTTCTTTGACAATTGAATTTAATTTTTTAACACGTTTAAATACTTTATTAAATTCAAAATGTTTTTCATCATCTAATATTTTAGAAATATCACTAATAAGTTTTGGTATATCCTTAAACTATTTTTTGAACAATTACACTTTTAATATTAAAGTCTTTAATTTTTTTAGATTCGTCAAATACTTTTTTATATTTTTTCAATTCACTTTCTAAATCTTTTAATTTGTTAAAGTCATTAGATATTTTTTCTTGTTTTTTATTAAATTTATCTTTTAATAAATCAACCAATGAATCAATTATCACCTGATTCGTTTTTATTTGTTTTTCAATTTTACTATTTTGTTTCTTTAGAAAAATATCTATATCTTCATTTAATTTATCTGCTCTTTTATAAATAGTTGCAAAATCACTTATAATAGTGCTTTTTAAATCATTTTTAAAATGTTTTTTATTATTTAAATCTTTAATTTCGTCAATTTTATTATCAACTAACAACATTATATCTAAAGCATTATCATAATTTAGTAAATCTAAACCATTTTTAATCTTTAAAATATCATTTTTTCTTCAAAAATTATGATTACTATCTTTAGGATTTATATTTTTAATTTTGATTCTTTATCTAAAATGGACAAAATTAAAGAATTAAATACTCTTTCTTTTATCTTTTTTAAATCTAATATTTGATTTTTATTTTTGTAAATTGGTTTTATTTTATTAAAGTCATCCAAAATATTTTTCGGGATATGATTTCATTTATTTATTAATTTTTTTAACTTTTTATAATCATTTTCATAAATTAAATTATTTCCATTTCAATTTAACATTATAGCCACAGAACTTGAAATAGACAATGTTGTTGCTATACTCGATATACTAAATAAAAAAATCCTCTTCTTACTCTTAAACATTCTCTCTCCTCAAAAAGGAAAAAAGAAAAATGTATACATAAATAAGTTTTGCAATAAAATTTATTGCAAAACTTAAAAATGAGATTTCAATATATTTAAAAGAATTTAACTCTCTCTACATCTCTCTTTTAAACCGCTTAATATATTTTTTGTATTTACAAACTAATCGAAGTAGTATTTTAGTTTTTCATATTTAGTAAACAATTATATACCTTTTTAAAAAATGAGAAATAAATTATAAAAAGTTAAACAAAAAACTTGCGTTTTCAAAATTAGCAAGTTTTATTTTAATTTTGAAGGTGTCACCGGAGTTCATTCATTACTATTATTAGATTTTCTAAAAATTACATAATGATAATATCCTTCTTGTTTTATACCATTCTTTACTTGATAAGTATAATTGCCATCTGATCATGTATTATAATCGGCTTTATTTTCATTTGATTTTCTATGACTAGGAATTACGTTTTCATAACTATTATCACGTTTTATGGATAAAGGCATAATATGCTCTTCAGTTCAATCACCGTCTTTTGTAATTTTTCTTCCAGCAAAATCAACCCCTTCGTTTTTTGAGCCAAAATAATTTCTTCAAATTTTATTTCTTTGTTCTTGTGAAGTCATGTTACCTCCTTTCTTTTCTTTTTATCTAAATTATATATATATATATATATATTCAAAGCAAAAAGCCAAAAAAGTATAAGGTGGTAAAATATTGTTATGTTAGATTATGAAAAAAAGTATGATAAAAACACATTAATTGCTGGATGTGACGAAGCAGGAAGAGGTTCGTGAGCAGGACCTATTGTTGTAGCTTGCGTAATTATGAAACTAGATTATAAAAATTCAGAGATTAATGATTCTAAAAAATTAAGTATTAAAAAAAGAAATGATTTGTATCAAGAAATAATACAAAATTCAATTGAACATCAAATAATAATTAGGTCAGTTGAAGATTTAAATAATAGCAATCCTAAAAAAGAATCTCAAATTGGAATGGAATTAGCTGTTAAAAATATGAAAACAAAACCAAATGTTGTATTAACAGATTTCGAGAAAATAAATATCGACATACCTCAAGAAAATATAATTAAAGGTGATTCTGTTTCTTTCAACATAGCGGCAGCTTCGATATTAGCTAAGGTTTTTAGAGATAATTATATGATTGAATTGGATAAAAAATATCCACAGTATGATTTAAAAAATAATAAAGGGTACGGTACAAAATCACATTCAAAAGCACTTATAATCAATGGTATAGAGCCTAAAATACATAGGAGAAAATATAAACCAATTGCTAAATTTATTGAAAAAATAACTAATTAAAATTATATTGAATATGCAGTTCAAAAAATAATTTAAAAATTTTTTAAACATAAAATATTTATCTTTTTTTAATATTAAAAATAAGTTAAAATAGTATTTTTACTTGTAAAAATAAACTAAATAAAATTATAAAAAATATGGTTTTTTAATAAAATATATATTATGATAGATGTAAAAAATATAGTTTTTAGTTATAAACCAGGAATTTTGAAACCTGCCTTAAATAATGTTTCATTTACAGTCGAAAAAGGTGAATATATAGCGGTTTTAGGTCATAACGGTAGTGGAAAAAGTACACTTTCAAAAATATTAGTGGCATTATTGAAACCTCAAGAAGGTTCAATTTATATTGATGGAATAAAATACCACAGAAAAAACCTAAGTGAAATTAGAAAAAAAATTGGAATTATTTTTCAAAATCCTGACAATCAATTTATTGGTTCTTCTGTAGAGGATGATATTGCTTTCGGATTAGAAAATAGACAAATACCAAATAAAGATATGAAAAAAATAATTAATCATTATGCTGAAAAAGTAGGTATGCTAGATCACTTAGAACGTGAACCAGAAAATTTATCCGGAGGTCAAAAACAAAGAGTTGCAATTGCATCGATTTTGTCTCTAAATCCAGATGTTATTATTTTTGATGAAGTTACATCTATGTTAGACCCTAAGGGTAAAGACCAAGTTTTAGAAATAATAAAAGAAATAAGAGATAAAAAAGATAAAACACTTATCTCGATAACACACAATATGGATGAAGCTATTTTAGCAGATCGTTGTTTAGTGTTTGCAAACGGGAAATTAATTGCCAACGGGGATCCAAAATCGATTTTAAAAGATGAAAAAATAATGAATATAGCAAAAATTGAATCCCCATTTATTTATCAAGTTAGCGAACAAATTAAAGGAATCGAACCAACATATAACGAAGAGGAGTTAATAGAAGAAATATGAAAATTGAAGTCAAAAAAATAAGCCATATCTTTGCTAAAAAAACTCCTTGAGAATTTCAAGCATTAGATGATATAAGTGCAAAAATAGAGCAAGGCGAATATATAGGTATAATCGGTTCCACTGGTTCTGGAAAAACTACATTTATTGAACATTTAAATTTACTATTAGAACCTACAGAGGGTGAAATAGAGTGATTTTTTGAAAACGATGTTTTAAACAAAAAAACAAAAGAATTTCAAAAACAATCATCTATAGTAAAATTTCCTAAAACTAATAAAAACGAAAATAAAATAAAAAAAATAATTCACAAATTAAAACGCGGAAATAAAATAAAAAATATTAATAATTTAAGAAAAAAAATAGGAATCGTTTTTCAGTTTGCAGAATATCAACTTTTTAAAAACACAATTGAAGAAGATATCGCTTTTGGACCGATAGCTTTTGGGGTCCCTAAAGATGAAGCATATAAAAGAGCTGCAAAATGTTTAGAAATTGTAGGATTACCTAAAGAATACCTTAAAAGAAGTCCATTCGAATTATCTGGTGGTCAAAAAAGGCGTGTTGCAATTGCTGGAATTTTAGCAATCAATCCTGATTTTATGATATTTGACGAACCAACAGCTGGTCTAGACCCTGTTGGAGTCAAAGACATTTTGGAAATAATAGAACAAATAAATAAAAAAGGACAAACAATTATAAATGTAACTCATGATCTTGATCATGTATTACAATATGCAAAAAGAGTATTTTTATTAAATAAAGGCAAAATAATTAAAGATGGTGAACCATACAAAATATTGAGCGATATAAAATTACTAGAAGAAAATAACTTAAGACCTCCGAAACTTTTGAATTTTATTTTTAAACTTAAAAAAAGAGGTATTGATGTACCTGAAGTAAAATCCGTTAACGAATTAGTTGATTTTATTAATAACGGAGGTAAATAATGAAAAGTGTTTTTGGAAGATATATCCCTGGTAATTCATTTTTATACAAATTAGACCCAAGAATCAAATTATTAATAGCTCTTCTATACATTATATTAGCGTTTTTAATAAGTAATTTTATAGATATGTTTATAATTTTAACACCGGCTATTATTGCTTACATTTATTCAACAAAAAAAATAAGACCATTAATTAAACTAATGAAATTACCTTTTTTTATTTGTGTCATTATTTTCTTTGTTAATATTTATACTATTAATTCTGAAATAATAATTAAAGACGACTATTTTAAAGAACAATTTAAAGTTTTAGTCCAAACTAATAAAACTATCAACGGTGTTGATACCGTAATAAAATATGGACTATCACTAAATAATTTAAATCGTGTTTCTGCTCTATTTTTAAGAATTTACACAATGATTCTAATTACTACCCTTTTAACAAATACAACTAGACCCATTTTATTAAATAAATCAATTGAAGATTTAATGTGACCGTTAAAATTCTTATTTGTTCCAACTCATATTATAGCTACAATAATTTCAATAGCACTAAGATTTATCCCTACACTTGTGGACGAAGCAGGAAGAATTATAAAGGCACAATCTTCTCGTGGAGTAGACTTTAAAAGAGGTAAATTTAAAGAAAAAATAATAGCATTTACAACTTTAATAATCCCTTTATTTGTTTCTTCATTTCAAAAGGCAGATGATTTATCTAATTCTATGGAAACAAGAGGATATGATCCATACGAAAAAAGAACAAAATATAGACAAATAAAACCTAGAATTATTGATATTGTACTATTTATGATAGTATTATTAGTTTTCTCGTTTTTAATACTTAATTACTTAAACCTAAGTAAAGGTATTGACATAAATATATATGATTTAAGAGATATAGAAATATATAAATACATAAGAATAGTAGGTTAAAATATGCGTTCTAAAATGCATATTTTTTATTATTTTTAATAAAAAACAAAATAATTTTACATAACATTATAGTATAATTTATAAAGAAATTGAGGTTATATGTTAGACTTAAAGTTTATTCAAAAAAATACAGAAATTGTACGTAAAGGACTTAAAAATAGAGGTTTTGATGTCGAAATTTTTGACAAGTTAATTTCCATATCAGAAGATCGTGGTTCAAAAATGTTCATTGCTCAAAACAAAAAAGCAGAATTGGCTAAATTATCTAAAGAATTTGGTGCACTCAAAGATAATCCTGAAGCAATAAACGAATTAAAAGAAAAAATTTCACAAGCTAAAAAAGAAGAAGAAGAACTTAGCAAAATTGCTGATCAATTAAACTTTGAAATTAATGAATTATTATCTAAAATACCTAATTTACCTTTAGAATCAGTACCTGTTGGTTTAGATGAAAACGATAATGTGGTTTTAGAGGTTAAAGATAAAATCGGAAGAGGATTAGTTAAAGGTGTTTTACCTCACTATGAAATTGCTAAAAATCTTGATATTATCGACATTGAAAGAGCGGTAAAATTATCTGGTTCAAGATATGTTATCTATAAAAATGCAGGTTCTAGATTAACTAGAGCTCTTATCTCATTCATGTTAAATTTACATGCAACAAAAGGATACGACGAATTTAGTACCCCGGTAATAGTTAAAGATAATATTTTATACGGTACAGGTCAATTACCAAAATTTAAAGAAGATTTATATAAATTAGATGGTTCAAACGAATATTTAATTCCTACTGCTGAAGTAACATTAACAAACATCTATAATAACGAAGTTATAGACTTAGAAAATCCTTTTAAAGCAACAGCATATACAGAATGTTTCAGATCAGAAGCAGGTAGTTCCGGAAAAGATACAAAAGGCATTTTAAGACAGCACCAATTTAAAAAAGTAGAATTAGTAAAAGTTACTAATTCTGAAACAGCATACGATGAATATTTAAAAATGGTCGAAGACGCTAAAGACGTACTTGAAAAACTAGAAATTCCATATAGAGTTTTACAATTATGTACTGGTGATATGGGATTTTCAGCGAGAACAACAATTGATTTAGAATTATGACTTCCTTCTGAAGAAAAATTTAGAGAAGTTTCAAGTGTAAGTTATATGGGTGATTTTCAAGCACGTAGAGCAATGATTAGATTTAGAAATAAAGAAGGTAAAACAGAATATGCTCACACAATGAATGGTTCTGGTTTAGCAATCGATAGAGTTGTTGCCGCAATTTTAGAAATATATCAAAACAATGATGGTACAATTACTGTTCCAAAAGTTTTAGTCCCATTTATGGGTACAGATTTAATTAAATAAAAACTAGATATCAAATCTAGTTTTTATTCTTCAAATTTTTCAAGTTTTTTTATCGCTTTAGTTACTGAATCATAAGCAGCAGAACGTGTTGTCGCTAATATTTGAGCAACTTCAGCGTAAGATAAATCATTATAAAAATACAACTCAAAAGCCTGTTGTTGATTTTGTGTTAGTGCACCTTTATATTTTTCGTATAAAATAGTATATTTTTGTAAATTTTCTATAGATTTTTTACTCATTTTTCTCAACAATTAAATCTTTTGTCATTTGATAAATAAATAATTCTAAATCAAATTCTTGTAAATCATCTAGTTTTTCACCTAAACCAACATATTTAACATCAAGATTGAATTCATCCTTAATTGATAGTACTATACCACCTTTTGAAGTACCGTCCATTTTAGTTAAAATAATACCTGTTAAATTAGCAATGTCTTTAAAATTTTTAGCTTGAGATAATGCATTTTGGCCAGTTGTAGCATCTAAAACTAATAATGATTCGTGTGGAGCACTAGGCTCAAAACGCTTGATTATATTAACCATTTTACCTAACTCATTCATCAAGTTAACTTTATTTTGCAATCTACCCGCGGTATCAATTATTAATAAGTCGTAATTATTATTTTTAGCTTGTTCGAGTGCTTTATAAACAACTGAAGTAGGGTCCGCACCTTCTTTATCAGGTTTAACGATGTCAATACCAATTTTTTCTGCTCAAATTCCTAATTGATTAACTGCACCTGCTCTAAAAGTATCCCCAGCAGCTATTAAAACTTTTTTACCTTCGTTTTTATATTTATTAGCGAGTTTAGCAATTGAGGTTGTTTTACCAGAACCGTTAACACCCACAAAAATAAAAACATTTAACCTATCATTTTCGAAGTTTAAATTTGTGTTTGTGACAGAATTATTTGTATAAATAACAAACATTTGATCCGCAACTATTTCACCAATTAATTTTGGATCAGTTATTTTGTTGGTACGAATTTCCTGTTTTATTTTTTGAATCATAATGTCAACTAAAGGTAAACTAATATCAGACATAATTAAAAGTTCTTCTAATTCTTCTAAAAAATCCTCATCAACTTTCACATATCTATTTTGTATCTCTAACAATTTTTTACCAAAAGTTGAACTATTATTTAAACCAGTTTCATATTTTTGAAATTTACTACTATTTATTATTTCTTTTTCTCTTTTATCTACTAGTTCTTTCTCTATTAAACTAGCATCTTTTTTATCTTCTTTTTTGAAAATTTTATTAACTATATTTTTAAAAAATCCCATATTACTATTTTACTAAATTATTAATATAATAATATATAATTTAATTATTTAAGGAGTTAATAATGACGCAAAATACTTTTTTAGTATTAATAGCACTTACTGTGATAATATCAATTAAATTTTTATTTGATGTCTTTAAAATCAAAAAATATTATGATAACGGAATAATTTATAAGTTTGTTAAACAATGATTTTTAAAAAACTTTTTAATTTTATCTATAGGAACCACATTTGCAATAATTATGCTTTCGCTAGTTATGAGCGGAAATTTATCAATAATTAAAAATGATGATAATCAAAAAAATACTTTACTAATTTGAGAACCATACAATCTTGCTTTAATTACGTTTATAACATTATACTTACCTACTTCTTTATTAAATTTATATTATGTTATAGTGACAAAAGTGAATGCTAATATAACTAAGGAAGAAGTTGAGAATTTTGACATAAAAAAACTTCAAGATTATAGCGTTGATAGATCCTATATACTAATAAAATCAAGAAGAAAAAAAAATTCTGACCAAGAAATTAGGTTTAAAGATGTCATATATCAAACTTTTATTTGAAGAAGAATTGGTAAACATATGTTAGTAAAAAGTTTGATAAAAAAATCTATTAACTTCGCTCTTAGAGGTCCTAAAAAAATAAAAATTAACCCTAAAAATGATGATGATATAAATCAAATTTCGATAGTTTTAATGTTAAATGCAATTAGTATTGTGAATAACATTTACCCTAAATTAATAAATAAAAGTGATATAGAAAATACTATCGAAAGAGTTGCATAAAACGATGTTTTTAAGATAAGTATTTATGAAAATTAATACTTATCGCTAAATTGTAATTTCAAGTGCAACACAATTTATATAAAATATAATTGTGGAGCACTTGAAATTTTTTAATAAAAAAAATGGCCCCACATGAACCGAGGAACCATATGAATTATACAACAAAAAATT
>NZ_JAOPHP010000014.1 GCF_025515455.1 Mycoplasma sp. CSL7503-lung | reverse complement strand
GTCAATTTCCTGACTTTGTTTTAGTTTATAAAACAGACAAAATCGAACATCAAATTAATGTTGAAATTAAAGATTATAACAATGATTATGATGAGATAAAAACAAGTAAAATAATTGATTCATATCACGGCTATTATGAAGATAAAAATAATAATTTAATGCAAATTGTTACTTCATTATTAATTCAAGTTGATAAATCAAATGTAGGATCTAATAAATTTATTATTGCAGGTGGTGGAAGTACAAATTATGCAATAAAGAAAACTATTAAAGAAAACATTGGAACTAACCAAATAATAAGTTGAATATATAATTTAGCAAAAGAGATTTAGAAATATGTTATGTACACTTGAAACTTCAACAAGTTTTTAGTGTACATTTTTTATTAAAAGTTTAATTATTCAAAAAATAATATTACATATATTAGAATATATTTAAGAAAAAGGCATATTTACGCAAAAATATTAAATAGGAGTTAAAATGGAAATTCAAAGACCAAGATTACTAGCGAAAAAGATAACGGTAGAGTAAAAAATATTACTAGAGATTCCTTCAAGAAAATTGTGATTGTTAAGGATAATATTGTACCAAGATATGATGATGACAGCATTTTATATGTTGGTATTAAAGATTTCTTATTAGATGAAAAAATAATAGATTTATAAATAAATATTTTCATTTAATAAAAATGCGTATTTACGCAAAAATATTAAATTAATAATAATTTACTACTTTAATAAAAAAAGATTTATGTTATATACACAGCAATATGTTTGGATGCTAAGGGATTTTTTATCTCTAGATTTAGAATTGCAATATATTGAAGACGAAATAATACAAGAAAAAATATGTTTTTTGGACATAACAAATTGTTATCTCGATTTTTTCAACTTTTTTAGGTATAAAAACGAACAAAATTTATATTTTGTTCGTTATTTTATAATAAATGAATGTTTTCTTTTTTTAGTTCTTCTTTCATTTCTTTTGGTCAGTATGATGACTGTACTTCACCAATATGTTGTTTTTCTAACATTAACATACTTAGTCGACTTTGACCAATTCCACCACCAATTGTAAGTGGTAAAGTGTTTTCTACTATACCTTTGTGGAACTCTGAAATTAATTTAACTTCTTCTTCACTTATTTTTGATTGAGCTATTATTGAATCTTTATCAACACGAATTCCCATAGACGATAATTCTATTGCTTTATTTTTTCATGGAGCATATATAATTAAGTCACCATTTAATTTTCAATCATCATAGTCAAATGCTCTTTTAGATTGAACTAGACCAGATTCCATAGGTCAACCAATTTGATAAACAAAAATAGTACCTTTTTCTCTTGCTAACTCATTTTCTCTTTGTTCAGGAGTTAAATTAGGAAACATATCTTCTAATTCTTGTGAACTAATGAAAAATACATCGTTTGCAAAAACTTCTTTTAAATTATATTTATCATTAATGTATTTTTTTGTTTCTTTAACACAATTGTATATTTTATTAACGATACTCTTTAAAAAATCAATATTTCTATCTTCTACAGTAATTATTTTTTCTCAATCTCACTGGTCAACATAGTATGAATGGGTATCATCTAAATCTTCTTCACGTCTTATTGCATTCATATCTGTATATAAACCTTCATAAGTTTTAAAATTATAATCAAATAAAGCTTGTCTTTTTCATTTTGCTAGCGAATGAACAATTTGTAATTCTTTTTCAGAATTTTTTGGAAAGAAATTAACTGGTGATTCTCCGTTTAAACCGTCATTTAAACCTGAATCTTTAGAAACAAATAATGGAGCAGTAGCCCTTGTTAAATTTAACTCTTTTTTAAGATCTTCTTGAAAATGTAATTTTAAATCTTGAATCGCACTTTGTGTTTCTCTTATGTTTAATTTTGTCTTATACATATATTTCCTCTTAAAGTATGTTTATTTTATATATAATATTATATAGTGTAATTATTTATATAAAAATAATTAATGTATATGATTTCAAGGGAGAAAAATGGAACTAGAAACAAATAAATCTTACTTTTTAGAGGTATCAAAATTACATAAAATTCATTATAAAATATTTGGTAACCTAAAAGGTAAACCTGTAATAGTTGTACATGGGGGACCAGGTGGAGGAAGTTTTTACAAACTTAACCAATTGTTTGATCATAATAAATTTATGATAATTTTTATGGATCAACGTGGTTGCGGATTAAGTACACCTTTTTTAGAGTTGAGAGAAAATAATACTAAAGAATTAGTTGAAGATATTGAAAAATTAAGAATTCATTTAGGTTTAAAAAAGGTAATGCTTTTTGGTGGAAGTTGAGGAACAACATTGAGTTTAATGTATGCATTAAAATACACTAATAATGTAAGTGAAATTTTACTTAGAGCAGTTTTTTTAGGCCGTAAAGAAGATGTAGATTATCTTTACGAAGAAAATGGAGCAAGTGATTTTTATCCAGATTTATTCGAAAATTACAGCACAATCGTTCAAAATTATCCTGGTAAAAATAATTTAGAGAAGTATTATTACGCTCTAAAAAATGAAAAGGATAACGACAAACTTAATCAAATAGCAACAACTTTTTCTAACTGAGAAAGTGCGCTTGTTTCGATAAAACCTTTTGTTGAACCTAATAACTTAAACCAAGAACAAATTAACGAAAATAAAGCGATTGCACTAATGGAGACACATTATTTTGTAAATAATAGTTTTTTGCCTACTGATAATTATATTTTAGAAAATGCAAGCAAACTATCTTCAATACCAACATACATAGTTCACGGCAGACAAGATATTGATTGTAGACCAATAGGAGCATATTTATTACACAAAAAGATAAAAAATTCAAAATTATTTTTAATGGATTCGGCGAGTCATTCTACAAGCGAACCTCCTATTTGAAATAAAATAGTAGAGATTTTAAAAAATATCTAGTAGTTAGCTAGATATTTTTTAAAATTTAATCTTTCTTATGATATTTTTTATTTTTTGAATATTAGATATAGTTTTTTTATTTATCAAACTATCAATTTTATTAATTACAATTCCAGTAGCAACATCTGCGTTTGTGTTGTGAATATGGATTACATTTTTAGAAAACTTCTTAACTAATCTTGATAAAAATGGTGATAGATTTTCATTATCTAAATAAAGATTATGAACTTCGTTAAAAAATGAAGTATTTTTGATCTCAAGATTTCAACGTTCTTTTTCAAGTTCGTTTGAAGAATTGTTGATAGCGTATAAACGATTTATATTTGAAGTTTTAAAATCTTTAGTTATAACAAATACATAATCTAATTTTTCTTGGAGAGCTAAAGAAATGGTGTATTTAATTTTTCAAAATTTTCAATATATTTTTTGTTTTTTAGAAAAATTATTTAATTTAATATTTACTTCAGGGGAAATAAAATCTTCGATCATATGTCCGTCGATTACATTGATACTATTAAATTGCATTCTTTTAATTTTTTTCAATCTTGTTTTAAAAATATTTTTTTCAAATTTATATGAATGATTTTTCGGGTTTTCAAGGTAATTTACATATTCTTTTGAATCAAATTTAAAATCATCAAATTTTGTAAATTTATTATATTTAAAATACGGATCTAATCTATCAATAAGAACTTCTTTTCCGCTTGCACTAGTAGAAATAAAAGCAATTTTAACATTTTGTTTATTAGTTGTAACAAGATAGAAATAAATTGAAAACATCATATAAATAATATTAATTATCATTGTAGTTCAATTTAAAAACCCTACACCACCAAAGAAAATAAATGAAAGTACATTTTTAAGAATTCAAACCGGTCAAGAATCTCTAAATCCTAAAAGCATCATGATTAAAGCTATAATAGATAAAGCATTAATTAGTGAATTTAAAATTGAAGCCACTTGATAATAATTAAAATTTGAACCATAAGTTTGTGAATCTTCAAATTGATTTAATATAATCAATATATTTTTATGTAATAAAGGTGTTACAAAATAGAAAAGTATTGTTAAAAGTATTGTTAAAAAAACAAAAAAACTTGTTGAATAAATATTAGATCTAAAAAACTCAAAATCTTTATTTTTCTTGATAATTCTTGTTGTTTTAAAATACGTAAAAATTAATATTGGTATATAAATAAATAAATTTATAAATGCATCTAAAGGAATTTTAAACGAAAATGCAAACAGAGAAAAAAGAAGTGCATTTACAATTCCTAACGGGTATCCTATCTTTTTGTGGTTTGAAAAAGCAATAACTGATAAAACACCCAATAGTGCCGAAAGAGAAACGCTGACGCCAATGAATTTTTGTCAAACACTACCAAATTCTCATATTCATGATTTATAATCAAATGAATAAAGAGTGTTAAACCCTAAAAAAATTATTATTATTGCTACTATTATTCTTTTAATTAAACTTCCATACATAATTTAATTATTATACTACAAAAAAAGTATAAAAAAGCATAAAAAATAGGCTTTTAAGGCCTATATTTGCGATTTTTATATAAATTATTTTATATATTTTTCATCTAAAACACCAATATATGGTAAGTTTCTAAATTTTTCTTTATAGTCTAGTCCAAACCCAACTAAAAACTCATTAGGAACCTCGAAACCGTAACAGTCAACTTCTAATTTAACCTTTCTATTTTGAGGTTTATCCATTAAGGTTGCTATTTTAAATGATTTTGGTTCACGATTTAATAACATTTTTTTTATTTTGTTAAGTGTAATGCCGCTATCTATAATATCTTCAACTATCAAAACGTCTTTATCTTTTATATCTTGAGCTAAATCCATAATAATTTTAACGCTTCCGCTAGAAGCGTGATGACCGCTATAACTGCTTGCTGTTATAAAATCAATTTCATGATCAACACTAACATGTTTGATTAATTCCGCTAAGAACGGAACTGATCCTTTTAATAAGGCTACTATTATTAAATTTTCGCTATTTTTATAAGTTTCATTAACTCATTTTGCAACTTCTTTTATTTTATTGTTTACAAATTCTTCATCAAATAATATCTTTTTTATCTTTGGGTGTTTATTCATTTTATATCCTTTCTTTTTATAAAAAAGCCGTATTAAAATACGACTTTATATTATAAGTGTTTAACATCCATAATTTTAATTGTAAATTTCTTAACACCTTCAACTTCGACTTCATCACCAATTTCATGATTTAACATAGCAACTGCTAATGGACTAAATGTTGAAATTTTATTTTGAAACGGATCTGCATCATGTGAACCAGTAATCATGATAGTTTTAGTTTCGTTTTTTTCTAAAATTAAAAATGTAACTTGTGAATTTATACCAATTCTATTATCTTGTTTATCGGAATTAGACTCAATAATTTTAGAATTATCTAAAATATTTTCTAATTCTGAAATACGAGCTTCAACAATACCTTGTCTTTCTCTTGCGGCATCATACTCAGCGTTTTCTGACAAGTCACCTTGTGCACGAGCTTCTTTTAATGCTTCTTGAACAGATTTACGTTCAACATTAATTAATTGTTCATACTCTTTTTTATACTCGTTATACTTTTCAATTGATAAGTAAATTAATTTTTTATCATCATTCATGTGAAAACTCCTCTAATTATTAATATTATTATACAATAAAGTTTATTTAACAATAAAAAGATATTTATTAGTTATGTATGAAACTTCATATTTTATGTTTTTAGTTTTTAATTCATTGATTAAATTATTAATTTCAGAATTCTTTATTTTTTTTAAATTGAAGATTAACATACCATCTTTATTTAATTTATTAAAATAGTCTTTATATAAATCAAAAAGATTTTTACTTTCTTTAAAAACTACTATTAAATCTAATAATTCATTATTATAAAGAAAAAGCGGTTTTGTAACATCTTCGGGATTATTATCTCTAATTTGTGTAAATTTATCAAAATTAAAATTGTTAATTAAATAATAGTTTTTGGCCGTAGTTTTTTCACTTATTGCAACGTTAGGGAAAATATCATTTTCAGAAATAACTAACACATCTTGATATTTATTGATGTAAATTGTATTAATAATACCTTCGATATCCAAATCATCAGTTTTAGATTTTAATTTATCTTTTAATTCAAAAGGTAAAGTTCCAATATCGTTTCTTAAACTTTCAATTTTAATTAATGTTTCTTGTCTAGATTTATTGATAAAATTATTTCTTATTTTTTTTGCTCAAATATTAATCCCTACATAAACCACTATTCCTATTATAAATACAACAACTGCAGAGATAGCTAAACCGATATTAGTAGGTGTTCAAGTCATTAATTATTTACCTCACTTATGTTTGTAATAATCTAAATAATCATTTAAGATGATTTGTGCAGCTAAACTATCTTTATATTTTTTGCTTTTTGTAGTGTTTAGGCCACCTTGTTTTAAAATTTCTTTAGCTCTTTTTGTAGAATATTGTTCATTTACAAGCATTATTGGTATATTAAAATTTTTCTCAAGCAAAACTTTAAATTCTTCTACCATTAAAGTTCTATCACTTTTATCTCCGCTTATTTTAAGGGGATAACCTAATACAAAACCATCTATTTTGTAGATTGATAAATAATACTTTATTCTTTCAATTACAAAGTTGAAATTATTTTCTTCAAACATAAAATTTTCAATTGATGAAGAAATTATTTCACTCTCATCAGTAATTGCGAAACCACAAGATTTTGTTCCTAAATCCAGTCCTAATTTTCTCATTTTAAGCTTTCAACTATAAAGTTTTTAATTTGATCCTTTGATTCTATTTTACCCATTGTTAAAATAGAATTTCCACCACCTTTTCCATTAAATTTATCAAAAATTTGAGTCGCAATATATTTAGAATCATATTTTTTTGAAGAAACAACTAACATAGGATTAGAATCATCAGAAATAGCAATAACTATAGAATTAACATTTTTTTCTCTTAAAGTTGTAGCGATATTTTTAATTGTTTTTTTATCAATATTTTCTAAGTAAATTAATTCTTTATTATTTATAATTTCTTTTTTGATATTATCAAAATCAAAACTAAAATCATTTTCTTGTTTTTTCATTATAGAAACATAATCATTACGTATTAAACTACTTATATTCTTTAAATATCTAATAGCATCTTCGTTATCATCAGGTATTTCTAGGTTAAATTGATAGTTAGAATCTAATTTTATATTACGTTCAATTAAGTTTTCAACTTCAACAATAAGTTGATTTTTTTGATCATCTAAAAATTCATCAACTAATAGATTTGAAGAAATCGCTCTGATTCTATAAACACCTGCAGCTTTTTTCTCAACATTAGTTATTTTAAAGTTTTCAAGCTTTTCTGTGTTAGATAAGTGTGTCCCGCCACATAAATCGGCAGTTATATTTTCGAATTCAACAATTCTAACAAAATTAGGATCCATATATTCATTTTCTTCTAATGTCATAATTGCACCCATTTGCTTAGCTTGTTCTGTAGACATCATTAAATATTCACGATTAGCTTTTTGAGCAATAAAACTACGTACTAATTGTTCGACTCTCTCGATTTGTTCTTCGGTAGGTTTAGTTTCGGAAGGTAAATCAAAAGTTAATCTTTCTTCATTATTATCACTACCTAATTGTTTAACTTCATTTCCTAAAACTTCTCTTAAAGCACGGAATAATAAGTGTGTACCTGAATGGTTTCTTTCTAATCCTAGTCTAATTACAGGATCTACATAACAGTGTACTGGTATTTTTTTATCAATTGTACCTTCTACTTTATGAATATGATTTCCAAATTTATCTTTAAAAACATCTAAAATTAAAATTTTATTATTGCCTTGTTGTATGTAACCTCTATCGTGTTTTTGACCACCACTTGTTGCGTAAAAAGGAGTTTCATCCAATACAACATAACTTATTTGATCTGAAGAATCTATTTCGTTTTCAGTGTTCAATAAATACAAAATATTGCTTTCCGATTCAAGATTAGTATAACCAATAAATTTATCTACTTTTGATTTAATTATTGTTAATGAGTTAATAACTTTATCCATACCAGAAACTTTAGAGTGTTTACTTGCTTCTGAATGTTTTAGCTTAGCTTCTTCAAAAGATTCTGTTTCAATAGAGATATTTTTTTGTTCAAGAATTTCAGTTGTTAATTCAATTGGAAAACCGTATGTTTCAAATAATTTAAAAGCAACATCACCAGGAAATACTTTAACATTTTCGTCTATGTATTTATCTAATAATTTTTTACCATTATCGATTGTTTTTAAGAAAGTTATTTCCTCTTGTTTAATCATCTCTTCAATTCTTTTTGTTTCATATTCAAAAGGTAAAGTTTCTTTAACAACTTTAACTAATTTATATAAAAATAAATCATTTATACCAAGTGAAATTGCCTTGTAAGAACTACGTCTAATTAATCTTCTTAAAATATAACCACGACCAGTGTTTGATGGTTTAGCACCATCCGCAAGAGCATTAACAACGGTTCTCATATGATCTGCAATTATTTTAAAGTTAGTATTAATTTCTGCTTGAATAGGGTCTTTTTCAAAATAATTTTCAATAACATATTTTTGAGTTGTATACTCTTCGATTTTATGAATTATTGGTAAAAATAAATCTGTATCAAAGTTTGTTGGTGCATCTTGTAATATTGAAACTATACGTTCTAAGCCAGCTCCAGTATCGATATTTTTTTGTTTTAATTCGGTATAATTACCATTTCCATCAGAATTAAAGGTTGAAAAAACTATATTTCAAATTTCAATATATCTATCATTTTCTAAATCTTCTTTAAGTAATTCAATTCCTCTTGAATCATATTTTTCACCACGATCATAAAAAATTTCTGTATTAGGTCCACAAGGTCCAGAACCAACTTCTCAAAAGTTGGTATCTTTATCACCTGGTATCATGTGTGATTCATCAAAACCTTGTTCAATTCATATTTTTTTAGTTTCTAAATCTTCGAAATAGTAAGTAAAGTATAATTTTTCTTTTTCTAATTTCAATTCGTTAATTAAAAATTCTGCAGCAAATTCAATTGCCTCTTTTTTAAAATAATCACCTATAGAAAAATTACCTAACATTTCGAAAAAAGTATGGTGTCTTGCTGTAACACCAACGTTTTCGATATCGTTTGTACGAATTGATTTTTGTGAGTTAGCAATTCTTTTTGAAGGAGGTATTTTTTTTCCTGAAAAATAATCTTTTAAAGTAGCTACACCACTATTTACTCATAAAAGTGATGGATCATTTTGTGGGACCAAACTTTTTGAAGGTTGGATAAAATGACCTTTTGATTCGAAGAAATTAAGTCATTTTTCTCTAATTAATTTTGAATTCATATTAACTCCTTAAATATAATCGATTTTTTTATTATCGATATAAATTTCATCTATTGTTGCGCCGCCAATACATTTTTCTCCATCATATAAAACAACTTGTTGTCCTGGTGTAACTGCAAGCGATTTTTGTGGATAATAAACTTTTATTCTATTTTCATCTAAAATTTCTAACCTTACATGAACATCAGTTTGTCTATATCTAAACTTTGCGGTTAAATTATCTAAATTATAATCATCATGGTTGGATGTATAGCCAGAAGCTATTAATGCATCTGATTCTAAAAATTCAGGTCTAGAGTTTGGGGCTACGTATATTATATTTTTATGAACATCTCTACCACAAACATAATATGGTTCGCTCATTCCTCCTAAATTTAAACCTTTACGTTGTCCAATTGTGTAATAAAAAGAACCTACATGTTTACCAACTACTTTTTGGGTAGTTATATCAACAATATCTCCACTTTGTGCCGGGATATAATTTTGCAAGAATTGTGTGAAATTACGCTCACCAATAAAACAAATACCAGTAGAATCCTTCTTAGATGCTGTAGCTAAATTTTGTTCCTTGGCAATTTCTCTTATCTCAGTTTTTTCTAAATTTCACAGTGGCATTTTAACTTTCTTAAGTTGCTCATGTGTTAATTGTGATAAAAAATAAGTTTGATCTTTATTTTGATCTTTTGCTCTATATAAACGACCATCTAATACATGTGCATAATGTCCCATAGCAATATAATCTGCTTTTAAGACACTAAATGCGTACTTAGCAAATGCATTAAATTTTATGAATTTATTACATAAAATATCTGGATTTGGAGTTCTCCCTTTTTTATATTCGTCAATAAAATTTTGAAAAACGTTATTTCAATATTCTGCAACAAAATCTACTCTATGTAATTTAATACCAAGTTTGTCTGCAACTAATTGAGCATCATGATAATCCATTTCTTGAGTACAAATCTCATTGTTTATCTCTTTATTACCTAAAATATCATTATTAACTATTGAATCTCAATTACGCATGAATAAACCTTCAACATCGTAACCTTCTTTTTTTAATAAATATGCAGCAACCGATGAGTCAACACCACCACTCATACCGATTACAACTTTAATATTTTTTTTATCCATTTAGCCTCGTTCCACAGATTTTAAAAACTAAAATCTGTATTTATTATAAAATAATAATATTATTTAAATTATAATAAAAAACTTACTTTTTTAATATCAAAAAATTAATTATAAAAATATTTTTTTAAATATTTTATTCAATAGAATTGAAAAGTATTTAAAAATGTATAATAGTTAATCATTAGAAAGGATATTTATGTTTGAAAAATTAAAGAAAATATTTAGTAAATTTGAAGAAAAAAACGAATCTAAATTAACAGAATTATACCCTGTAGCAAACGGGAAATATGTTAAATTAACTGATGTTAAAGATCCTGCCTTTAGTTCGTTAGCAATGGGTAATGGTTTTGCAGTAGAATTAGAAGAAAAAGAAGGTGTAATCGATATTCTTTCACCAATTGATGGTTCAATTAAATTGGTTTTTCCTTCAAAACATGCTATTGGTATAGTAAACGATAAAGGAATAAATGTATTAATTCATATAGGTATTGAAACTGTCGGTCTAGATGGTAAAGGTTTTGAAACCTTAGTGAATGTTGGTGATTCTGTTTCTAAAGGGCAACCTCTTGTTAGTGTTGACCTTAATGTGTTAAACGAAAATAATTTAGACACAACAACAATGGTTGTAGTTCTACCAGAATCAAACACAAATACATTAAACATTTTAAATAATTACAAAACAGGTGATAAATTAGAAATGTCACAACCTGTAGTTAATGTTGAATAATAAAAAGAGCCTTCGCTCTTTTTTTAATTATTTACTTTTTCTTCTATTTCAAATTTAAATGATTTTTGTTCATTATTCACTAAAAGGATAACTGTAAAAGTAAATTTATTTCCTTCCTTTGATAAATCTATTTTTTTATTACTTTTAAATAATGCATTTAAATCTTCTTCAGATTTTAAAACCAATACTCTATTATCTTGACTATTCCCTCCACCTTTTACTCCATAAAAGGAAATATTGCCAACTTTATAAAGTTGCATTTTATCTACAGTTTTATTATTAGCGGTTTTTTCTTTATACTTTAAATAAAATTTTTCTTTATCTAAATTAAAATATTTATTTTTTTCTTCTTCGGTTCCTTCTTTTACCAAACTTTCTTCTTTAGTTTCTTTTGAGTTTGATTCAACATTTTCTTTTTTAGTCTCACTAGTTGTTGTTTCCGGAGTTGTTTGCATTGAAGGATTTTCATCATTTGACGGATTTGAAGAACTATTGTCGTTTGTATTACTATCATTCGCTGTAGTTGTGGTAGTTTCAGAAGAATTTCCTGTTCCTATATTTGTATTTGCATTACTATCGTTCGATTCTTCAGCTTTTATATTTTTTATTTCTTCAATTTCATTTCCAAATGCTATTTCAAATGTTTGATTTTTATCAACATTCTTATATTTTAGTTTTATGTTAATCAATCATTTTTTATTTTCGTCATCTTTTTTGATTACTGATTCAAGATCTCTTTTGATTAACTCAAAATCATTAGCATTAAAACCATCTTTAATTACAAAAATTATGTTGTTATCACCATCGCTCATACCTTTTAAACCATAAAAAGGAATTCCGTTATTTTTGTTTTCGTCCTTATTCAAATTATAACCTTGAACTAAAATTCCTGTTTCTTCAACATTTTTTGGTTTCTTTTCTTTGTAGTAATTAACAATCATTTCTCTAAATTTCGATTCATCCTTTAAAGATAAAAATTCAGTTACCATAACTTATTCATTGCTTACTTCATTTGAAGAATCATTTGTTTCGTTAGCTTTTGTTTCATCAACCTTTTTTTCGTTTTGTTGACTAGAACATGAAATGCCTAGCGGTATAACTCCTGTTAAAATAGCTGAAATTAATAATATATTTTTTAATTTTATTTTCATTTTATTTTGGATTACTTTCTTCCCTTCTAATTTTTACACAAAAATTATATAAAATTGGTAATTTAACTATATTTTTATGCATCTTTAACCACTACACTCATTTTTTAAAAAAACAAAAATATTTGAATGTTTTATTCAATTTAATGGAAAACACTTAAATATTCATTTTTATTTTATAAAAATAAACTTTTCGACAACAAACTTAAAAATCATTAAAAAATAATATAGAATTATTTGTTTTACAAATTTAAAAAATGTTATATAATAATCTTGCTAATTATTTAAACGGCACCATAGCCAAATGGCCAAGGCATGAGTCTGCAAAACTTTGATTACGGGTTCGAATCCCGTTGGTGCCTCCAAAATTTTAATTATTTAGTATTATAAAATGCGCCCGTAGCTCAATTGGACAGAGTGTTAGGTTACGGCCCTAAAGGTTGCGGGTTCGACTCCTGCCGGGCGCGCCATTTGATTTATTTCACCAAATTAAAAATCTCTATGATTAATAAGTTTCATAGAGATTTTTTTATATTAAAAAATACTTTCACTAGAAAAGTGAAAGCAATTTAATAATTTTATTTAACAGGTTTTATTTGTAAAAATAATTCATTCAATTGTTCTTCATCAACACCAGAAGGAGCTTTAGTGAATAAATCCTCATTTCTTGAATTTTTAGGAAATGCTATAACATCCCTAATTGTTTTATGTTTTGTAATTAACATAATAATACGATCAATTCCTAAACCGATTCCACAATGTGGCGGAACTCCATATTCTAAGGCTTTTAAGAAGAATCCAAACTTAGCTTGTTGTTGTTCTTTTGTTAAATTAATTAAATCAAACATCTTTTCTTGAACTTCTTTTTGATGTATTCTAGCAGATCCAGAACCTAATTCAAATCCATTCATTACTAAGTCATAACTTTTTGCCTTAATAAGTGATTTATCCATTTTATCTATTTCTTCTAAAGAGTGATCAAATTGTGTAAAAGGGTGATGCGCTGCAGCTCACGAATCATTTTCTTCATTATATTCAAACATAGGGAATTTAACTACTCATTTAAAATTAAACTCATCTTCATTAGCTCAATTGAATCAAGAATTTAACTCAACACGTAATGCTCCTAATGCTTGCGAAGCATTTTCATATTTATTAGCAACAATTAAATATGAACCATCTTTATTCTTTTGTGAATTAATTAATTTGTCTACATATTCTTGGGCTTTCGAAGCAAAATTAGTTAATAATATTTGATTGTTTTCTACAACAAAATAAAATAGAGCATTAGCCTTATTTTTCTTTGCTATTTCTTCTAATTTTTTATGGTCTTTTTTGTTAATTAATTCGTCAATTTTTAACATTCTAATAGATTCGGCACCTGAAATAATATTAAAATCAGATCCTTCAAAAAATTCTTTAACATCTACTATCTTATTTTCAAACCTAAAGTCAGGTTTATCTGAACCATAATCTCTAATGCATTGATCATATTCAACACGGTCAAAAGGTATTTTTAAATCAACATTTAAAACTTTTTTAAATGCATATTGAAACATTTTTTCAATATAACCTTGAAAGGTTTCTACATCTAAAAAGCTTGTTTCGATATCTAATTGTGTAAATTCAGGTTGACGATCTTTACGTGAATCTTCATCCCTAAAACAGCGTGCTATTTGGAAATATTTTTCAAACCCAGATACCATCAATAATTGTTTAAATAATTGAGGACTTTGTGGTAAAGCATAAAAAGAACTATAATTACGTGTTGGAACTAAAAAATCACGTGCACCTTCAGGTGTTGCTTTAGATAAAATTGGAGTTTCTATCTCGGTAAAATCTATATTTTGTAGATATTCTCTAATAGCAAAAATGAATTTATTTCTAGTTGCTATTGTTTTTTGCATTATAGGTCTTCTTAAATCTAAAAAGCGATATTTAAGTCTTAATTCTTCTTTTGTATCAATATCATCTCTGATTTGAAAAGGTAATTGCTCTTTAGATAAAGATAAAACTTCATGTTCTAAAACATTAATTTCAATATCTCCTGTTTCTAAGTTAGGATTTTTATCTTTCCTTTCAACAACAATACCTTTAACTTTTAAAACACTTTCTTTATTAAAATTTATATTACCTTTAAATACTAATTGTGTAATTCCGTATTTATCTCTTAGATCGACAAAACTTAACTCACCAAATTTACGCTTGTTAGCTACCCAACCATATAAAATGACTTCTTTATCTACGTCAGTCAATCTTAATTCATTATTTTTAATTGTCTTATTCATCTTTAAGTAAGTTCTCCTCAATATAATTTTCAATATTGTTAACATCTAAATCAGAAATATCGCATTCTTCAATAAATCTTAGCAAATCAGCTACTCCTTGATTATTGAATGAAAATATTATTTTGTCATTTGTTTGTAAATTTTTTGCAGTTAATAAATTTTCTTCGTTTTTAATATCATCATAAATTAAAATGCTTGCATTACGTTTTTTTGCTTTCTCAAAAACTTTTTTCGGCTTCAATGTTGAATATTCAAAATGAACATTATTTAACACTTGAACTAAATGTTTATATGTCAAATCAAATAGTTGATTTTTACTTTGACCCCCTAATGAACTAGAAACAAAAACATCAACGTAATTTATCTCTTCATTAAAATTAGTTCTTTCAATATATTTATTTCTAATAACATCTATAACCCGATCAACACCCATTCCGAAACCAATACTTGATAAGTTTTTTGGTCCTCCTAATTCATGAATTAAATTAGAATATCTTCCTCCGCCAATAAGAGTAGACTGCGAACCGGACATCTCACTAGTTGATACTAATTCAAAAACTGTTTCGTCATAATAATCTAAACCGCGAACAAGTTGCGGAGAAACCTCGTATTCTATACCAAATCTATCTAAAGTGTCCTTTAAGTTTTTAAAATATTCCTTTGATTCTTCGGTTAAATAATTATAAATTTTAGGAGCATTTTTTACAATTTCCTTCTTAGAATCGTTTTTATCATCTAAAATTCTAAGTACTTTACCGGTTAATACTCTTTTTTGCGAAACTTCACTTAATTCATTTAAATGTTTATTAAAATATTCAGTTAATGCAAGTTCATATTTTTTTCGTGATTCTTTATCACCAATTGTATTTAATAAAATTTTATGCTCAACTTCTAAGTATTCTAAAATTTCATGTGCAACGATTATCGCTTCCGCATCTTTTAAATAACATTTTTCTCCAACATGTTCAATTCCAGCTTGATAAAACTGACGATATCTACCTTTTTGTGGTTGCTCATATCTGAACATAGGTTGAATATATGCAAATTTCTGAATAGTGTCTTGTTGTCATTTGTTCTCGATATAAGCACGAACAAAAGGAGCAGTCCCTTCAGGACGCAAAGAAATTTCACGTTCAGATTTATCTTTAAATTCATATATTTCTTTATTTACAATTTCCGATTCTTGCATTGAACGAACAAAAAGATTTTTATATTCAATAATAGGTGTTTCAACAAAATTAAAACCATGCTTTATAACTATATCTTCAAATATTAAAGTTACCATATGTTTAATGTCGAACTCTAAAAAATTATAATCTTTTGTTCCTTTTATTTTATTAATCATTTTTCTCCTTTAATAAACTAAATTTATGATGTATTTTTAATTTTATATATATTTTATATTATTTTGATTTAAAAATTATTAAATTAAAATTTAAAATAAAAAGGATCTATTTAAAATAGATCTTATTTTTCAGAATATTTTTTACCTAAAATAGAATTAATTGTGTTTTTTGTTGGATTTTTAACTAAAAATGTACCTGCAACACATGCATCGGCACCTTTTTTAAATGCTTCAGGACCTGTTAAATCATTAATCCCACCATCGACTTGTATTAAAAAATCATAAAAATTAGAAAGTCTAATGTTTTTTAATTGAGATATTTTAGCTAATGATGAATCTATAAACTTTTGACCACCTTTACCTGGTTCCACAGACATAACCAAAACCAAAGCAAGTCTATCTAAAAAGTTTTCTATCAAATCAACTGGTGTGTCAGGTTTTATGGCTAACCCAATTTTTAATTCATGTTTATTTGCGGTCAAGAAATCATCAAATTTTTCTAAATCATCTTCAATCGCTTCGTAATGAAATGTTAAAATGTCAACATCATTCTTTAACTCTTCTACATAATCATATGGATTAACCACCATTAAATGAGCATCTTTAATATGATTTTTACCGTTTTTGTTAATATTTTTAATTTCTTCAACAGTTATCGCTGTATTTTCGACAAATTTTCCATCCATTACATCGTAATGAATTCATTTTATTCCTTCTTCGATTAATTTGTTTGCCATTTGTAATCTTTCTTCTGAATTTACATTTAGTAAACTTGGTGTAACGTATTTTTTCATTTTTACTCCTTTATTTGACTTCGTTTTGTAATTTTAAATAATTATTATATCTCTCTTCAGTAATTTTTATGTTATCTATATTTTGCTTTACTGCACAATCTTTAAAATTTTCATGAATATGTAAACAACTACGATATTTACATGTTTTCGAAAATTCTCTAAAAACTTTATAGCTTTGAGCTAATTCTATAGGTGACAAATTTAAATTTAGCGATGAAAAACCTGGGGTGTCAATCAAAAAACCTTCTTGTAAAGAAATAGCACGAACTTCCCGGGTAGTATGTTTTCCTCTGCCAAGAGATTTTGAAATAATATTAGTTTCAAAATTAAATCCACCAAGATTATTTATTGTTGTAGTCTTCCCGACACCACTTTGCCCCATAAATACCGAATATTTTTCTTTAAATAGGTTGTGAAATTGTTCAATATTTAAATTATTATTGTCAACTAATATAACTTTATAACCCATATTGTTGTAAATCTCTTTATACTTTTGTGATTCATTCTTATTTAAATCAATTTTAGTTATACATAAAATTGGTTCAATATTTTTATTTTCAATAATCGACATATATTTATCAACTAAAAATGTGCTAAAATTCGGTTCTTCTATAGACATAAAAATAAAAATTCTATCAATATTAGCAACCTTAGGTCTTATTAATTCATTTTCTCTCTCTAGAATATCTACAATTTGGTTTTCTTTAACCAAAACTCTATCACCAACTAGAGGATTTCTACCTTGATACCTTAATTTTCCTGCTGCTGGTAATTTAATCGTTTCATTATTTTTGTATAACTCATAAATACCAGCAACAATTCCGTGTACTACAAATTTTTGCATATTACATTAAATTCCAAACTTTCAATAAAATTACTACAATTAATATAGAAACAATAATAAGCAACAAAGAAACACCAAGAAAAATTGGAGAATTAATGAAACCTTCGATAGTTTTTTTAGGCTTAATCGTCTTAATAGAAATTAATTTTTCAATTTTTCTTTCTTCGTTTAAAGAAGTTTTAACATCTTTTCTAAATTCTCAAACATCATTATATCTATCTTTAGGATCTTTAGCGGTCGCTTTTATTATTATATTTCTAACAGAATTTGGCAAATCAACAAATTTAGTAGACTCAGGAAACTCTTTATCTCTATGCATTAATATAGTTTCAACATCCGTCTTGCCAGAAAAAGGATAGTTACCTGTCAACATTTCAAAATATAAAATTCCTAAACTATATATATCAACTGCTTTAGTTTTTTTTAATTTAGGATTTAAAAATTCAGGAGCAGCATAATAAGGAGAACAAACAACAGAATTCTCTCTAGTTAATTTTCGAGTATCTTTAGATACAGATATTCCTAAATCTAGAATTTTTACATCATGATCTTTAGAGATCATGATGTTTTGTGACTTTAAGTCACGATGTATTATATTTCTAGAATGTAATTCTCCTAAAGTTTCAGCAATTTGTCTAATGTAATTATTAGCTAAATGTATAGATATTCTTTTAGTTTTTTTAAGTAATGAATATAAAGTTTCTCCATCAATATATTCCATAACATAATAACTTTCGAATTCATCTTCGTAGTCTTCGATTATCTTAGGAATATGCTTATGATTTATTTTTTTTAATAATTGTACTTCGTTTCTAAATCTTTCTCTAGAAACAGAATTGCCTATATTATTTAAAAATTTAAGTGCATAAAATATATTCTTTTCGTTATTTTTTAATCTAACTTGGAAAACTGAACCCATACCACCACTACCGATAGATCTTATTATTTTATATTTTTCGTTAATTTTAGAATCTGGTCTTATCCCGGTTCTTTTAATTGTTTCGTTGTTACTATTATTCATTCTTAACTCCAAAATCTAATAGCACTAAACTCATATTATCATCCGACTCGCTGATTTTAGCTTTTTCAAGCAACATGCTTGATATTTCTTTCAAATCTTTATTTTTTTTCAAAATAGATTCTATATCACTTTTATCTATGTAATCATGCAGACCATCAGAAGTTAATAAAACTTTAGTAAGTATATTTACTTTATCAGTATTAAATTCAAAAAATTGAATAGTAGTAGGCATATTTATACCTATACTACTTGTTAAGTATTTTCAAGTATAATTAATATCTAAATCAATTTCCTTTTTTGTACCTTTAAGTAATAAATTTCCATAATTTTGATCTTCGGTAACTTGAGTTAAGTTACCGAAGATATCTAAAAAATAAGCTCTTGAATCTCCTATATTAAAAACAAAAATTTTATTTTCTTTTTTGATATATAAAACTCCGACAAAAGTTGTCCCCATATTAGATTTAGAAATATCCAGGTTAGCAATATTTTTAAATTCTACTTTAACTTTGTTTATAGCTTCAATAAAAAAGTTTTTTGTTTCTATTGAATTAATATACTTGAAATAATTTATAAAATTAGTTTTAATTGTTGTTATAGTAACTGCTGAAGCTATTTCACCAAAATCGTGTCCACCCATACCATCGCATAATATAGCAAAAGTGAAGTATTCATTCTCAAATACTTCAACTTTATCTTCATTGTTTTCTCGAACATTTCCTTTTTCACTAATTGAAAAATATTCTTTAATCAAGTTCTAGCTCCTTATGCAATATTTCCCTAATCTCGTTAGCTGCTCTTTCGGGAATATCATTGATTATTTTATATTTATAAAGTTCATCCGCTTCAGAAACTTCAATTTCAGCTTTTAATAATCTATCTTTTAAAGTTTTTGAATTTTCTGATCCACGTATCAAAATTCTTCTTCTAAGATCTTCCATAGAAGGTGGAGCAACAAAAATTGTAATTAATTTATACTTATTATTAAAGGAATGATGTGAAAGTTTATTTATTATTTGTCTTACACCAGTTGTCTCTATTTCTAACATTGGTATTTTATTTTTATTATGTATTTTATCCAATTCAGAATATAAAGTACCATAGTAATTATTTAAATGATAAGAAAATTCAATAAATTTACGATTTTTAATTTTATCTCTAAAATTATCGACGTCAAGAAAATAATAGTGAACTCCATTTAATTCACCATTTCTAGGTTTTCTAGTTGTAGCAGAGCAAGAAAGAGATAAATTTAGCTCATCAAATTCAAAAAGCAATCTCTCTATTGTCCCTTTACCAACTCCGCTAGGCCCTGAAAAGATAATAATTGGGCATAATTTACTCGTATTTTTCTTATTCATATTTCTATAATTATAACATTTTTATAAAATAAAAAACCTTAAAATTTTAATTGATATTTTCCCATAAAAAACACATTATTTTAAAGTTTTTTTATGGGAAAAAATAAAAAAATTCAACAAAAGTTGAATTTAAATAATGCAATTATTTATTTGAATTTTTTAATACAAATTCATCTAAACGAGAACGTTTTCTAGCACCTTTGTTTTTGTGGAAAACACCTTTAGAAACTGCTTTAGCAATAACTTGGTGTGCCTTATTAACAAATTCACTAGCTTTAGCGTCATTAGCTAAAACTGCTTCTCTAGCTTTACGTATAGCTGTTTTAACACGTGATTTCATAGCGGCATTTTTAACTCTTGCTGCTTCCATCTTGGCTATACTTTTAATTTTAGATTTAATATTTGCCATATTGAACCTCCCTTTTTCATTGAAAAATCTAATATATTATAATAAATTTTTTAAAGAATTGAATAAATTATAAATTTTATTATGCTATACTTACTTATGCAATAGCTGATAGCTGCCACTATGAATGGTAGAGGAAAGTCCGTGCTAGCACTAACTGAGATGTTAGTAGTGATCACGTTAAGCCAAATAAGCTTAAGCCTAGACGACAAGTGCCACAGAGACGAGAATTGTGAAACGCGGTAAACTCCGTGAGCTAGAAACCCAAATTTGGTAGGGGAATCGCAAATAGAAAATGAACAATTTTGCGAAACATATCATATGATATGTTAGATAAATTATCAGCGCTTTAATATTTAAAGTACAGAACACGGCTTATTTTGCAAAAACACCCGTTAAAAAGGTGTTTTTTTATTTTTTTGTTGTTTTTTTTCTTCATTATAATACAATTATGAATATAAAAAAATGTAAAGGAACTAATGGAGAATTTTAAGAATTTTTTTTCAATAAAAAATATAAAAAAAATATCAATTTTATTTGGTTTTGTTGGTGCGGCAATAACCATAACAACAGTAGCACTTTTAAAAGTTAACAAAAAATACAAACCTGCTTTTTATAATTACAAATCTTATATTAACGAATCACTAATAGATAAATTTAACGAAAAATTTGAGTATAAAACATTTAATGAAGTTAGCGAATTTACTGCTGCTTTAAATAACTTTAAAGTTTCTGCAGGTATTGGTAGTGATTTTCAAGCTATAACATTAATAAAAAAAGATTTGATTCAACCTATAAACTTTAGTAAATTACTGAAAATAGATATTAAAAATGATGATGAGTTAAAAAATATATTGAAAAAAATATATACTCCAGATGTTTTTAAACATTTAGAATCATATGATGATCAATTATTGGAAGACGCATACGGTAATAAGTTTGAACAACCTAAACATTTATGGAAATATTTTGTGCCTTATTATGCCCAAGATGGAATAATTGCTTATAACCCTATAAAAAACCAAAATAATGTAATTAATAAAAATCAATTTTTTAAAAATGATGTTTATGATAATTCGATAACAAACATTCTAGATATAATATCTAAAAATAATTATAAAGATTTAGTTATAACAGACGCTGTAAGGGTAAATATGTTATATGGTTCTTCAGAACAAAACCATAATAATAAAATAAATGAAAATAATTACAAAGAATCAATAAATGATTTTATTTATACTATCGAAAACTCTACTAAAACTAATATTTCGACTGGAAATCACATATCATTTAATTCTGATGGTCAAGGGATCATCGCATCATTATTAGATAAAAATCGTATCGATGTAAACGCAGCAATAATGTATAACGGAGATGCATTAGATGCATATTTTTCCGAAGGAAATGGTTTCACGATATTTGACAACAAAGAAAATAAAGAAATCGAAATTCCAAATGGGACAATACAAACAATTAAATTTAAAAATAATATTTTATTAGTTGATGGGTTAGTGGTTGCAAAAGGGATAAATTCTTCGTTAGAAAATGATCTGTATTCAACTTTGAATACTACAATTTATAATGATATGGCAGCAGCTTATAATAACAAAACTATAGAACAATATCAATTAAAAATGTATGATGAGTACTTAAATAATTTATATAGAGATAAAATAGTTACAGCTTATAATCATAAAAATTTAAGAGGTGTTTCTAAATTTGAAGAGTTTAAATCTGAATTACGAGATATTTACTTATCTGGTTTAAAACAAGAATTTAATAATGATATTTTAAAATCATTTAACGCTTATATTTCTAAAAAAATAAATAATGATCAAATTTTAAAAGAATCATTATTTAATACTATAGAAGCAAATGACGATCAAGAAAAACTCGATTTAATTTCTTTTAAATTATCACATATTGATTTTCTTGATGAAAAATATTATCAGTATTTAGAAAATAAATACCCAAACTACATAAATTTTGATTTTATCAATTATACCCCATCAAATATTGCGGAATATGAATTAATAAAAAGAAATTATTTTGTAAACCAAGATAATACATTTGACTTTAAAGCTTTAGAAATATATCAAATTAGCGATCAAAATAATACAATTATCCACAATTCTGTTAATGGAGTAGATGATAAATTAGATTCTCTCTTAACAACTTATTATTATTCAAAAATTAAACATTAATAAAAAACCAAAATACTTAACTATTGTATTTTGGTTTTTTATTATTTCCCGAATTTAAAGTGGCAAATGTCACCATCTTGCATGACATATTGTTTTCCTTCTTGACGCATTTTCCCGGCATTCTTAGCACCTTGCTCACCGCCGTATTTAATGTAATCATCAAACGAAATAACTTCTGCTTTAATAAATTTTTTCTCAAAATCTGTATGTATTACACCTGCACATTTTGGGGCTTCTCAACCTTTATGATAAACTCATGCTCTAGCTTCAATTTTACCTGCAGTAAAATATGTTTCTAAACTTAATAATTCAAAAGCTTCTTTTGTTAATAAATCTAGTCCGCTTCTTTTGATTCCGTACATCTCTAAAAGCTCAGCTTTTTCATTTTCATCTTCAATTTCAACAAGATCCGATTCAATCTGAACAGAAATAGGGATAATCTTTTCATCATCTTTTAATGATGATTTTAATTGTAAAAATAATTGATCATTTTCATAATCCATAAATTGATCATTACCTAAATTTGCTACATATATTATAGGTTTAAAAGTTAATAAATGATATCCTTTAATAAATTTTGTTTCTTTTTCGTCTAGTTCTACATCTCTTGCTGGAATATTAGCTAATAATGCATCTTTTACTTTTAAAGCAGCATTTTGCTCAATTATAGCGTCTTTATCACCTGATTTTGCTTTTTTTGCAACTCTATCTAAAACTTTTGTTATAGTTTCATAATCAGCTAAAATTAATTCATAATTAATAATTTCTTTATCTCTAACCGGATCTACAGAGTTAGCAACATGCATAATCCTTTTATCATCAAAACATCTTATTACGTGTATTATTGCATCAACTTCTCTAATATTAGCTAAAAATTTATTTCCTAAACCATCACCTTTTGAGGCACCTTTGACTAAACCTGCAATATCAACAAAATCAAAAGTTGCTCAAACAATTTTGTCTGGATTAATTAAATTTGCTATTTGTTGAAGTCTTGGATCGATTAATGGAACAGAAGAAACGTTTGGTTCTATTGTGGTAAACGCATAATTAGAAGACTCTACTTTCTTTTTTGTAATAGCACTAAATAATGTGCTTTTACCAACATTGGGTAAACCAACTATACCTGCTTTTAATGACATATTTCTCCTTTGAATTAAAAATTTATTTAATTATATCAAAAATAATAATTACTAGGTTATTTTTTCAAATAAGGTAATTATTATTTTAGGATTAAGACACTATTTTTTGTTCAAAGAATTATTAAATTAGTATAATTAAAATATGAATAAAAATTTATTTAAAAATTGATATAGTCTTTACCATAACGAATCAATATTTTATAGCACTTACGAAGAATTTATCAATAAATTTCAAGAAACAGAGCAAAGTAATCTTGATATTTTAAAACAACCTAAAAGTACAATTCATGGAATTGAATTTGATTCAAATTGAATATTAGGTTTAAATAACTTTAACCTTTTTACTGTGCTTTCTATAACCGATATTTTTTGTACTAATTTAAGAAAAAATAATAGAAAAATTTTAATGGGTAAAAACAAAAATATAGATAATAAAATTTTCAATAGTATGATTAGTATTGCAAACAAAAATAGTGCTGATATTTTTACCTATAATACAGAAGAAATTAATGAATTTATCATTTTAAATACACTTAAAGGCATGAACATTAAACATTCAATTCTGCTTGATTATAATCCAACAAATAATAAATACTATATTAAGATTTATAATTCCAATGAAATGATTTCAATTGATGATCAAAACATAATAATTGAAGCATTAAATGGTTTTAATAAATTGATTATACCTAATAATAATCACGATACAACGGTATTAAATATCGAGAAACTTTTTGGAGTAATTGACAAAAAAATAATTGAGCCACAAATAAATAAATTTAGAAAAATATATAAAAAGCCTCCATTTCATATTCAAACACTTATAAGCAATAAACAAGATAATTATATTATTACAAAAATGCTATCAAATTCAGGTTTTAAAGTTTCTAAATTACAAAGTAGTTTATCTAAAAATATTATTAATGATATTAATTTTTATAATTTATATAAATTATTTAATACTACAACATATAAAGCTGATTTAATAATAATTTTAGACCAAAATAGTAATTTAAGAATAATAGTTCGTGTTAAAAACAGTTACATTAAATTATCAGAAGATGAATTAATATACTTATATATTAATTATAGTTACTTAAAATGAAAGAAAAATGGAGAAATAGTATATAAGAATATTTTTTTACCCCATGATGTTTCTTCGAATATTTTAAATTTAATGAACATGTATTCAATTTCATATAAATTTGAAAATGAGCTTAAATCCAATGATGTTTTATTAGCATATAATAAAAATAAATTTTCTAATTCAAGTAGTTATAATTTAAATTTAGAAAATTTCGATTTTATTCTTAACTTTTGTTTGATGTTATACGATTATAAAATAAATAACAATTTATTTGCATATAAATATAAAAAAATGCTTGATGATAATTCAAACATTGTAATAAAAAATTACTCTTATAAAACTTCGTTGGAAAAATCTATTTTAATTGGTAATAAAATTATTGATCAATCAAAAATTTCAAAAAAATATGGATTTGATAATTTAATAAAAATCAATGTTGAAGTTCCTGATTTTTATTATTTAATAAAAGGAGAAATAAAAAGCAAAAATAGAACAAATAATTTTTCTTTAACATATGATAAATTCAAACAAAAAATAAATTTCAAAATAGAAATAGAAAGCAAAAACAAAAAAACATCATGAATAAGTAATTTATTTTATAGCAAAAAGTTGCAAATAAACTTGAATAAATTTATAAAAAAATTAACATAACTAAATATTAAGTAGTTCGATTCACATCGTAAAAAAATAATAAAAATCAACTTAGATACAAAAAGGAGTATATAAAAATGTTAGGGAATGAGAATTTAAAAATAGACTGATTTATAATTGATAAAAACAATATATATAAGTTTATAAAAAATGGAAGTATTAAAAAATATATTCATAATAACAAAATTAAATATGAGATTCAAAGAGATTTAAATATAAAGTCCTTAAAATGGAAGTTGCCAAATAGTTTGTCTTTTAAAAATAATGACAAAATAAATATTAGAAATTTAATTATGCCAAAAGTTTTAAAAATTGAAAAATATGCTTTTGCCAACAATAACTCTCTTATAAATGTAATTATGCCAAGTGTTAAAATAATCGGAAAATACGCTTTCAAAAGTAATACATCACTTAAAAGTATAAATATTCCAAAAGTTATTACAATTGGTTCATACGCTTTTAAAGACAACACTTCTCTTATAAATGTAAATGCTCCGGAAGTTGTTCGTGTTAACGATAATGCATTTGAAGGTGATAGTTCTCTTACAAGTGTAAGTATGCCCAGAGTTACGCATATCGGAGAAAGTGTCTTTAAAAATAGCATTAACCTTAGGAATATAGATATGACAAATGTTACTAAAATCGGAAGTTTCGCTTTTGCTAATAACGAATCACTCAAAAGTATAAATATTCCGAAAGTCACTGAGATTCTGGAAAATACTTTTATAAATAACATTAACCTTAAAAATATAAATATTCCTAATGTTACTAAAATCGGAAGTTTTGCTTTTGAAGGGAATAGTTCTCTAAAAAATCTAAATATTCCGAAAGTTATTGAAATTGAAGAAAAGGCTTTCGGATATAATACTTGCCTTAGAAGTGTAAATATGCCTAAAGTTACCAAAATTGGAGATAAAGCTTTTTTAGGTAATGTATTACTTAAAAGCATAAATGCTCCTGAAGTTAAATGAGTTGGCAATTGAGCTTTTCGTGAAAATAGATCTCTTATTAGGGTAAACATGCCAAAGGTTACTACTATTTGGCCGCTTGCTTTTTATAATAATGTATCTCTTACCAATGTAAGTATGCCTAATGTTTATACAATTGGTAGTTTTGCTTTTGCTAACAACGAATTGCTTGAAACTATAAATATCAAAAAAGTTAAAGTAATTGAAGAAGGAGCTTTTAAAAGAAATAATTCTCTTACTAGTATAAATATCCCGGAAGTTAAAGAAATTGGATACGGGGCTTTTGAAGAGAATAGATTTCTTACTAGTGTAAATATGCCTGAAGTGGCAAAAATTGATGTTTCTGCTTTTCAAGATAATAATCGCCTTAAAAGTGTAAAAATGCCAAGTGTTACTACAATTAGTATTAAGGCATTTAAAGGAAGCCATTCACTAAGTTTTGAAAATTCTCAACTACCTGAAAATATGACAAATGATGATTTTAAAAAAATAATTGAAGGTTCAAATTGAGTAAAAAATCATAACTAATATAAATTGAAATAATAGAAATAGATTTTTTGTTGAATTTAATATTATTTTTAAAAAATAATTATGTTATATTTTTCTTATTATATGTGCAAAAAACAAGTAACAAATATTGTTTAAACGCAATAAATAAAAAACTAGATATCTAGTTTTTTGCTAAATTGTAATTTCAAGTGCAACACAATTTATATAAAATATAATTGTGGAGCACTTGAAATTTTTTAATAAAAAAAATGGCCCCACATGAACCGAGGAACCATATGAATTATACAACAAAAAAT
>NZ_JAOPHP010000013.1 GCF_025515455.1 Mycoplasma sp. CSL7503-lung | reverse complement strand
CTGTTTTAAAATCGGTTTGATCAATAATTTTGCAATATTTAACTTTTTGTTCAAATGTAAAATGTTTGGACATAAAAATAACACTCCTTTATTTTGGAGTGTCAAATTTTTTTCACCTAACTTACTCATAATAATATGAGTGAGTTTTCATTTACATTTTAGAAATTAAAGTTCTATAATCTTGGTAAATTTGAGAAATACTTTCATCCTCAAATGAAGCTTTTATAACTTTTGATAAAAATTCTGAAAGCGAAATAATTTCTAGTTTTGTAAATCTTGATGCTAATTCGTAATTATCGATACTATCTGTCACAATTACTTTTTCCACATTTGGATTATTTTCAAACATTTCAAATCCTTTTGTAAAAATTCCGTGAGTTGCAGCAACAACTACTTTTTTAGCACCGTTATCTTTTAATGTATCAACAGCCTTTAAAATTGTTCCGCCTGTATCAATAATATCATCAATAATAACAGCATTTTTGTTTTCAATATTACCTAGAATACCCATAACTTCAGTTTTATTTACATCTGTTCTTCTTTTATCAATAATACAAATTTGAACTGTATCAGCAATTAATTCTGCTAATTTTCTTGCTCTAACTGTTCCACCATGATCCGGAGAAACAACTGTAAACTTTTCTTTCATATCTTTCAAAGCAATCGCAATAGGATATTGCCCTTTTAAATCATCTACTGGTATATCAAAAAATCCTTGTATTGATGGATTATGCAGATCTACACATGTTATTTTTGTTGCTCCAGCAGTTTGTAGTAAATCGGCCATTAACTTAGCACCTATCGGTTGTCTACCACTAGCTTTACGATCTTGTCTTGCGTAACCATAGTAGCTTAAAATAATATTAATAGATCTAGCACTTGCTCTTTTTAACGCATCAATAAAAAGTAATAACTCAATCACATTTTCATTTACTGGTCTACTAGTACTTGCTATAACAAAAACATCTCTATTTCTTACTGTTTCACCAGGAACTAACATTGTTTCACCGTCAGCATAAACAGTTCTTTCGACTTTTGAAAGCGGCAATTGTAGTAATTTTGAAACTTTAATTGCCAACTTAGTAGAATTATTCATTCCGAATAATACACAATCTTTTTTATTCATTTACTTCTTTTATTCCCTTTTCTTAACTATTACAACTATATTTTACAATGAAAAGTAAAAAATAAACGCAACTTTGTCAAATAGTTGCGTTTATTAATTATTCTTTTCATTCTAATAAATTTGGATGGGTTGGATTGCTGTTTACGGTTTCGCCTGCTATTTTACCATTTCTAACATGTATAACCTTGTCAGCTATACGTTCTATATATTGATTATGAGTAACCATAACTATAGTAATCCCATATTTTTTATTAATATCGTATAAATAACTTAAAACTAATTTAGTAGTTTTATCATCTAAAGCACCTGTTGGCTCATCAGCAAAAATAATATCTGAGTTTTTAGAAAGAGCTCTTAAAATAGAAATACGTTGTTGTTGACCACCAGACATTTGCGAAGGATATTTATTTTTCACATCTTCCATATCAAAATCTTTAAATAATTGGTCAATATCTAATCTTTTTTCTTTGTTTTTTTGCAAATAAGCACCTGTCTCAACATTATCGTAACCAGATAAATTTTGTAATAAATTATAGTTTTGAAATATAAAACTAACATTTTTTCTTCTAAATAATGTTAATTGCAAATCACTTAGATAAGGTAAATTGGTATCAGAAACTATAATATTTCCACGAGAAGGACGATCTAAACCACTAATTAAATTTAATAATGTCGATTTACCTCCTCCTGATTTACCAAAAATCATTACAAATTCACCTTTATTAATGCTTAAAGAAACATTTTTTAAAACACGAGTTACTGTGTTACCTGATAAATAATATTTACTTACGTTTCTAACTTCTATTATTTTACCAGGATCATTTTTTAGTGTTTTAAATTCATCTTTAGGTCTTCTTTTATTTGCTGCTCTATTAAGTTTTCTAGCAATTGCTCGATCAACAATCATTTTTGAATTCTTTGAATCAGAATCAAGTACTTCAAAAACATTTTTACGTGTAATTTTTTGATTTAAATTTTTTTTCGAAACAACTATAGGTTCTGGAGTATTAATCTCTGAAGTTGATTCAATATTTTTATCATTTTTTTCAGTCATTATTTTCCTTTCAATAAGTCAATAGCTTTAATTCTATTTATATTAAACCATGATAAAACCGCTGTTAGTACAAATATAGTTAATACAACCGTACTTGTTAATAATATATTTAACGGCGATAGCACTAATGGAATTGAAATTGAAGCAGCAGTAATTAAGAATGATGTGAAAACCACCATCATACCAAAAGCAATTGGTAATGATATTAAAATTGAAATTATTATAAATGGCACATAAATACCAAAGAACATTTTGATTTTTTCTTTACTGTTATAACTTAGAATGGATCAAATAGCAATATTTTTCTCATTTTCATTAATTAATATTGTTGAAATAATAATTAATATTATTATTGAAATAATAAAACTTAAAGATGAAACAATTGTAACAATTGTTTGAACTGTTTTTGCAATATTTAAAGTAAATGACACTTCAATATCTTTTGAATCAATTGTATAAGCTGAAGGAACATAAAGTTTATCTTCAAAAACATTTGCAAACTTTTCGATTGAATCTGCGGCCGCTGTAGCTTTTACTCTATTATATACAACCGCAAAATTATCGGTATCTTTATTAAAATTAGGATCCAAGAATTTAACAATATCATAAATATCATAGCCTAAAGACACCATAGCACTATCTACTAAATTATTTGGTAAAACTTCTTTTGAACCAAAAATACCATCAAATAAATCATTTAAATCTTGTTGTGTTAATGATTTTGTTGAAAATGAATTGGCACTTGGTGAATAACCGCTTAATGAATATAATCCTGTAGATCATAATAATTGAATAGGTAATTTATGTTTAGATAAAATACCATTAAATTTATAATCTTCTGGGTTTAAATTACTAATTAATGATGCATATTTACTATTTTTTATTTTTTCAAATTTTGCATCTACTAAATTTGAAATTCCAGTAATCTGATCTGCTGCATATTTTGGAATAATAAATTCATTATTAATGTATGTTGGATTAATTGCATAAACTTTAAATTTATAATTATTTGTTTGTTTTTCTGCTAATTTACCTAACAATTCATTTAATTTAGAAGTATATCTATTTGTTTTATTTAAAACCTCTAAATCAACAATATCACCAATATCTAATTTATATTTTTCTTTTGAAACATAATTAATAATTAATGGTATTGGTTTAGAAACATCTTTACCTTGATTTTCAAAAATTTTATTTATATTAACAAGTAAATTAGAATCATTTTGATCAATTATTTTAATTTGATTACTATTCTCGTTATAACCATATAATTTAATTTTTTCACCTTCAAGAATACTATCTACATAAGTATATGTTTCATCAAATCTTTTATCAAGATATATACCATTAAATGAAACCATAAAGTCAAAATCTTTATTTATTTTATAAATTTCGTTATATGCATTAACTAGGAATTGACGATATTCATCTCTATATTTGGATGTAGTTATATTTTCATGTGTATAAGCTTTTTCTACATCATTTCATTTCATGTAGTAAAACTTACCTTTAATTACATCGTTACTATCAGGGACATAAAGGAAAAAGTTTTTAATGCCTTTTTCTCTAGTTTTTTCAACATCGACTTTAGGAACATCGTTTGAATTTTGTTGTTCTTTAAAAACAACGTCTTTTTGTGTAAGCATTAATGCATATCCTACATTATCGTGTGATTTTATAACCCTTGATTTTTGGGAATCAGGTAATGAGTTATAAACAACTTCAAATGGATTGATAGAAACAGCAGAATCAACAGTTATATTAACAGAAAATTGAGTAATTAAGTGTCCCTCGAATGGATTAGGAGTACCATTTTTATTTACTCCATCCTTATTTATATTAATCTCTTCTGAAACACCCGGTTTAAAGTAATCCGCATTATATGAACTAATTTCTTTAACATCACCAACAGGAACATAAATGCTATTACCTATATTTTGTGGATCTATCGAATTAATTGGACCACCTTGATCAGTAGGTGAAACTAAGTCAAATTTATAATTATATGACCTATTTTTATATGTGTCCTGAATGGATTTTTCGAACACGCCAAATGTTGCAAAACCAAACGTTGTTGTAATGCTTGCTAAAACAACACTTATACCAAACGAAGTTAATTTTCAAAAACTATTTAAAACTAAAGAAGCTCCAAATTTAGTTTTAACACTTCGACCTTTGAATAATGAAATATATTTTTTATAAAATTCACCAGTATTTAATTCTACTATTCCAGACATTAAATCAATTGATTTATATCTTAAAGAACGCAATGAAATTGTGATTATTAAAAGCGACATTGATAATAAAGGAACAACAATATTCACTATTAATGATAATGGTGAAAAATCAAGTGTTTCTATTGGTATTGTTCAATAATTTTTAAGTATTTTTAACGAAACTGATTGCATTAAAAATCCTGTTATATACCCTAATAAATTACCCGTAAAAATTGTAAAGAATGCAAAAACAACCATAGAAGCAGATATTTCTAAAGGTGTATAACCTTGAGCTACTAATATACCAATAACTTTATTTTTATTTGATATATATCTTTTAATGATAAATACTATCGAAACAACAACAAGTGTTATTAAAATAATTAGTAATATAGTAGACACTTTCGAAACAGAATTAATTATAACTTCGATAGCAGTAATTCTAATACTACGTTCAGGATTAATCGGGTCAAGTTCGTTATATAAAAATACTCTTTGTAAATTAACTGTATTATCAATTTTTGATTGAACAAATATTTCTAATTCATTTTTAAGTTCTTCGTTGGTTAAACCACTTAAATTAACATCATTTTTGATTGTTAAATATTCTTTAACTAAGTTACCAGCATTAGCTTTTCTGATTCTATCAAACCCTTTGTCATTAACATAAACTATAGCTTGGTCTTCTACGTTCAATTGAATGTTGTTTTCATCTTGAATAGGATATAGATAGTCAAATGTAATATCGTCTCCTACGATAATATATTTAGAACCATTTATATTTAATAAATACTTATCAGGTAACGAATTAACAAGTTCTAATAGTTCGATTGGATCTTTAGGTATTAAACCATTATAAATTTCTTTATTATTTCTAGATAAGAAGGCATAGTTTACTTTTGCTAAATATGATGATGGTTGGTCAAAAACAAGTATATTATTAATTTTTGTTAATGAAGTTATTGAATTAACTAATTTAAATATATCATCAACTAAATGTAGTCCAAAAACATTATATAACTCTGGGTTTTTATTTGTTTTATTTATTAAATCAACTAACAAGTCGTTGTCTAAAGCAATGCTATATGTTAAATCATTTTCAATAGTAGGAATAATAACATTTTCACTAAAGAATGAATTAATAAATTTATATGTTGCCTCTTCACCTTTCGAAAGCAATTCTTCTAAATCGATAGTTTTATTAATTAAAAAATATCCAATATTAGAATTTGTAATTGCTCCTTCATTGTTTCTACTTACTTCTGTTAATAATCATAAAACAACTTGTGGATATTTTAAAGTTAATAAAAGATTTATTAAAACCTCTGAAATACCTAGTTTTTCAATAGAATTGAATTTATATTCGGAATTTAATAATTTATTAATTTTATCTATATTTTCATAAATATATTTATTTGAAAAGATTTTATGTATTAAATTATTGACAACTATAGAATGCAAATCGTTATATTTTAGGACAACTTCATCTATTTGATTGACATCATCATTCAATTTTGAATACAATTTAGAAGCACCAATATATGAAAATTGTTGGGATAGTGCAAATTCATTTTCTTTAAAGAAAGCTTCGAAATCTGGAAACTCTAAAATTAGATTAGCAAATAATTCATTTTTATACACATTATTTTCTTTTTCAAAAAGCTCATCATTTACTTTAAATGAATTTGATAATCCTTTTGTAATACCAAACTTAGTATCATCCGCTAAAGCAATATTGGAATATGGTTCAAATAATTTAAATGAATTGATATATTCTAAAATTTTGTCATCATTAGCAAGTGATAATAACTTATCAGCAAACTCCGCTTTTCTTTCAAAAGTAATTTTAGAATCTTGAATACCAAATAAGTCAAATCAAATTTTGAATATTGGGTAAAAATCTTTTAAATAATTAAAAGAACCCTCTTTTAGGGTAATAAATTTACCTAAAGTTTTAGAAATTAAACTATGAATTAAATTTTTGTCAATGTTTTGATAAAATGCGTAAAAATTATATAAAGAAGATATTGAATCATTAAAGTTGCTATTTAATAAATTTTGTTTATTTAATTCAAAAGAATTAATAATATCTGTTCATACCTTTATTTTATTTTTAAATTCAGGAGTTGAAATATCTGTGTCTTTGTTTCAATCAAAAATAAAATTTGCTACATTTTTGTCATTACTTGTAAGCTTTTCTCATTCAGATACTTCGTTTTTTTGAATTTTATCAATCAAACTATGTATCTGACTAAAATAATCAAGTGACTCAACTTTAACCACTTCTGATGAACTATTTTCATCGTTAATGTTTTGGTTATTGCCACTCAATAAACCAAGTAAATCAAAATAATCTAATTTTTCTGTGTCGTTTGAAGGGATTATTAAATACTCATTTTCTCCTATTTCAACACTCGAACCTTTAAAAGATAAATTGAGCATATTAGCTATTTCTGTCTTGATACGTTTATTAGAACCAGGAAGATGGAAGAAACTTTTTATAACAGAATAAATTATATCCGATGTATTTAGTGAACCAGCTAAGTAATATCTTGTTGCTTCGACATAATCGTCAAATAATTTACTATATTCGGTTGTTTGTATATCAAACGGAAGCACTTTTATTTTACTTTCCACCGTTTCTATAAATACATTTAAATCAAATAACTTAATAAAGAATTTTAGACCATTAATTGTATTTTCAAATTTCTTTCCTTCTTTGTTATTATTAACATCCAACAATTGAATTAAATTAATTATTTTAGAAGGAATATTCCCAAATAAACTCTTACTAATGTTTTGCAACGATTCTTCGTCTTTTAGTAACGAAGTATCAATATTATCTAAAATATTAATTAAACTTGTTTTTAATAATTTTTGATCTACTGACTTTAATAACGCTATTACTATTTCAAAAACACTTAATTTTCTTTGTCTTACAATACCGTTACTATCTGTTTCTCCTTTATTATATTTATTTTGGAAAAAGTCTTCCATTTGATCTGTAAACTTAATAAAGTCAATTGATTTTATTAAGTTGATAATATTATCAATAAATAAAATTGGATCTTTTGAAATTTTTGCTATTAATGATGTATTTATTACATCGTTAATGTTGAATTGAGAAAATAGACTAAATAAATTAAATAATTTACTTAGTTCAGTTGCTACATACTCTTTTCTTATTTCCTCAGGTTGTTCGCTAATGTATTCTTTTGCTTTTTGGAATATATCGATTAAAAACTTTTTGAAATAATCTCCTTTTTCGTTATGTGACATAACATAAATACCATCCAAAATCATTTTAGGCAGTACTATTAAATTAATTTCGCCACTTGAGAATATTTTAGCAAAATCATTTTTATCAAAAGCTATTTGTATAGCTTCTGTGAAAGCATAAATTGTTTCTTTTTGTATAAAACCTTTTCTAACTATATCTGTTTTAAGAAAATTCTTTTCAATTTTTTCAACAGCTAATTTAAGTGTGTTTTGCGTTAAGGCTTGGTTAAAAGATTCGGTTTCTGGACCTCTAAAACCAAACGGAACATAAACGTTATTTTTATAGTTTGGAGAAATTTCTGCTCATACAGGTTTATTTATTTCTACTTTTAAAGTTAAATTATGTTTTCTTAAAAAATTCAAAAAATCTTGATATAAAATTACTCCATCATTAGCATACTCGTCACTATATTTAGAATTAATTCACCCAATGATTTCGCCACTCTTATCATATTCTGGAGATAATAAATTAATAATGTAATTGTCATTTTTATCTTTTGATAAAGATATACCAATTTCAGCAAAAACATTGTATTGATTAATTGCTAAATTAGTATCATTTCTATAAAAAGCTAATTTATAAACTTTTTGTTTTACAACATTAACTTCGTTGTTAGATTTATTAACAAAAACAACATTGTCAAAAGAAAAATCAGGGGTAATATATTCATTATGCGGCAATATATTATCAAAAGATTGTTTAATAATTATAGAAGCAACATATGGTGGTATTTCTCTACTTCTAAAGTATTTAGCTATATCTTCTGAAATGTTATTTATTGATGTAGGTTTAGTTTGTTCATTTACTAATAAATCATTATTATTTTGTATTCCATCAATTGTTCTGTTTGAATCACCTAAATTCACAAAATGATAAACCTTTTTACCTTCATTATCATTAAACGAATCTATTGTTATTGATTCTCTAATACCTATATTTTGAGATGTTACCTTTTTTTCTGCAAAATTATAAATCTCTTTTTTAACAATATCTAAAGCACCATCTTTAATTTTTTGAATTGCGTTTTTAGCAACATCTTTATCAGTTAATTGGGCATATATTTCATTATTTAAAGTTGGTATTTTTTCAATTTGTAAAATTGTTTTATACTCTCTTGAACTTCCATAACCAGAAAAATCTTTATTAAACAAAGAGAATTTAAAATTTTTAGGTTGTAATGATGAATCTGATAAAGTTATGTTTTTAGTGCTAATTTCATCATAAGAAATATTTGGGTATTGCTCACTAAGTAAGGTCATTTTGTCAGATAACTTAACTTCACCATTATCGTTATAATAATTTGAAGTGTATAGTAAAATTTCTTTATTTCAGTAAGAAAATCTACTAAAATCTTGCGGTAGTTTACCTCCGTTTTCTAAAATTAAACTTTCTACATAACTCTTGTATGCACCACTCCATTTATCTGCACTACCATCAACAAAAGTTGTTTCGTATAATTTTCTATTATAAAATGTCTTTTTAGTTAACTTAACCGCTCATTCAAGTGGTATAACATATTCTTGTCCTTTTTTAAAAGTAATTTTTTCTTTTGTAAAGTATTTTATTGAATCATTACCAAAAAGATTTGAATAGCTAATATTTAGCTTTAAATTAGTAGAATTATAATTATTCTCATCTGATGGTTTGTTGTATAAGTGCGGAGTTATACTATCATCAACCATATAAACATAATCGCTATTTCTAGACTTTTTTAAACCTAATAATTGAAGTGTTTTATCTTTATCAAGCCTTATCACCTGAACTGTTTCATCTCATTGATCTTTCTTTAAAACATCAAATGTCATCTCGTGTGTGGCTGGATTAATGAACAATGATTGCAACTGAGAAAATAAGTATCCTTCCGGATTACTTGAAATTAATAAAACATCGGATAAAGTATATTGTTTATCAAAGTGAAATTCTTTATCTACATTTATTGTTTCTATTTTAGTTGATGTAACAAAATTACCGTTTGCATCAACGGAATAAAGAGGATATGTTATATCATTTTTAAATACTATTTTTTTGTCATTCCCCGAATAATCTAAATATAATAAATCTTGAGACTCGTCAGAAAGTTCAGGGTTATAACTGTTAATTAAATTTTTAAAATCATGACTTAATAAATATTTATTTCTTAAATCTACGTCTATTGCATTATTTTTAAAATTATTTAACTCAATATATTTTTGATTAAGTAATTCAAAATTAATAGCATTGCTTTGTTCAGTAGATTTTTTTTCTTCATACCGAATTGATTTATCATAACCAGGTCCACCTTCAGACCTTGTTAAACCATTAATAAAATAACCATCATTAAAGGCGTTACCGTTAGTTGGTAAATTTAAATCTACTGTTAAATCGTGTTTTTTGGAAACTGCTTTATATTTATCAAATTGCTTTTGAATACCTTTAGAAGTATCATTAAGCATAGTAAAAATAGCTGAAGTTAAGAAAATAAGTATTGTTAAGCCCGCTACTGTAATTTTGTTTTTAAATATCGATCTAAAAACTTCTCTAAAAAGTTTAATCATATTTCTCCTTTTATAATGATAGTTTAAATTATATATATTTTTCTAATAAATTTAATAGTAATAATAGGGCGTAAAAAAAGAGGTATTCAAACCTCTTTTTTATTCTTTTTCGCCTTGTGTATAGGCTTATAAATTAAAAGTTTAGTTGTTATTATCTTCTTTCTTATCACTTGTAGTTTTTATTAATTCATCTAAACTTAGTTTATTTTCTTCATTTATAGTCTCTTCAGAAACTGTTTCAGGCAATTTAAGATTCTTAGCTATATAATCAATTTCTTCTGCTATAATTGTTTCTTTTTCGAGCAATGATGTTTTTATTAATTCTAAAAGTTCCATATTTTCAGTGATAATTTTATGAGCATGATTTTGTGCTTCTAAGATAATTTTTCTAATTTCTAAATCAATTTCATGACTTATTTGATTTGATAAACTACTATTTGTAGCTAATGTTTTTCCTAAGAAAGGACTACCTTCTTCGCTTTGATATTTAATTGGTCCTAAGTCGCTCATTCCAAACTCAGTAACCATTCTTCTTGCTATATTTGTAGCTTTTTCTATATCATCAGATGCACCGGTTGAAATTTTGTTTTTACCATAAATAATCTCTTCAGCCGCTCTACCACCCATAAAACTTGCTATCGAAGCAAGTAATTCTTCTTTAGAATAATTATATTTTTCATTTTCTGGCATCATAAGATTGTAACCACCAGCTTGACCTCTAGGAATAATAGTAATCTTTTGAACTTTATTTCCACCAGGTGTTTTTAGCCCCACAACTGCATGCCCTGCCTCATGATATGCAACAGAAGTTAACTCTTCTTTTGTAATTGTTCTTGATTTTTTAGCAGGTCCTGCCATAACCCTATCGATTGCTTCATCTATTATTGATAGAGTAATTAAATTAGTTTTTTCTCTAATAGATAATAAAACTGACTCGTTTATTACATTTTCCAATTGAGCACCCGAAAACCCTGGTGTTCTTTTTGCTATGTTTTTAAAATCAATATCTGAAGAAAATCTTTTTCCTTTTGCATGTAATTTTAAAATTTCTGCTCTTTCTGATACATCAGGTAAACCAACTGTAATTACTCTATCAAAACGACCTGGTCTAGTTAAAGCAGGATCTAGAACATCAGTTCTATTAGTAGCTGCAACAAATAATAATCCGGAATTCTCTTTTATACCATCCATTTCAACTAACAACTGGTTAAGTGTTTGTTCTCTTTCGTCATGACCTCCACCTATACCAGATCCACGAGTTCTACCGATAGCATCTAACTCATCAATAAAAACTATTGCAGGAGAATTTTTTCTTGCTTCAGCGATAACTTGTCTAACTCTTTTTGCACCCATTCCCACAAAAAGTTCAACAAAACTAGATGCAGAAACAAAATAAAACGGAACGTTAGCTTCACCGGCGGTGGCTTTTGCTAATAATGTTTTACCAGTACCTGGAGGACCTCCTAAAAGAATACCACGCGGCATTCTAGCACCGGATTCTTCATATTTTTTCGGAAACTTTAAATAATCAACTATTTCCGAAATTTCTTCTATAGGTTCTTTATTTCCTGCTACATCACTAAATTTTTTATCTGATTTAATTATTTGGGCAGGGCTTTTATCTCCAAAAGCTCCCCCTCCTTGACCATTCATTGATCTCATTTGATATCTAGTTAACAACACAATTGCACCGATTAAAATCAAAGTCGGAACTAAAGATATAAAGAATGATCCTCACATACTTTGAGACGGAGTTTTTACGGAAGATAATCCGATTAATGATTGTGAAGTTCTCGCTACTACTTCACTATTAGCACCTAAAAATGAATTATTAATCAATTCTGAAGATTGAGTATCAGAACCCCCTAAAACAATCTTAAGTAAATTTAACGATCCATAAGTTTGGAAAGTTTTAACGCCTAATTGTCCATCATTAAAGGAACCTACTATCGTATTTTCAAATTGGTTAACGTTTATACCGATAAAATATTTATCGTCACTTTCGTTTGTTGCCGCTTCTTTAACTTTGTCGGCAAAAGCAGTAAGTGAAATTTGTTCGTATTTTTGACCAGAAGTCAATTGGCTTCAAACAAAATAAATAATAATGCCTAAAACAACAACGAACAAAATACCTGTTCATATTTTTTTATTTCTCATTTATTCCTTTCATATTATGTTATTTAAATTATAGAGTTTTTTATAAATAATTTTCAATTTTTTTTGCTCAAATAAAACTTATTATTCAACTTATAAGTTTTATTATTTGTTTTAGACAAAATAAATTCAATAATACTATTTATTTTCCTGCTAGATAGATTTATTTCATTAATGTTTTCGTTTAAAAATTTAAAAATAATTTCTTCTTTATGTTTTAGTGATCTAAAACATTCAACCGAAAAATCATTTTTTTCTCATTTGTAATATTCATTGTATATTTTGTTTTTTTTATGTTTTAAAAAAAAGTTTTTATAAATGATTTTAGCAACTAAAAACAACTTATAAATTTTATATTTGTTTTTTAATTCGTTTCTTATTATGTTTCGCGAATATTTATTTGTTAAGTTTGTGTAATCTATATGAAAAGGAATTTTTTTAGATAAACTTTTACTTTCGATAGTGCTTTTAAAATACCTAAACAATAAAGGTCTCAAAATATTCATTCCATAAATATTGTTGGTTTTTTTTATCCCAAAATATAACGGCTTACGATCGCTATTAATTTGCAATATGGAAGTTTCTAAAAAATCATCTATGTTATGTGCAACCATTAATAAATTGCACTTATTTTTATCATAAACACTTTTAAAAAAAGTATACCTTTCATTTCTTGCTCATTCTTGAAAATTTCCCGAAATATAATCCTCTTTTTTTAATTCCAAAACTTCTAATTTTATATTATTGTCTAAACAAAAATTTTGAACTATTTTTTGGTCTTGATAACTATCTTTTCTTTGATTGTAATTAACATGCGCAACAACCACGTTTTTATTTTTAAATTTATTTAAAAGGAACATACTATCAGGACCGCCAGAAACAGCAATTAAATATTTTTTATTTTTTGTTAACATTAAATTTATTCATTATTGTGTAAATATCATTAAAAGCAAAAGAAATTGCTGTTTCTGCTGCCAAATCAATAATAGGTAATATTTTTTCTATTTCATTCGAAGAAAATTTACCTAAAACAAAATCTTTTAGTTGACCTTGATGAGGAACATTAATACCTATTTTCATTCTCTTAAAATCAGAAGTCCCTAAACTATCTATGATGCTTTTAACTCCGTTGTGGCTACCGCCACTACCGCCTATTTTTATTGCAGCTTTCGTTAAATCGTAGTCTTTATCGTCGTGAATAACCATAATATCTGAATTATCTATTTTGAAAAAATTTTTTAATTGTTGAACAAAAGTTCCTGACAAATTCATGTATGTCATAGGTTTTGCAATAACTATATCATCAACTTTAACAAAAATACCATTAAATTTTTCCTTATTCAATTTAACGTTTAATTTTTCACAAATTCGATCAACAATCAAAAATCCCACATTATGTCTTGTGTACTTATACTCTTCTCCAGGATTACCTAAACCAACTATTAATTTCATTATTCCTCCAAGCCTAAAAATTCTTGCATATTTGTCACTTTTTGTTCTTTTTTTGAAAATCTGTTAATAAAAATTGATGAATAAATGTTTTCGTTAAGAGCAAAAATAGTTAAATCTTTTTTCGCTCTAGAAACAGCGGTATAAACAAGTTTTCTATTTAACATACCCGAATGTTCTTTGTAAACTACAAAAATAACCGAATCATTCTCACTTCCTTGGAATTTATGAACAGTTATAGCATATGCCAAATTAATTTCTGCAGAAAAATCTTCTTTATTATATTTAACTTCTAGGTTTTTTTCGCCTATTCTAAATTTAACAAAAATTTCTTTTTCAACTTTATTTTCTCTAACCGAACTAATAACACCTAAATCACCATTAGAGACGCCTATTTCGTTTTTGTTAACTAATTGTATTACTTTATCACCGACCTTATATTCAACAACTTCACCATTAATTTTAGAAGTATGAACAACATCTCCGTTTGGATTGTATTTATTTTGAATTGCTTTATTTATCAAATTAATACCAAATCCACCTCTATAAATAGGACACAATACAACAGTATTAAAAATTCCGTATTTATTAACTTTTTCAATAAACAATGACGATAGGTCATCAAAAGGTTTTTTACTATTTCAAACATTAACTTGATTTCCTGTAAAACCTTTTGCTATATATTCGATTCATGAATCAGAAAAATTATAAACAAATTCTTTATATGTATTTTCCGGATTTAGTAATAATTTTTGTTTATAATATTCAATAATTTCTCTATCAGAAATAAATTCGGCAAGTTTTTTGTTGATAAAAAACTTAAAAAAATCCATAAAATAAGGGTTCTTTGAATCTCCTAAAGCGTTTATAAAATTTATATAATTTTTAATTTCTTCAGAATCGCTCCGGTAAATCTTATTTAAGAAAACACAAGGTATTTTACCGCTCTCTATTAGATCGTTTAAAATTATCCCAGGACCTATCGCCGGAAGTTGATTAGAGTCACCAATTAATATTAATTTTTGCAAATTAGAGCATGACTTTAAAATCTTATGAAAAATATTAATGTTGACCATACTAAACTCATCTATAACTAATATTTTAATATCGTTAAAATCAATATCTGTTGAAACGTCTTCTTTATCATTTTTTATCCTTAAGAAACTATGTATTGTTCTAGTCGGAATTCCATGTTTACTAGAAATGTTTGAAGCTGCTCTACCTGTTGGAGCTAAGATATAAAAATCATTCTCTTCCTTAAAATCATTTAATTTTAAAGTATTATAGATGTGTTTTATTATCAAACTTTTTCCGGTGCCAGGCATGCCGGAAATTATACTTACACCACAATTAGAAATCATTTCATACGCTAATTTTTGATCGTCGGATAAATACTTCAATTCTTCTTGCGGCTCTTTTTGAAGAATTAAAACACTATTTTGATTAATGAAGTTTATTTTATCAATAATAAATTTTTCTTTTTCTCTCATTTCTATTCTTGAGACAGAATTCTCTTTAGCAAAAAGTGTTCCATCCTTAATTTTGCTTATTATAAAACCGTTGATTACTTCTTTAATTTCAATACTGCTCGATAAATTAGCAAATTTAATTACCGAAATAATCAAATCGTTAATATTAATGAAAGTTGAATTATTTTCTTCTAAATTAAACATTGCATAATCAATATAAGCATAAATTCTCTGCTTTGAAAGTGTTTGGTAACCCAAAAGTAAAGCGAAAGTATCTATTTCATTAATTGGTATGTCGTATTTTTCTCATAAATCATAAGGATTTTTAGATTTATATAACTCTATAAAATTAGGGTTTGAGTCATTTTCATGAATTTTTGTTAGCAATGTGAAAATTTTCTGCAAATCATTACCGAAAAAGAATTGAATATTATCTTGATATTCTTTAGTATTTTGATTAATCAAATTATTAATTTTTAACATTTGTTTTTCATTCTTTTTAAAATAACTCAATATCTTTTCGTAGGTATTCTTAGGAATAATTTTCAAAATCTCAATAGCTTTGCTTTCGTCAAAGAAAACTTTTATAACATCTTTACCAAATGCGTCTAATATTTTTTTGCTAGTAGCCTTTCCGACAGACGGTATTTTATTAAGGTGTGTGTTAATTTCAGAATTAATATCTATTTCAATTTTAACAGGGATGTATTTTACTAACTTAAAATTTCTTTGAGCTTTCACGATTGTTACTTCGTATTTTTTATTCAACTCAGGCATTTCTAAACCTGAACAATAAATCATAACTTGTTCTCTTGAATTATCTTTTTTAAATTTAAAAAAACCTCAAGAACCATTATCTGGTCCTTTAAGTTTTTCTGTAAATTTACCGATTAAAATATCTTCATTTTTATTTTTTATTTCATCATCTTTTTCGAATATCATATTATTAAATTATACATTTTTTTATAAATTTAATTAGCAAAATAATTTCAGGTTTTCCACATATTTTTACACATTTTTATAACAAAGATAATAACATATTTATCAACATAATTTTAAATATGTGGATAAATCACTAAAAATACTTTATTATAGATAAAAAAATTGTGGATAACTTTGTTTAAAACTAGTTAATTTACATTAACATAAATTATTAAGCTTTTATAAACTTAAAAAAGTTATAAAATTAGTATATGAATTTAATAAACCAATATTCAAAAGAAAATGAAGAAAATGTTTTATCAAACTACACTGAACAAGTTAAAAATTTTATGAAAGAACAAATAAACGATAATATGATTTGAAAAACTTTTATAAAAAATTTAAGTGTAACAAGCTACGATCAAAATATAGTAAAAATTTACATACCAAATGTTAATGAAATTATTTTAAAGGGTCATCAAAAAAACTTTGACGATTTATACCAAAAATGTATTATTAAAATTTTTGGGAATCAAGCAAAATATGAGTTGACCCATGTTAGCAAATCAGAAGAAACTAAAAAACTTATAAAGCAAAAAATAGAAAATAGTATAAAAGAAAATATTGCTGCAAAAACAGAAAAAAATCAATTATTAAATAATTTTCAAACAAGTTATACTTTTGATAATTATTTAAAACTAGATTTTAATAAAGAAGCGGTAGACATATGCAAGTCAATTATAAATGACAACAATGGGTTTTATATATTATACATTTCGGGGTCATCAGGCTTAGGAAAAAGTCATTTATTACACGCATTAGGAAACGAGTTTAAAAAAAATAATAAAAGTGGTGTGTACATAAGTCCAGAGCTATTTACAAGAAAGATTTCTGAAATGTATACCGAGAATAATTCTAAGAAAATTTCAAGTCTTTTAAATTTCTTTTCTAACTTGGACATAGTTATTTTCGATGATTTTCAAGTATTCGCGGAAGGACAAAAAAAACAAACAAAAAACTTTATATATCAAATACTTGACAACAGAATTCAAAACAATAAAATAACAATAATATCATCCGAAAATGAATTATTCGAATTGGAAAATCAATTTGAAAATAAAATATATACCAGATTGCAGTCTGGTTTGGTTACTAAGATAAACACACCTACTGAAGAAGATATGAACAAAATGTTACTTTTCTTATTAGAACAAAGAAATTTTGATACATCGATTCTTGATAACAATTCAATAAACTATATAGTTAGAAATCATATAGGCTCAATAAGATCTTTAATTGGTGCCGCAAATAGAATAAATGTATACAAAAGTTCTTTTAAAGAAAATGAATATGTAGAGGGTATTATTAAGAATATTTTCGAAAACATTATAAAAAATAACGATAATATTTCTCACGAAAATATAATTAAACATGTTGCTAAATATTACAGAGTAAGTTCAAAAGAAATATTAGGAAAATCAAGAAAAAAAGAAATAGTTATTGCTAGGCATTTATCCATAATATTAATTAAAAATATTTTGAACAAGTCATCCACAGAAATTGGAAAAATATTTAATAGAGACCATACAACTATTTTAAGTGCTCTGAATAAACTAAATGACGAAACACAATCACTATCTATAAATAAAACTATGAACGAATTAAAAAAAGACATATATGGGAAAAAGTAATTAGTTATCAACAATTAAATAAGTTGTGGATAAGTTCAAAAAGTTAAAAAAACAACAAAAAATATAAGTTTTTTCAGCTTTTTAATTATTTATTAACATATTAACAAAACATAATTATTTTAAAACAAAGGGGAAACATGAATTTTACAATAAGCAAAAAAATAATAGACGAAGCGATAGAGTTTTTATATTCGTTTATAGATCAAAATGATTCTTATTTACCACAAAGGGGGATATATTTAGAATTAGATAACGAAAAATTGACATTAATAAGTACAAGTTCTTCTATTTCAGGAAAAAGAATAATCGAAGTTAATGAAAAAGATTTAAAAGTAAAAAGAACAGGTAAAACATTATTAAATTCAATAATATTAAAAAATATAATTAAAAAATTTGATAAAGAAGTTACGTTTTCTGTAGAAGATAATGTTGTAAATATATTCGAAAATAAAACAAAATATACAATTACACAATTAGATTATAATAAGTATCCTAAAATTAATTTTGAAGATACAGAAAATTCATTTGAAATAAGTTCTGAATTATTAAATAAAGTTATTAACGATGTTTATATTTCTACAGCTCACTCTACAAATAATGAAAGATTAAATGTTGCTGTTTTTAGATGTATAAATATAAGTAGTAAAAGTGATGGTTATTTAAGATTCTTATCTACTGATTCGTATAGATTATCTACTGAAAAAATTAAAATTAATAAAATAAACGATATTAATATTAATATTGATGCTAAAAATTTAAAAAAATTAATAACAAAAGGTGTTCCCGAAAAAATAAATGTTTTTTATAACATTGATAAATTCGGGATTTCATATAAAGGTTCAATTATACAAACATCAATTTCAAAAATTAATTTTATTGATTTAAATAATTTATTAGAAATAAAATATAATAAAACAATTGAAATAGATAAAGAAGAATTATTAAAATTAATAAATAAAGTTGTATTTCACAACACAGAAAAAGCAAAAAAATTACAATTTAGTATTTCTAAAAATTCTATAAATATTACTTTTGAAATACCTGAAATAGGAATTAGTGAAGTTTCTACTAATAAACATAATTTAGTAGGGAAAGATTTTGAAATAGATGTAGATTATCAATTTTTAAAAGATGCAGTTTCTGTTTTATCAAACGGAGTTATAAAATTATATATAACAGAAAACGATGATAAAATATATTTAATTTCAGAAAATGAAAAAAACAATATTCAATTAATAACACCAATTAGGAAGTTTTAATGATAGTAAAAATAAGAGATGAATCAATTAAATTAGGTCAATTTTTGAAGAAAATCAGAGAAATATCAACTGGTGGTGAATCTAAATATTTTTTAGAAAATAATGATATTAAAATAAATGGTATAAAACCTATAGGACGCTCTACTAAAATACATGTAGGTGATACCGTTTGAATAAATGACACTTTAATAAAAGTTACCAAGGAAGATTAAGATAAAGGATTTTAAAAATTTATTTAATCTTTTTCATTGAGGATATAAACAACAATTCTTTAATAACGATAGATTTTACTTATACTAAACAAAATTAAAGAAAAAGAAGTTAAATTAAATATTTTAAATTCTTTGGTTAAACCCAAAAACAGTAGTATCTAGGAATTAGAATAAGAATTTAAAATTTAATTAAAAAAATATAATGAAATTATTGAAGTTTTACCCATATTACTAGGCATTAGGAAAAATAAATTAATTTTATATATCAAAAAAGAAAATAAATTTTATTAAATTATTTTTAAAAAAGACAATATTGAAATAGAAAAATATTTCTTTTTATTTAAAGAAATAGTATTTTTCAAGATTATTTCAAAAAATCAAATTAAAAATATTATCGATTATGTGTTTGATAATATACGCTAGTTTGTTTAACTCTCCATCAAAGTAAAAAATAAATAAAATTAAAAAAACTAAATACACTTTTAAAGAAGGAATATTTAGTTTTTTTAATTTTTTAAATATTTTAATAGAATCTTTTTAATTTTTTAAATAAACGCTTTTTAGTAATATGTATAATATTTTATATAAAACATTTTGGAGGTATCTATGAAAAAAATCAAAATCAAAATAAGTGATATAGAAAAATTAGAATTTATAGTTGAAGAAGATGCTAAAAAAGGGGATTATTTTACATTAAGTGATTTGTTGGATAACCAACAATCTATTATAGAAAGCGCAAAATCCGATTTAATTAAAAAGATAACTGATTCGTCAAAAAACAATTGAGAAAAAGAATGAAAAGTACAATATGATAACCTTAAAAAGGTAGAATTACTTGAAAAAATAAAAGAAAAAGAAGAAGAAGTAAGAGCAAAAACAAAAAAAGAACTTGAAGAACAAAAACAAAACGAAATTAACACTTTAAAAGATAGATTTAAAGAAGAATTGGCTAAAGAAATTCAAATTATTAAAGCCAAAGAAAAAGATTTGCTAAACTTTGAAATAAATAAGTTAAAAGAAGAAAATATTAAACTTAGTCAAGAATTAAAAAACAATGAAGTTGTTAAAAAACAAGAAATTCAAACACTTTTAAGTAAACAAGAAGTGTTGATTTCTCAAAAAACAACAGAAATAAATAATACATATCAAAACAAAATATTAACATTAGAAACAAATAAAAATAAACTAGAAGAACAATTAAAAATTGTTAAAGAACAAGAAACACATAAATACGAATCACAATTAAATGAAATTAAAACAAAATTAACAGAACAGTTCCATAATAAAGAATTAAATATGGCGTCTGAGTACCAAAAAACTATTGAAAAACTTAAGTTTGATAACGAGAGTTTAAAACAAAAAGAAAATGAATACAAGCAACAAATTAATGCATTAGAAATATCTGAAAAAAAACATTTAGATATCATAAATAAAAATGTTGGGTTCTCAACCAAACAAGTTGGTGAAAATTTTGAAAATAGTATCTACAATGTTTTAGAAGATAGTTTTGGTTTTATGGGTAACGAGATTAAGTTTTCTAAAACAACCGAAAATATAGATAGAACAAAACCTGATTTTGAAATTAATCTTTTTAAAGATAAAGAAAACATCGGAAATATCATTATAGAAGCAAAATCAAAACAAACCGAAACTGGAAGCACAACAAATAAAAAGCATTTACCTAAATTATTAAAAGACATGAAAAATTACAAAGGAACTTTTGGTGTTTTAGTAACAGAACTCGAACCAGAACATAACTTTTTATTTAAAGTTTATGAGGAATTTCCAAACATTTTTGTAGTTAGATTTGAAGGTTTAAAACCTTTATTACAATTATTAATTAACTTTATTAAAGAGAGATCTAATTTTGATAATACACAACTAGATATTGAGGAGCAACGTAATTTAATTGTTGCATGAAACGAAAAACACTTTAAAGCTATCGTTAAAGCTATGGCTAGAATAAAAGATGATTTTGATGATATAAATAAATTTGTAGAAAATATACAAAAAAACTTAGATGATTTAAAAGGATCGTTAGAAATTTCGATTAGTAAACATATTGATAGTTTTTCTAAGGCGATTGTAGGGTCTGCAAAAAGCAAATTATACAAAAACATTAAAAATATCGAACCAAGATTAACTAAGGAAAATTCTAAATATTTAGAATTAGATCCATATCTTAAATTAGAAGAAGAATAATGTTAAAAAACTCTAAGCACTTATTTTGTTTAGAGTTTTTTATTTTTAAAGTATTAAAAAACCCCTTTCGGGGCAAATTCGGCAGGCTATTAAAGCCGCCTTGTTTTAGCACTTTACTATTCTTAAGCAATACAATAGATTTAGTACATAATTATTTTAACATATTTTTTCAGATGTTGTAAAATATTTTATATATCAATTAAATATATTCCGAGAGGTTTAATTATGAATAAAGAAAACAAAATTATTGATGTTACATTGGGTTTTGACTTAGGTATCGGTTCTGTGGGGTGATCTATAGTAGATAATTCAAATAATGATGTGCTAGAATTAGGGTCAAGATTGTTCGATGAACCTAATTTAGCTACTGATCGTAGAGGGTATAGAAGTATCAGAAGAAGTATCAGAAGAAAAAGATATAAGAACGATAAATTTGATAAATTAATTTTTAAATATAAAGATATGTTTGGTTTAGAACTTAAAAATAGACACCAAGTTAATAATATTTATCAAGAAATGTCTTCTAAAAATCCAAATATAATTTTTGTTAAAAATAAAGCTTTAGATGAAGTTGTAGAAAGTAAAGAATTAGTATGAATATTACACGATTATTTACAAAATAGAGGTTTCTTTTATGAAGTTATTGAAGAAGAAAATAAAGAGAATTCTGAGAGTAAAAAGATTTCATACACAAATCAATTCGATTATCCGACTAAAGAACAATTCAAATTCTTTAATAAATTTGGTTACTTTAAAGGTTTAGAGCAATATGTTGATGTTAAATTTTCACATTTAAAATGAAAAAATGAAATTGAACACGTTTTAAATGATATTCAATCCAAAAAATATGCAAATAAACAATTCGAGGATTTTGTATCAGAATTTATGAATATTTATGATTCAATACGTGAATATGCTAAGGGACCTGGTAGCGAACATAGTTATAGTGAATATGGTATTTACGACTATAAAGAAGATGGAAAAACTTTATATCAAAAATATAACAACATTTGAGATAAAACCATTGGAAAATGTAGTATCTTTGTGAATGAAAATAGAGCACCACAACAATCTCCTAGTGTTGAGTTGTATAATTTATTATCTGATTTAAATAATGTTAGACACACTTTGGCTAATGAGTGAGTTTTATCAACAAATGATAAAAGAGATATTATAAATAATTTACTTAAAGACAACTTAAATGAAGGTAAAGTTAAAAACGTTACTTATCAAACAATTTTAAAATATTTAAAATCTTGAAACCTTGATTTTAATTTAGAGTTAAAAGTAGATGAATTTAAAAATGCAGATAAAAAAATAGCTTCGTTAGAATCTACAATTATTTTTATAAAAACATTTATTAAGAATGGTGCAAAATTAGATGACTTAAATGTAGATACAGTATTTGAATTTGCTAAAGGTTTAGATGATATTTTTGTTGTTATTTCTAACTATAAAGAAGTTGAAAAAAGAATTAAGAATATAAAAACACAACAAAATATACATTTTTTAAGCAAATATCTTAATACCGAAGAACAACTAAATAAGTTTATAGAAGATATAGCGAATAACCCTAAATTCAAGGTTTCTAAAACCCATTCTTTATCTTTTAAAGCAATTTATTTAGTTAATAAAGATTTATTAAACACATCTAAAAACTTATCTAATTTCAAGTTTGAAAAAGATTTTGATTTGTATAAAGAAATAAAAAAATATAACGAAGAGTTAGAGAAAGAAGGTCTTTTATCAACTGCATCTAATTCCAAATATATGGATAGTTCATTTTTACGTGATGCAGTTATTAGCCCGGCTGTTAAAACATCTTTAGCAGAAACAATTAAGGTATTCAATCAAATTTTAAAAGAATATAAAAATAAATATAAAATCACTAAAATAGGTCTCGAAATGCCTAAAGAAAACAATCTTAAATCTGAAAGAGAAGGAATAGATAAACAAAACAAGAAGAACAAAAAACGTATTGAAAAAATAATTTCTATATTAAAAGATAGCTACGGAATTACTATATCTGAAGATGATATGAATCTTAAAACAAAACAAAAATTACTTTTATATTTCCAACAAGATGGTTATGACGCATATAATGTTAAAGATAAAATAGATGTTAAAAAACTTATAGACGATCCTGGTTATACCGAAATTGACCATATAATACCATATAGTATTAGTTATGATGATTCCATGACTAATAAAGTTGTTGTTCTTAAAAGTACAAACCAAGCTAAATCGAATAAATTACCAAGCGAATATTTAGGGGTTCATACAACTGATTTTAAATTATTCAAAACTTTTTGAGCTGAAAATAACAACAAAAAGAACGATTTCTTTGATACTAAAAATAAAGAATATGATCGTAAGAAAGAGAATTTATTCCGTCTAGAAATCAATGATAAAGATAAAATTGAATTTGCTAATAGAAACTTAAATGATACTAGATATTCAAGTAAAGTTTTCTTAGAGAAACTAAATGAATATGCTAAAAGCCACGATAAGCAATTTAGTGTAGTTACATTTAGAGGAAAATATACAAGTATGTTGAGAAAAATGGGTGGTTTATCACTGAAAGATAGAGATCATTTTTCACACCACGCTATAGATGCTTCTCTATTGGCGATTTCGGCAAATAACTATAAACCTAATATGCAAAAGTTGTTATTTACACCTGAAAAATACTATATTGAAAAAGGTAAAGTGTATGATAGAGAAAGCGGAGAAAGTATCGGTTCTTTAAATGAATTTACACTTAATTTAAATAACATTTCTTCTATAGTAAGAGAGAAAATGAGCGAAAAAGATGGTGATGAAAATTCTAAATTGACTAAAACAAAAGATTCTATAATACAAAAAGTTCGTTATTCAAGAAAAGTCAAAAAAGACTACAATATCGAATTGTTTAATCAAACAACCTATAGTACAAAAGTTGATAAAAATGGAGATCTAAGAAAAATAGAGAAAAAATCAATTTTCGAGATTATAAAATATATCAACAACAAAAAAGAAGATAATATTGTTATGAAACATACAAACCCTGAACAATTAGATAGAATAAAAAATATTTTAGATAGTTATAAAGATTCCAAAAATCCATTTTTAGATTATACTTTAGACTTATTTAGAGAATACAAAGAAGAATTATGTATTGATCCCGAAAATTGAGAAAGAGAAGCTCGAAACTTTATAAATAATGATAGTAAAAAAGCGCTAATTATAAAAAATAAAAAAGGCTTTGACTATATAAAGAACGTAAAAATGTTTTCTGATAAAGTTAATGTAGATAATGTAAGTTTTATAAAAAATCAAAATAATAAAAGTTTTAAAGAATCATTTAAATGAGTAGCCTTATTAATTTATAAGAATAAAAAAGATAACTATGTTTTAATACCTGTTAATGCAAAAATTTATAAGTTTACTAATAATAAAAATGAAAACTTTTTTGATGAATCTGTATTTATTAAAGATAATCTAATTAAAGAAAAAGAATTAAAAAATATTCCTTTAGACAATAATATTGTAGATGTATATTACAAGGGAACGATGTTTATTAACGAAAACGAAATTGATGATAATAAAAAATTAGTTCATATAGTAGGCGCAGTTTCTTCAAGAAATACAATCGAATATAATTATTCTACGATGGTGGTTAAAAAAGAAGAATTGAAAGAAAACGAATTTGATAATAAAGAAAAAGTTATTAAAAATAAAGAGAGAAATAAACCTGCTTTAAATTCATTTTTAGCTAAATTTAAGAAGATTCATAAATCGGTATTAGGTTAAAAATATGGGACATAATAATATATTATGTCTCTTTTTTATTTTATTTGTAGTAATCTTATTTTGTCGTAATTACGACAAAGGAGGAAAATGAAAAAAATAATTGACGTATCACAAAGTGAATATGTATCATTATTTTTAAACAATTTAATTGTTAAAAATAGTCAAGGTAAAATTACAATACCAACTAACGATATTGAAACTGTCATATTTGAGAATACTAGAGTAAATATTAGTATGCCATTGATAAACAAATTAATTGAACAAGGAGTTAATATTATTTTTTGTGACCACAGACATTTACCAATTGCTCAAATAATACCGTTTAGTGGTTATTTTGATAATAAAGTTTTTAATTCACAAATTAATTGAAATGATGAATATAAGGGTAATACGTGAAAACATATTATCGAACTAAAAATATTAAATTCTAAAAATTTAATAAAATCTATCATTCCCGATTCAATTGAAGTGGTAAAAAAATTAATTGAATATCAAAAAGATATTAAACCATATGATTTATCTAATAGAGAAGGTCATGCAGCTAAGGTTTACTTTAATCTATTGTTTGGCAAAGATTTTAAAAGGGATAAAAATAATGCCAAAGACTTTGTTAATATTTGTCTCAACTACGGATATACTGTAATGATTGCGTATGTAAGTAGAGCGCTGGTTTCAAAAGGGTTTGATAATAGAATCGGTATTTTCCATAAAAGATTTGATAACAATATTCCGCTAGCTTGCGATATTGTAGAACCGATTAGATGTTATGTAGATAAAATAACATATGAAATAATTAAGTTACAAAAAGAAGATAACAACATAAATTTTAAAGACTTTAAAAAAAGATTTTTTGAAGGTTTACAAGAACATATTTTTGTAAATTCTAAAAGAATTAAAGTGGTTGATTATATTAATTTATTAATCAAAGGTTTATTAGAACACAAAAATATAAAGGAGTTAGAAATTGACTGAATTTCAAAATAGATATATGAAAATAATATTAATGTATGATGTTTCTATGGATGAAGATAATACAACCAATTATGCTAGGTTCAGAAACAATTTATTAAAAATGGGTTACATAATGATTCAATATTCAATATATGTTAAAACAATAGGGTTTAAGACTATATATGAATATGAAAAACAAAAACTAATGAAGATAATTCCGAAAAGATCGAATGTTAGAATATTATTGATTACAGAGACTCAATATTCTAATATTGATATTTTGTCTGGTGAAAAGTCGGCTAACGAAATTTATAACGAAAAAGAAAGGTATATAGAATTATAATGTTAAAAATAAGAAATTTGAATACAATCGGAGAAATAGAATATCAAGGAATTTTTGTTATTGAAACAAAAAATAGTGATAGTTTAATTTCAGATTTTTATAAATATGAATATGAAAATAACGAAGATGTTTTCTTAATAAATTCTAAAAGTTACTCAATACAAGATGCAATTATAATATCAAATCTAACAAAATTGACAGATTTATATAATTTGACATCAAAAAACATTTTGACTAAAATGATAACTAACGAAGACAATTTAAATATCGAATCAAATATTGATAAAACAAAATTTTTTAATTCGTTAGATTTAATTAATAACCAGGTAGGAGAAAATTTATTAGATTTGAATTTTGATAAAATTAAAATTTTAAAATCATTAATTTCATTTAACGATAGTATTTTTATTGATGAAACAACATTTTTAAAATGAATGGACAATTATGATTCTACTATCAAACCTTTTGTTATTTTAAAAGATTTAAATTTTATTAAAATAAGTAAACTTGAAAAATATATCAATAAGTTCAATATATTAATAATTAACAATGATTTGTTTGGTTTGGTTAATGAGTTTCAAGAATTAGAAATATGTTCTTTAGAAAATAATGGAAATTTAACACTAATAGATTCATATTTACCTTTACACACTTGAATTGAAAATAAAATTAATAATTTTCAACTTAATTGTGATGAAAGTTTTAATATCCTAAAAAATGATAAATTTTTAATAATTGAGTTGCTAAAGAATCTTAATTAAGGGGGGTCTGAAAACAAAATAGGTTAAAGCCTATTTTTTATTTTTCTCTTTTTTAAAAGAGTTTTGGAAAAATACAGAAAATCTAAAGGAGTTGAAATGAATTTATACAAAATTTGAAATCAAAATAA
>NZ_JAOPHP010000012.1 GCF_025515455.1 Mycoplasma sp. CSL7503-lung | reverse complement strand
TGCTGTTTTAAAATCGGTTTGATCAATAATTTTGCAATATTTAACTTTTTGTTCAAATGTAAAATGTTTGGACATAAAAATAACACTCCTTTATTTTGGAGTGTCAAATTTTTTTCACCTAACTTACTCCAGTAATAATAAAGTGTTATTTTATAACAAAGAATTTAAATTTGAATAAAAAATTAGATATTAAAAAATCATTCATCGGTTTGATTTTAATTCCAAAACCGTTTAAATAGTAAATATAAAAAAATACATAAAAACAATTAAAAACAAATACTATTTATTGGTACTCAAAAACAGACACGATTGTAAACCAAAATTTATAATAAGCAAAACAACTAATAATGCAATAATATTATTAAAAGTTATATTAAAAAATCAGAACTCTAAATACTTCTATAATTATCATGGTATAGAATAGACCAATTTAATGTGAAAACTACCTAGGAAAAAATAATTCAATTGATATATTTGTTAAAGACAACTCGCTAGAAAATTACACTTTAGAATATTTATTTGTAAACCTCAAAATAGAGAAAGATGATTAAGTAATTTTAATAAACTAAATTATTTAGGTATTTATAATAAAATAAATAAATATTCTATTTAATATAATTGCAAAAGATTGTTATAAGAAGTAATACGAAACTCTTGACGAACCAATAAAAATCGATATTCATTTTGCATGAGAAACTTTGTTACCTTAACTTACTTTTTTAAAAAGTAAAAAAATCTTAATTTCATTACTAAACTAAGTAATATTTATTTTTATAAATTATTTGCTATTTAGATTATAATAAAAAACAAAAAGCACAATAATAAGTGTTGTACATAACACTTCATTTTAAGTATATATACTCAAAAATTTATTTAAGGAGAAAAGTGAAGACAATTAAAGTAACTTGAAATATTTTCAAAAAAACATTTGGATTAAATCCTGCTTTAATATGGGAAAGAAAAAAATTAGTTGATTTTATTAATAGCAAATTTAATAACAATCAAAATTATGATTTTTCAAAAGATTTAGAAGAAGATAATGAAGAAAACAGTACTTTGTTTGAATACTATAATTTTGAAGAGGAAGATATAGATTTACACGATTTTAGTAATTTATCATTCGAAGTTTCGAATGAAGAAAATGACTATATAAAAGTATTTAAAGATAATTATAATAGATATAATAATGATGGAATTTTGTTCTACTTAAAAAAATATAATTTAAAAAATCCAAAATACATTAGGACAAAAAATAATATCGAAGTTAAGATAAATGATACATTAAACGCTATTAAAGACCCCGATGTTGACGCAGTTGCAAATGGTACTATCGGATATAAATTAGTAGATGGAAATAAAACTTTTATTTTTAGTCTTCCATTTTTAATTTTTGATAAAAAGAATAAAAAATTAGTTCTTACAAGTTATGCAAAAACTAATTTTGAATTATATTATAAATTCTTTTATGCTGATAATTTATTTAAGAAAAATAACATAGTATTAAGTGATATGTCTAGTATTTTGATAAATCCTTACACAAAATTTAAGAAAGAAATAAAAAAAGGTAAAATAGAATTTTACGAATCTTTTGCAGCATCTCCTTCAAATAAAGTCAATAAACCTAAAACAAAAGAAAATGTTCCTGAATACTACAAAGACTTTTTACCTTTAATATCTAAAACCGGCGATAATTTATTATTTGTTAATAATAAATACGATAAAAATAATTCGTTAAACACATTTTTTAAGGCATCTAAAAATATGATTTTTCCTAAAAAAAATATTACATTGGATTGAAAAATAATGGCTAAAACAGTTATTCCTTTTGATAAATTAACCGAATATAAAGAAAATGGCCTAAATATACCGTTCAAAAATCCGAAAAGTTCAAAAAAAGAGAATGATACAATTTTTAGTGTAGAAAAATATGATTTTTACGAAAAAATAATAAAAAAATCATACCAAGATTTTGAAAACATTAATTTAGATGCGATTTTATATTTTTTACAATATAACGACCAAAAAGAAAAAATTAATGCAATACAAAAATGATTAAGCGGAAGTTTAAGTAGTTATAACTCTAATGCCGAAAATATTTATTTTGACGATTTATTAGATATCAATAAAGATGAAAAATATGCAATTTTTAGAGCCCTAACAAAAGACAATTTTGAACGTATTTCCTTATCTTATTATAGTAAACAATCTAAAAATCATATACCAAGTATAAATATTGAAAATATAAATTTTAAGAATTCTGATAACTTTTTCAAAATTGCTGCACTTAATAAAATAAAACAGTTACATAAAAAAGACGCTAAAATATGTTGGTATGACTATGAAGGGTTTTCTGAATTATATCCACCAATGAACAATGTTCCTTCATATAACCAAATTGTTAACCAAGTTTCAATAATTATTACTCAAAATGGAAACGAAATAAAAAAGAAAAATATTGTGTGTGATACTAAATATTTTAAACTTATCGACTTAGTTAAAATGATTAATGAAATCTATGATGATGAATACGAATATTATGTCGTTTATAACAAAGCTTACGAAAATACAAGAAATAAAGAAATAGGAGAATTAGTTAATAAAGCATTTAAAAATAACGATATTGAGTTTATTGAAGAGTTTAATAAATTATACGAAGATAAATATGAATTTATTAAAAAAATAAGTAAGATAAACAACAATACAATCGATCTTTTAGACTGTTTTAAACATACTAAACTTGATAATAAAGAAATTAATGATTATTTCACTTACACAGAAAATGATAATGATATTATAGTTTCTCAAGAAAAGAATTTAAACGAAGAAAATAATCAGAATATTTCAGATAAATCAAGAATACATATCAAATTTTTAAATTACTTTTCATCAATAAAAGGAATTGAAAAATATATTAACAAAATGAATTTTGATTTAAAATCTAAAATAACACCATATTCTGAACTTGTAATTCAAAAAGGTACTATGGCTATGGAAGTAGCAATTTTAAGACATGTTAATGCTATTTCTGATAATGTTTGAGAGCAAGAGGTAGTACCTGAATTGAAAAAATATTGCGAAAATGATGTAAGAGCAATGATTATGGTTTATGAGTTTATAATGTTTTTATTTAGAAAAAGATTTCCTGAAATTGACCAATTTGAATACAAATTAATCGATGTAGAAGGCGAAGACAACTATTATTCATATAATTCAGGAAAACTAGTTTATGGATTAAAAAAATAAAAACTTAATGTTATATTAACAATAAAATAGGTTAAAGCCTATTTTTATTATTTTTATCTTTACTATTTGTACTTTTATTTTAAAGTAATCGACCTACTTTTATTTTATACTCTTATAAAAAATCTAATTTAGTATTTAATTAATTGTTTTATATGATATAATAATATTACATTTTGATGGAACAGTACTCAAGAGGCTGAAGAGGCGGTCCTGCTAAGACTGTAGGGGAGGCAACTCCCGCGGAGGTTCGAATCCTCTCTGTTCCGCCATTTTTTTATACTTTTTTTGTTTTGAATATTATTCAAAACTTTTTTATTTCTTTTATTCTTATCACTTTTTTATTTAAAAAAATCAAAGCAAGCTAATGCTTTGATTTTTTATAAATTATTTAATCATTATAATTTAGCAAAGTAAACTACTGTTCTAACTAATTGAGAAACGTATGACATTTCATTATCATATCATGAGAATAATTTGTATACATTACCTTCTGAAGTTTTTTGAACTTGTGTTAATAATGAATCGAAAATTGATCCGTGTGTTTCACCAACGATATCTGATGAAACAATTGGGTTTGTTTCATATTTAAATGATTCACTTTCAGCTTCTTTCATAGCTGCGTTTACTTCTTCTAATGTAGGTTGTTTTTCTAATCTAACTGTTAAGTCAACGATTGAACCTGTTAAAACAGGAACACGAATTGCTGAACCGTCTAATTTACCTGCTGCTTCAGGAACTACTAATCCAATAGCTTTAGCTGCTCCTGTTGTTGTAGGAACCATGTTTGATGCTGCTGCACGTGCTCTACGTAAGTCACGGTGTGGAGCATCTTGTAATCTTTGGTCTCCTGTGTAAGCGTGAACTGTTGTCATTAATCCTGAAACGATTCCAAATTTATCTGATAATACTTTTGTTAAAGGTGCTAAACAGTTTGTTGTACATGAAGCTGCTGAAATTAATTTGTCATCTGCATTTAAAATGTCGTGGTTAACATTGTAAACAACTGTTTTAACATCTGAATCAGATGGTGCAGAAACAACAACTTTTTTAGCTCCAGCTTTTAAGTGTTTTTCGGCACCTTCACGTTTTGTAAAGAAACCTGTTGATTCAACAACAACATCGATTCCTAATTCACCTCATGGTAAGTTTTCTGGATCTCTTTCGGCGAATACTTTAATTTCTCTACCATCAACTACAATAGCACCTTCTTTTGCTTGAACTTCTGCATTTAACGCTCTAAATGCTGTATCATATTTTAGTAAGTGTGCTAATGTTTTAGCATCTGTTAAGTCGTTAACCGCAACAACTTGTACATCTGATTGTGATTCTAATAATCTACGGAAGAATAATCTACCAATTCTACCGAAACCATTAATTGCTACTTTTTTCATTTTATCCTTTCAAAGTGTTTTATTTTTATATAAGAACATAACTTATTCGTTATGTTTTAATAATTATAAACTTTTTTAACTTTTTATTTTATTTTTTTTAAAAAATTTCTTTTTTAAAAACATTTTAAAAAAAGTTATAAAAAATGAAAAAACATCTTTTTATGATATTTTTTCAAGTAAATTAACTCTTTTTTTAGATTCGAACTGATAATCAGTTGCGTACAAATTGCCATTTTTAAATTTTAAAATTAAAGAATTATTATGTTTTTTACTCTTGTGAGCATAAAAAATTTTTACTCGTCTTCCGTTAATTAAGATATATGCTCCGGGATTTGAACTAAATGATCTTATTTTATTAAAAGCGTCTTCCGCCGTTAACGACGAATCTAAATGTGCGTCTTCTTTCAATAATTTTGGAGACAATATGACTAAATTGTCATCTTGTTTTTCGGCTACAAAATCATTTTTTTCAAATTTAACTAACCAATCTACAATTTGTTCTTGTGCTAATAAACTTATTTTTTCAAATAACGTGTCTGATGTGTCCAATTCTGAAATATCGATTTTGGCTTTAAAAATAATATCTCCTGCATCCATTATTTTGCTCATGTATATTAAACTAATTCCGGTTTCTTTATCTCCATTTAAAAGAGAGTATTGAATCGGAGCAGCACCTCTATATTTAGGCAAAAGAGAGCCATGGATATTAATAGAACCTAATTTAGCAATTTTTAATATACTTTCTGGAATGTATTGACCAAAAGCACATGTTAAAAAAACATCATAATCTAAACTCTTTAAGTCTTGTTCAATATCTTTGATTTTAATTGGTTGAAATAGTTTAATATTATACTTATTCGCAAGTAGTTTTGTTGGCGTAGGAGTTACTAAATTACCCCTTTTATTAGGTTTATCGGGTTGCGAAACTATAGCAACAACATTAAAATTATTAATAATTTTCTCAAAAATAGGTACTGAAAAATTTGGCGTTCCTGCTAAAACTATTTTCATTATTTATCCTCCAAATACTTATCATCAACTCACAAACATTTTGGTTCTGATAATAACTTCATTGTCTTTATAATTTTTGCTGCTAACGGTTTCAATTTTTTTGTATTTTTTGAATTTGAATTAGAAATTATATAGGCATCATCTTTAAAAATATATTTGTGTAAAAAAGACAAACTGAAATAAGATCCAAAATATATTTTTTTATTATCTGATAGTCTGTTTGAAATTATACTTAAAAACACTCTTTCTAAAAATCAAGAAGATAATGCTTTTAATCCGATTTCATCAATAATTAAATATTCAATTTGACTAAGTTCATAAATTAAATTATTAATAATTTCATTTGAATTTTCTTTTTTTAAACTATTTTTAACATAATCGTCCAATAAATTTATATCAATATAAGCAACATTAAAATTTTTTTGGGCAATTAAATTTACATAAGAACTTAAAAATTCTTGTCTAACACTATCTACATCACCATAAACATAAAAATTCTCAAAAAACTTATTTTTATCTTTTTTAAGATTCTTTAAAAACTCTCAAACCGGATTACCTTTTTTTATTTGGGTTATACTAGTAGAAATTATATCTGTGGTAGGTTTAGAGATTTCCGTAAATGCAATATTTTCTTTCATTATATAATTTTTTGTAATTGAATTTTTAGAAAAAGTAGAATAAAATTCTAATTTTCCATTTTGATTTCTTTTTACTTGAATAATAAAAAATACATCCTTAGATGAATTATTTTTTCGCATTATAGAAAAATCATTTCTATTTTCAATTATTTCTTGATCTGAAATATTATACTTATCTAAGTATTTAATTAATTCAGAATCGCTTTTTATAGAATCGATGAATGTTTTTTCATCAACAACAAAATTAGAATCAGAAAAATTAATTTTAGAACCAAATATTTTTAATTTACTATTCATTTCTACCTTGAACATTGTTCTTTAAAACTATAAACTCGTCATATATTGATCTTAATTTACTATTATTAAACATTTTGCCAATTAAATATTCTTCAGCTTCATAATAATCATTAATATTTTGTGTTTCTAATTCTTTAATTAAAGTATTAACATACTTTGTTCAAGAATCTGTTTTACGAGCTTTACGACCAATAAACATTGCTAAATTTAAAACTTTATAATCCGCAACTTTATTAGTTCAAAGTGAAATTAATTCATTATCAACCATAGATAATGAAATTTTATTAATTTGCGAATAAAATTCATCTGGCTTAAGGTTTATTATTGCATCATATGTATTTGTATAAATAACACTACCCGCTTGAAGAGGTATTTTAATATGTTGGTTTTTAGTCATTACTCTTAATTCGTTTGTTGTATATTCTTTTTTACCAACATTTGTATAATGTTGTTTAATATTATTTTTAGAATTTGATTCATTAGGGTTAAACATATCAAAGAAATTTGTTGTAACGTCTTCATAATTAGAATCGTCAATAACGCTGATTTTATGTTTTTTAGTACTTATTAAGTAATTTAAGTTAGATAAGCCAATATTATCTTTTATTAAATTAGAAATATATTCATTATTTATAATCCCATTATAATCAAGTGGCTTTTGTAAATCAAAAATAGAAATAGCTTTAGAATTGTCGTTATACAAATTAATTAAACCTACTGCTTCTAATTTTTTACGAGCAACATTTAAACTATCTATATTCATATTTAAATATAAACTTAAGAGACTAAATGGAAATTCGACCTTACGTCAATTAGATTCTTTAACAAGATCTAATAAATATTCATATAAGTAAACTGCTTCAGCACCCAAAAAAGGTCCGTAAAAAAGTCTAAGATTTTCACGATCCTCATTGCTAATAATAGTTGTTTTACTTATTTCAAAATTATCATAGTCTAAATTTACTTTTTCCATTGTGTCCTCCTAAAATTTAGTAGCCTTATTATTTTATAATTATTATTGAGTTTTTACTAATATTTTTTTAATTTTTTTAGTTATATCTTGATTATCATTATAGATATCCACAAATATTAAGTTTTTATTTTTTCTTTTTAAATCTATTATATAGTCGTTTTTTTTATTTAATCAATCTACGAGCGTGTTTTCCACAACAAATTTATTTTTTCTATGAATAACCACAACATATTTTAACAATTCTGAAAAATCAATTCTTTCAGAATCTAAAACGGGCATTTCAATAAAATCATAGTTATTATTTAACAAATGTTCATAAATGTAAGGATAAATAATATTTTCAATTTTATATATATTATTAAAATCCTTTAGTATCCACTCTTTTAACAATTGTTTACTAATGATTTGCTCTTTGATTATAAAATCGCCAATTTGTTCTTTCATTTCGTAGATTAACTTATTATTAGTTTTATATAAATTAGAAACATAGTCATCTAAAATTAATGTACTATATCCCATTTTTTTCAACTCTTGTATTATAGTGGTTTTACCTGATCCAATTTGACCACAAATAGCTACAGGTTTATTAAAAGTGTTTTCTAAGTTCATTTATAACTACACTTAGTTCCAATTCCATTAATATGTCCATGGCATTATTATAATTTAGTTGGAATTTATAAAACTCTAAATTTGTTTCAAAATTTTCGACATCACAATTTAATATTGATAAATTATATGACATTAAACCGGCTTCATAGCCATTATTCAATTTATTTTTAACACTTTTAGTTAGATCATTGTTATTTTCTAAATTTTTATATATATTTTCAAAATTGTTGTATTTTTCAAGCAAACTAATAGCAGTTTTTTCACCGATTCCAAATACACCAGGTAGATTATCAGAAGAATCACCTTTTAATCCTTTGTATGAAGTTAATTGATTTGGTAAAAATTTGAAAATTTGAAAAAAATTATCTTTATTAATTTCTTTATAATTAGTTTTATCTTTACGAAGAATTGTTACATTTTCATCTACGAGTTGTAATAAGTCGTTATCTGCTGAAAAAACATATTTTTTTCCATCAACTTTGGAACAATATGTTGCAATTAAATCGTCCGCTTCATCTCCCAATTTTTCTTGTCAAGCAACATTCAGACCGCTCAATATTCTTTTAATTCAATCAAATTGAAGGTAAAGTATATCAGGAGCCTTAGTTCTTCCTGATTTATATTCTGAAAAAATTTCATGTCTTTTTGTTGGGCCTTTGGCGTCGAAAGCAACAAAAAGACTATCAGGTCTTACAAACTTAATTAGTTTTAAAAATTGCATCATAAAAGCTTGAATTGCGTTGGTAGGAACACCAAAAGAATTGCTTAAAACTAAACTACCTTCACCTCTATATGTTGCATAAAAAGATTGGAACATTAAATAATTCCCATCAATTACTAAACTCTTTTTATTATTCTCCATAAATCTCCTCATAATTTAATATATTGTAAAATCTATTATCTTTTTTAGAAATTAATACTCTTATTTTTCTTCTTGTATCTAAATTTATTAAATTTCTTATTTTGCTATTAAATCCGTTCGCTGTTACAGTTGTTGAAAAGTCACTTATTTTCAAACTAGTTTGTCTTTCGTTTTTAAATCCAACCTTTACACTAATAAGTTCAACTTCTAATCATATTTTTTCTTCCTCAACATTAGCTAAACAAGCTACATTATGATCTATTTGTTTATTATGAACTTTATGATAAGAAGTATTGTAACTGTTACCCAATAGTTTGATCTCTAATTCTTTTTGTTCTTTTAAATCATTCGATTCAATAGGTAGATTTTTAATATAGATCTCCAAATTTAACTCTTTTATAAAATCTAATAGATATGAGTTATATTCTTCTTGGCTAATATTATTTCTTTTTATTCTAAGTGCTAAATCAGAATAAAAAGTTTTAGCTATATTAGTTCAAGAAAGAAGAGTATTTATATTATTAAATTCTCTCATTGATCCAGATTTAATTAAAAGATCTATATTAGACTCACTTAAACCATGCATTCTCATTCTTAAATATGCTTCGATAAAATTGTTATAAAAACCATTAATACTACGTTCGTAAACAATTTTATCGATTGCAACCTTACCAAGACCTTTAATCATTAAAAGTGGTAAAAAAATGGAATTATTATGAATATTAGCATCATCACTAGAATAATTTATTGATGGTGTTTCAATGTTTATATTACATAAAAAAGCTTCGTCTGAATATTTTTTGATAGCATCTAAATCGCCGCTACTCTCACTAAGTAGAACTTTAAAAAATAACATAGGAAATCTTGCCTTATAATATGCTAATTTATAAGCAATTAAAGCATATGCAACAGCGTGCGATTTATTAAATCCGTAGTTAGCAAACTTTTCTATATTAAAGTATATTTTTTTTAAAATTTCAAAATTAATATTATTTCTTATACCACCTTCGAAAAACATTTTTCTGTAGGCATGTAATTTTGACTCATCTTTTTTAGAAATTGCTCTTCTTAATAAATCAGCTTGCGCAAACGAAAGTCCCGATATCTTTTGAACTATTTCCATAATTTGCTCTTGGTAAACAATTATTCCAAAAGTAGATTTCACTATTCAATCATAAATTGGATGTATTTTTTCTATTAAATATGGATTGTTTTTATTTTTAGCATAAATTGGTATGTATTCAAGAGGTCCAGGTCTAAATAACGAGATAATAGCGTAAATATCATCGAAACTATCAATTCTAACATCCTTAATTGTTTTTTTCATCCCTGGAGATTCTAATTGGAAAATACCGTTTGTATTCAAGGAATTTAATAAATTAAAAGTGATTTTATCATTAAATAATGAAACATTATCCTCTAAAATTGAATCAAAATGATTTTCAGGTTCTAGATTTTTTTCTATATTATTAATAAAAGTTAAGTTTTTTAGACCTAAAAAATCTATTTTTATTAATCCATATTTTTCTAAATTATCAAGTGTCATTTCAACTTGCTGTAAAGTTTGCTGATTTTTGCGAACAGGGACAACATTATATAACGGTTGATTACAAATTATTAAACCTGCAGGATGTACTCCTGTTTGTCTTGGTAATCCTTCAATTCTAGAAGCTAAATTATGTAATTGAGGATATTTATCAGCTCAAACTTTATATTTTTTATTACTTTCATAATTCTCAATTAAATTTGAAAATTTTGAACTTATAGAGGCTGAGATTTTATCAATTTCATCTTTTGGGATTATAACCTCATTATGATTAATAAATCTTGCAGTATCACGAATAGAATTTTTAGAAGCTAAGGTTTGAAATGTCGAAATAAAAGAAACATTTTCTTCACCATATTTATTTTTCACGTATTCAAAAACTTCATCACGTCTTGTATCTTGTATATCGATATCTATATCAGGTAACGTAACACGTTCAACATTTAAAAAACGCTCAAATAATAAATTAAACTCTAAAGGGTTAACTGAAGTAATTTCTAATAAGTAAGAAATTAATGAACCTGAAGCACTACCACGTCCAGGGCCTATTTCAATACCTTGTTTACGTGCAAAACTAAGAGCGTCTTGAATTATTAAAAAATAGTTTATGAATCCCAATTGTTTAATTACATTAAATTCATAATTTATCCTATCATTAACTATTTTTGTATCATATTCTTTTATTATTTTTTTATACCTTTTTCCAAAAATTAATTTCTTAAAAATTTCGATATTATCATCAGAAAAATTAGCTAATTTAATTTCACTATTTGGTTTAGTTATATTAATGCTTTCTACAATATTAAGCATTTGATCATAAACTTCTTGATCTAATTCTTCAAATTCGTTATCTAAAAAATAATCATCGTATATCTTATTAACAACATCATTATTTGGATTAATAAAATTAAGAAGGGGCAATAATTGATTATCTTCTTTATGTAAAATTCTTTTTGTAGGTGCATAAACTACTTTTCTATTATTAATATTCTTCTTAGAATTAAAGTAAAAATTATTAGGTAATTTGCTTAAAAATATTTCTTTTGCAACCATACCTAGTTCAAAATGATCGATTACAAATAAATCATTGCTCTCAAAATCAAAAAGTGATAAATTATCACCTTTTGATTTTTTATAAATTAATTTTTGAATAAGCTTTAATCCTTGATTATTTTTTGCTAAAACAATTATTGTAAAGTTCTCATTTAGATAGAATTCGGAACCAATTATAGGTTTAAAATCATATTTTTCTTGAAAATTTCAATAATATTGAAGCCCGAATAAATTTTCTTTATCTGTTAAGGGAATATACTTAATATTCTTTTCTTTCGCGAGTTCTAAAAGTTCTTGAACTCTTATGGTAGAACTTAAAAATGAATATTCTGTATTTGTGTGTAGATATATTTTTTCTCTCATATATTAATTTTATATTTTTAATTAATAAATAAAAATATTTAATATTTTTTTAGAAAAAATTATTAAAAAAATATTATAAAGTAGCGAATAAATAATTCATTTTAAAATAATTTTAAGTGCCAAAAAATTTATGAAATATAATTTTTCTATGAAAAAAGTAAAAAATAAAATTTTATTGTTTGTTTTTGTAAATGTTAGCACATTACCAACTGTTGCAATTTCTTGTTCTCAAACACTAAACAAAGAAAATAATGACCAAGATGTAAAAGATACTAACTCCAAAAAAACAATAAGTAATGAAAAACAAAATCAAAGTTCAAATCATGAAAATAGCGAAACTAATAAAACTCCCAAAACAAATGATTCACAAAAAGATAATACAACAAATATTACTAATAAATCTAGTTTAGACTTAAATAATTTAAAAATAGTCGCTACGGATAATATTTCTCAAATATGAAATGCCGAAGATAGAATGGATAATATAAATAAAAATAATTGAGACTCTGAAATCAAAGCAGGTTGATCCCTTTAAAATAAATGTGTAATTGTGAAATAATACGTTAAACCTATTTTGTTTTCAAACCCTCAAATAATTTTAGAATCATTAATGTTCCTGATGGATATAAAACAGAAATAATTTCAATAGACAAAATAAAAGGAAATTCTAAATATAGTGACAAAATACAAATAAATTACACGTTAATTAATACAAATTCTAATGAAAAAGGAACTCAAGAGATCTTTTATTATAGACCTTGAGATTTAAAAACAAATTATACTAGACCTCATTCTGGTTTGGTAGAAGGTAATAACGAAGAAAAGGTAATGCCTGAATTTAAAATTAATGAATTTGAAAATTTTATTTCAGGAATTAGTTTTCAAATAGAAAAAAGTTTTTTCGATGAAAAACCAAACTTAATCATCTTCAATAAAGAACAATTAATTAATAATATATATAATTTTATTAATAGCAATTTTATCAACGGAGATGAATCAGAAAAAAACTTTTTCGAAAATAATCCAGATGAATGAAAAAACAATTTTATCTCACAAAAATATAATAAAAAATATTTATTAGATCAAGTAAAAACACAAATAAAATGAGGAGAGAAAATTAATCCATTCAAAATGATTGATAGTTCAAAATTTTTAGAAATAGAAATCAACGACCTAAACGAAATGTTAGTTAATAGATTTGATATAAAAACTACTTTTTATAAATTAAAATCAAATGATGAAGATATTTTTTATTTAATCCCTTCATTTGATTTTGTAGATAAATGAACAAACCAAAAAATAATCGATGTTGTGAATGTATATAATCAATTCTTTTATAATAACGATGATGTTAGTTGATTTTCGGTAGAAAAATTAAATAATTATTTTAATAAAATAGCAACAGAGTCAAATCAAAAATGAGATGATGATAGAATTAGCAGCCAAATTCAAATCGTTAACGGAATAAATTTTACAACAATGAATAATATATATGAAGAAATAATGAATGACTTAATTAATAAAGTTAAAAATATTTCAAAATAAAATAAAATCATCTCTCTGTTAAAAGGAGATGATTTTAAAAAAATCCCAAAGGGGATTTTTCGGTCAATTTCTTGAAATGGAGCGAGTAAAGGGAATCGAACCCTCATAGTCAGCTTGGAAGGCTGAAGTTCTGCCATTAAACTATACTCGCAATTGCTTCTATAATATTATACACATTTTTTAAAATATCAAAATATTTTTTATTTTTTTATTTAAACATGTATTTATCTTATTTGCGTAATAATATTTTACCATAACTTTTAATATTTATATAAAAAATAAAAAAATATTACTTATAGCAATATTAGTAATCATATATTGAAATAACGTATAATCTTGAATAGTCTTCAAAACCTAATTTATAATATAAATTTCCTGCATGTGGATTATCAAAAAATAAAACTGGAGTATAGTTATTTTTTAATAAATAATCAGATAGTTTTAAAACACAATCTTTTGCATGACCTTTTTTTCTATATTCTTCAAGGGTGAAAACGCCACCGAGCATGGCAACATTTTTTATTTGTGCACTAACTGAAGCATGTGAAATAACAATATTATTGTCATATTTTATGAAACCTTTATAATAACCTTTGTTAAGAGATGTTTTTAAATAATTAATATCTAGTGCTTGTGCACTAAGACCTTCAAATTCTTTAATTCTTTTTCTAGAATTTATTATATTTTCTAAATCTTTTTCTTCAATAATTTTTGAACTAAGATCTTCTAAATTATTTAAATCATAAAACTTTTCTTTATTTAGTTTCAAAATATACTCTTCTTTTACTTTAAAACTATTGAAGTGTTTTGTCATAGCAATTTCTAAGTCGTTTCTAATAGAAGAAGAATAAATAATATTCTTTATTTTTTTGTCTTTAATAAATTTTACCAGTAAAGATGTATCAAATTTAAAATCTTTTTTTGTATAAATCAATAAATTATTGTAAAAACGCATAATTATTATTTTATAATTAGTAGCAAAATAAGTTTCAGTAACATCTGAATGCAGTCCAAATTCCTCAATATCTGATATTAGAAATAAATATTGTATAGGATCATCGTTATATAGCAATTTTAATATAACTTCTTTATCTTTTTCGACAGCTTTTTTAAATTGAATCATTCTAAAACTCCTAACTATTTTTAATAACTTTTCAAGAAAAAGGGAAAATGCTTGGTGTGCTTCTCAATTTAATTATTTTAACGATTTTATTATCTCTATTTTCTTTAGTGTCAGTTAAATCATTGACTTCTAATTCAAATTTTATCTTTTTAAATATTTCTTCTGCATCTTCTATTTCTTCAAAAGCGTTCTTACCTTTTAATAAATTTAATTCACCATTTACTTTAACTAAATGAAATGATGACATTAACATACCCTTTACGCTAGCAACAGCTCTAGCAGTTACTATATCATAAATATTTTTATCTTTAACTTCTTCAACTCTATAGCGATATACTTTTACTACATTTTCTAGTTTTAAAATATTTACAACTTCATTTAAGAAATTAAATCTTTTTAATAGCGGTTCATAAATTGTAATTTTATGGTTTGGTTTAGTTAGTGCAAAAGGTATAGACGGAAAACCTACTCCTGAACCAACATCTAAAATCTTTAAATCTTTTTTGTTTTTTGTAATTTCTAACATATACAAAAGAGATTCTCATATCCCTTCAGACCATAATCTTTCATTGCTAAACCCAGTTAAATTAATTACTTTATTTTTTTCTTCAATTAAACCAACGTATTTTTTAAATAACTCAAAATCTCAGTTATTTTCCAAACATAATTTTTGTATTTCTTCTTTTTTTGTGTTTGACATAATGTATTTATTATATCAATATTTTACGAAAAAAATGTTAAAGAAAAAAGTGTAGTTAGAGCTACACTTTAAATATAATCATTAATTCCATTAAATGTTTGTTCTTCTGGTCTATTGATTTTTCAATAACCTGTGTCTTTTCTTCTTTTTAATATTTGTTGTCTTCTTGTTTCTAGAATTGTTCAAATTCATGTAGCTATAAAGATTGATGAATAAACTCCGATACCAATTCCAAATAGCATTATTATATTAAATGAAAAGTCAGTAGCATTAATAAATGCAAGTAAGACCGCAACAGCAAACATTGTTGTGAAAGAAGTATATAAACTACGTTTTAATATTTCGCCAATCGAAGAATTAGCAATATTCTTGATATCTTCTTTTGATAAAAATTGTTTATGGTATTTAACCTTAATTGTCTCTCTTATTTTATCGAATGTAACTATTGTATCGTTAATACTTAATCCTAATATAGATAACATAGCCGCAACAATTATTGTATTAACTTGAATTCTTGTTATAAATATAAACGCTAAGACAACTAAAAAGTCATGAATTAAACCGATTATAGCAGTTATAGCAAAAGTTCAGTTCATTCTAATTAACATATAAATAATTATTCCTACAAAACTAATTCCTGTTGCAATCAAAGCGTTTTGAACAAGTTTGGTAGCTTCTGAATAAGAAACAGAATAATTAGTAACTAAAACATCACTATTTATATTTAAAACAAAATCCTTGATTGATTGAAGTTGATTTGTCAAGTCTTGTTTTGTTCTAATTAAAATAACATAATTATCATTAGAATTTAGTCCATTAATTTTTATAATATCTTTAGCGTCGTTGATACCTAAGTTCGCTGCAGAATTTATTAAATTATTAGATATTTCTTGAGCTTGTTGATAATTTAGGTTTGTATTTTTTTCAAAATCACCTTGTATGGTTATATTAATACCACCGCTAAATTCTATAGATCTATTAACTCCATCTCAGAAAGAATTATTAAATCCTGCAAAAGACCCAAAAACAATAGTGGCAATTATTAAAAACCCAAACGAAGATAAAGCGAATCATTTAGATTGTTTTATATAATTAAATTTAATAATTTTAGAATTAAAATTACTAATTTTACCAATTTTCTTTTTAGAAATACCTAATAATCATAATCTATTATCAAAAATACCGGTATTAACCATTAATGTTGCAATAAATTTTGAAAACACTAACATTGAAAATAATGTGAATAATGTAGATAAAACTAAAGTAATTGAAAATCCTTTTACATCCTTGGTGCCAAAATAAAACAAAATAAACCCGACAATTATTGTTGTCATATTGGCATCTATAATAGAAGTTAATGAACTTCTAGAAGAATTTTTAAAAGACTTTTTGAGGGTATCGCCTGAATAAACTTGTTGTTTTAGTCTTTCATATGTGATTACATTAGCATCTACACTTATACCAATACCGATTATTAGTGCGGCTAATGTTGCAGGAGAATATTCTCCTCTTAATGCTGTAAAAATTAGTAAAGTTAGAAAAATATATAATGCCATTGCAATTGTACTTAAAGAACCTAAAAGTCCATAATTTACAATCATAAAAATTGAAATCATAGAAAATATAATTATTCCCGCAATCATTGCATAAAAGAATGAATTTGAATTTAAATTAGCATCAACATATATACTTGATAAAACACTTAAATCGTATTTGCTTAAACCGAAGTTAATTTTATTAGCAAGATCTGTAGCACTATCACGAGTAAAATTACCAGTAATACTTACTTTATCTCCGTTAATTTGAGAGCTAACTTGAGCGACGCTAATCAAATACTTTCTACGAACATCCAAAATAAATTCTTTTATTTGATTTAATTTTCCTTCTTTATCTCTTAATTCTTCATTTACATGGACAAAATTTCATAAATTTTCTCCAGATTTTTTTCATTCCTCTGGATAATTATTTTTAGCAATTGTTAATAATTTATCTATATCTAATCAAATTAATAATAATTGATCTTCTCTTTTAGTTGCATACTCAGTAGCATCGGCTCATTGTTTTTGAGCGTCAATACCATCTAATGTTATGCTTACATCACTTCCACCAGTAGTTGGATTAGGAACATATGATGCACCATCAGCTTTAAAAGGTGGTATTCAATTTTGAACAGTACCTTCTTCTAAAGAACCATTTTCCTTAAAAACACCATCATAAAATAAAGGCTTAATATCAGAATCAGTTATAGTTAAAATAGGTTTTTCTACAATAGCCCTTTCAAAAGCAATTCTATCAGATTCAGAAATACGACCACTTTTTGTTATACGTATTTTTCCGTCTCCTTCACTATAGACAGATACTCCATTTAATCCGGTACCGCCAGTTAATCTGTTAAATAATGATTTATTAACTTCTTCAGTTAATTCATCATTCGCATTTGTGCCATCTTGTTTAACTTGAATTAATACTTCAATACCACCACCATATTCTATTGATTTATTAACGTTTTTTCCTATATAAAAAACGCTACCAAAAACAATAGTTAATAACGCAATAAGTATTGTAGTTATATTCAAAATAAATCTTTTTCAATTATTAATTGATAATAATTTTTTAATATATTTCATACTTATTAAATGTTACCATATTTTTTGTCTTTTTTTAGCGTTTTGTATTTTACTAATAGCTTAAATTTAACTTAATTAAATAATCAATTCCATCTGAAGTAATTTGTCTTCCTCTCGAATTTTTCTTTATTAATTTTAAATAAAGTAAAATAGGTTCAATTTCATTTAAAATATCTTCTTTTTCATGTGACAATAAACTAGAAATAGTATTTAAAGAAACCGGTTTTTCATCAAAACCATCTCTTAAAACATTTAAATAATGAATATGTTCTTTTGTTAAACCATATTTATATAACTCAAGGTGTTTTAGTGCTTTTTTTATTATTTTTATATTTATTTGACCGTTATTTATTGTAATAGCAAAATCATTAATTCTTTGTATCAAATGATTTGCTATCCTTGGTGTTCCTCTAGAATATTCTGCAATCTCCCTTAACAAATTATCATCAACTGTAATATTTAATTTTTTGGCAGTTTTAGTTAGTATTTTGAATATATCATCATTATTATAGTTAACAAGTCTTCCAATATATCCAAACCTATCTTTAAAAGGTTGCGGTATGTAATTTAATTTAGTAGTTGCTCCAATTAAGGTAAAAGGTTTTATTTTCATCCTTATGGCTTTTGAATTTCCGTCAACACCTATGATTAAATCAAAAACAAAATCTTCCATAGCATTGTATAAAAATTCTACAATAGATTTATTTATACTATGAATCTCGTCTATAAAAACAATATCTCCGTTATTTATAACAGAAAGAACATTTATTATATCTGATTTCTTTTCTAAATTTGCACCTTGAATAAAGTGAATTTTTTTATTCGTTTTACTAGCAATAATGCTTGCTAAAGTAGTTTTACCCATTCCTGGTGGGCCGTATAATAAAATATGAGATAAAGGGCTATTTTGTTTTATTGAACTTTGTATCATAGCATCTAAAGTTTTTTTAAGATTATTTTGGCCAATAAAATCGTTGAAGTTATTGGGTCTGAGTTCTTTGATTTGCATTTTTATAGTCTACAGTTATTAAATTTATTCCTTCTTCAACCATTTTATCTATATTATTTTTTTCTTTAATATTATTTAAAGCAAAATCGATTTCTTGTTTTTTAAAACCTAACATAATTAAAGTTTCTTTTAATTCATGTTTTTTTCTACTTTCTTCACTAATTTTTAAATCTTCTTTCTTAACCATTTTAGATCATTTATCTCTTAATTCCACACATATTAATTTTGCCGTCTTTTCGCTCACAAAAGAACATTCTGATAATATTGTTCAATTATCATTTGCTATTGCTATAGCAATATTTTCTCATCCTTTTTCTAAAATATTTAGTGCAATTTTTGGACCAATTTTATCAATTGATATTAAGTCTAAAAACAATATTCTTTCTTTAAAATCTTTAAATCCAAAGTATTTTTTTACATAATCTGTTGCATGTTCATAAATATACAATTTTGTTTTTTGACCTACTTCAAATCTGTTTAGATCGGGGACGCTAAGCATATAGCCATCTCCCTTACTTTCAAATATTAAATTATTTTTATTTTTGTATACAATTTCTCCAATTTTATAAAGTATCATTTTTCCTCCATTTAATATTTGATTTTTTATTTAAATTAATACTAAAAAAGGAAAATAAAAAAATAGTGAATACTCACTATTTCAAATTATTTTTGGATTCTGTCATTTAATGCTTGAAAGTTTGCGACTTTCTTTCCGGCGTAAAAACCACAAAATTTGCAAACTACGTGTTGTTCAATCATCTTTGAACAATTTTTGCATTCTACTAAGTTTGGAACATCTAGTGCACTATGAGTTTGTCTTTTATGTTTACGTTGTTTTGATGTTTTACGTTTTGGTACAATTGCCATGGTATCCTCCTTGTGGTTTTATTAAATATTTAAATATTGCTTATATATTATAATACAAAACAGCTTTTTAAAAAGAAAAAAATAAATAACTTTTAAATATAAAAAATACTCTAATAAAGTACATTTTTAAATTATAAATACTATTTTTAAACTGATTTGTGTATATAAAATAATTAAAAATGGTTAAACTTATTTTGTTATAATAGTGATTATGAAAGACCTAAAAAAATATAGAAAAGTAGGAATTGTAGTTGAATATAACCCCTTCCATAACGGACATATTTATCAATTAGAATGAATTAAGAATAAATTTCCAAACTCTAAAATATATGTAGCTATATCTCATAAATTCTCTCAAAGAGGAGAGTTCATATGTACATCTTATTGAAAAAGGAAAAAAATAGCAAAAAAATATGGAGTTTCAAAATTTATAAAATTAGATGTTAATGTTTCATCACAAGCTGCACACATTTTTGCACAAAAAAGTATAGAAAAATTATATAAAAAAGGGGTAGACACTCTTGTTTTTGGTAGTGAAACGAGCGATATAAACGTTTTTAAAAAAATAGCTCAAACAATAAACGATAATAAAGATAAATATAATTATTTGGTTAAAAAATATTTAAAGGAAGGCGGCAATAGTTTTCCGAGAGCATCAAATTTGGCTCTTAATGAATTAAGTGGTATTGATATAAGTATGCCAAATGATATTCTAGGATTAGAATATGTAAAAACAATAATTAATAATAACTATAAAATTGAACCATATTGCCACAAAAGAACTATAGAATTTCATTCGAACAATACTAATGATAAATTTGCTAGCGCAAGCAAAATAAGGGAAATGTTAAAGAACAATGAAGATGTTTCAAACTTTACACCAATGAAATTAAAAAATATTAAAAATAAATTTTTAATCGAAAATACATATTCAAAATTTAAAAAAATAGTTACCACCTTACCAAAAGAAGAAATAGCAAAATTTAAAATGATCTCTGAAGGTATGGAAAATTTATTTAAAAAAAATATATATCATAATAATTATTTTGACTTTATAGATTCTTGCGTTAGCAAAAGATATACTCGAAGCAGAATAAAAAGAGCATATCTTTTTGTCCTTCTAAAAATAAAAAAGAGTTAATCTAAGACTTTAACCTCATAAGGCATTAAAGTCTTATTTTTATTCAATTTAATTGATTTATTAGATAAATTAAATACTATTTCACTTTTTTGATCATCAACAAATAACTTAATTCTAAAAATTTCTTTTTTAAAAAATATATTTTTAGAATACGATAATCTTACTTTTTTAGAAATTAAAAAATTAAATTCAAAAGACCTTTTGATTATAAAATCAAAAATAAATTCATTTATAATATCATCATAATTTAAAACTGAAATTATATTCCCAAAATCGTCTTCCTTATATTTTTGCAAAGGAAAAAAAGCTATATTTTTAGGTACTAAAAATATTTTTTGTATAATCAGCAACATTTGTTCTATTTTAAATATTTTTTCATATGATTTTGATTCCAAAAATAAATTAAAGTTATATACAGGTATATATTTTAATTTAATTAATTTATCTAAATCGTAAAAGCTTTTTAAAAAATTATCATTAATTGATTGTTCTAAAAAAACATCATCAAAAATATTATTGTCAATCAAATTAGTTTTGATAGTTTCTTTACTATCATATAGTAAAATTTTTGTATTATTTTTATTTTTAAAAAGTAATAAATTGTCATATAAAATTTTCTTTGAACCTAAAATATCTTGCTTTGTTTTTTTATCAAAAGAATAAAAAACATTTTCAAAAACTAAACCACTTGCATAAAAAAGATAAATAAATTCATTATAAATATCATTTAAATTCTCAAATAAATTTAAACGCTCTTTACTTTCATTTGTTTCGGATAGATCTATTTCTTGTGTATATATAAGATCATTATAATCCATAATATTAGTTTTACTAAAGGAAATATATTCTGTATTTAAATTGTTATCTTCTTCTATTTTTTTACGTTTATTAATTATTTTAGATATAGAGATTATATTATCAAAAGTTAATTTGTAGTAAATAGAAACATTATCTAAAGATATAATGTTTTTGCAAAAAATTTTTAAATTATCTAATTTATATTTTAAATTTCTTGTTGAGTATTCATCTATTGTTTCCTCGGAAACTCTATATAAATTCCTAAAAAAACTAAGATAAATATCAGGTAATACAACAATAGTTTTTATACCTTTTTCACTTAATAAAGTAACTTTTTTTATTATTTTTTTATAATATTCAATAGAAATTTTTTTATTACTATCAACAATTATTTCTTTGTGCAAAAATAAGTAATTAATAGTATATTTATTTTGTGAAGTTTGTAATCAAGAATGTTTCAAATATTTCATAATTTTCTACTCCTAAACTTTTAGATTGCAAATCAACAATACCTAAATTGATTAAAATATTTTTAATTTTTTTAATACCAAAAATATTAACTATTTTCAAAACTTTTTTTACTCTTCATTCAGGCATTTTTAACTTAGAAGATATGTCAAAATAATTCATTTTCAACTTATTGTTAAGTATATAAAGTTTATATGACAATGAAAAAATATTTCTTAATTGTGCCACTAAAAGAGCTATATCATCACCTTCGTTAAACCTCTCTTTATACTTTTGATAAATATTATTTAAATTATTAGTTTCAATTGCATTCATAAAGGCAAAAGAATCATCTAAAGCATAATTTTGAATATTATTATTTATTAGAGAATAATTAATTTGACTATTAAACTTTAGCATTTTATCAATTTCATTTACTATTATCGATAAATTATTAGGTAGTTTATTAGATAATGAAGTAGCATCAAAAAAACTTATTTTTCCACCTTTTGAAGTTATATAAGAAACAATAAAATTAACGATAGATTTAGAATCTAACTTTTCAAAATTAAAAACTTTTGTGGTTTCAATTAAAAATTGAACAAAATCATTTTTCTCAAATGAATTTTTTCTATGTATAAATACAACTTTATGTAATCTATTATTTTTTAATGCATTTATTAAAACTTCAGATAATTCCTTTTGTAATTTTGTTATTTTTTTAGAATCAATTATTTCAAAATTTTCAACCAATATAAGTTTTTGTGTCGAAAATAGACCAAAACTCGAAATAGATTCTATTAACTCACTAATTGTATAATTATCTTTAAAATAAATTATATTTTCGTCTAAAAAATTATCTTTTAATTCATCTATTTTATTGTTTATAAAATATTCTTCGTTACCATATATAAATATCATATTTTAATTATATATATTTTTCTCTTGTTGTAAATCATATAATCATATAAATTAAAATAAAAATTAAATTTCTATAGATACTTAGGTCTAAATCTAGAATAATCTTAATATTAGAAATGGATCTAATTGAGAAAAACATAAAACTTGATAAATTAATTGATATTAAAGGGACACAAAAAGCAATTAACAATAATATAAAAAATAATTCGAAGAATGGAGTAAGGAATAAAATCAAGAATATTCCTAAAATATTAATTTCCTTACCGTTAGACAATAAAATTAACATCGAAACTAGCCATACCAAAAAATATATTAACACTTTGTTTATAAGTGTTTTTTTAATGCTTATATTCATTAATAAAAAACTTATTATAAATGACAATCAATAACCCAATTCTAGTTTATCATTACTTTTTAATGATAAACAAATAACTAAAACGAACACTATATAGTGATTTTTATTATTTTTATAATTCTTAATTTCTGAGAATAAAAGCATTAAAAAGGCTCTATTGATAGAAACAGAATTTGAACAAAGACTTCAATATATTGTTATAAAAATTAAAGTTAAAATTTTATTTTTCATAAATTTACTTAATATCTTTTTTAAAACAATAAAATGAAAGCCGCTAATAATTATTAAATGAATCAAACCAATTTCGCTTGTCAATTTAATTAATTCATTTTTAAAACTAAAATAATGTCCAAAAACAATAGGTGTAATTAACTCTTTGTAATTAGAAAAATCATTATAAAAAGAAAAAAAGTAATATCTGAAATCTAGTTGTGTTGCTTTTACTAAAACAGTAGGATTAAGCATTTTTGTATTATTTAAATTAATTATTAATCCTTTTATATATAGGTTTTGAAAAATTTTATATTCCAATTCGCTTTTATTTTTAAATACATATTCTATGTTAAAATAGGTTCTTACATAAATATGATTGTCTCTTATTTTACTTACATAAACATAGTTAGAAAAGTTAATTGATTCATAAATTAGAAGTCTTTTAACTAAACAAATACACCCAAGTATAATCGATAATAATATTATTGTTTTTTTAGTTTTTTTATCAGCAAACAATAAGGACAAAGATGTTAAAACGATTAAAATTAAGTAAAAATAATTTAGTGTAAAAATAAATAGAAATATACTTGAAAATAATAAAAAACCATTCAAATATTTTAATCTAGAATTAAAAAATTCTTTAACTTTAAAATTACTCTTGGACCAATTCCAAAAATATTCGAAATTTGCTCTCACGAAGTCTTTTTATGGTTCTTTTTATGGTTTATTATCAATTTAGCATATCTTTTTTGAATATTAATTTTTAATAATTGCTCAATATTTTCTAATTCTGATCATTTTAATTTGTAATTTTCAAAAGGTACGTAAATTTCTTTATTTCTAGGGGCTATTTCACTTAAATCAAAATCTTTTAATGATGAATTTGGTAATATTTTGTTTATAACAAATAATTCTTTATAAGTTAATAATCTATTTGACCTATGAATTCCAGTATGTTTTAGTGCACCTGATAAAATATAGGTATAAACCTTATTTTCATATTTTTTAGCATAATTTTCTTTATTTTCATCTTTATTGGTATAAAAATTCATCCCTACAAAAAACATTAATACTCCTAAAATTAAGGAAATTACCAAAAATATTTTTTTATTTCACACAAATAATAAATATATTTTTATTCATAAAAAAACTAAAAAAGGAAAAATATATAAAATGAAATTAACTTTTATAAATACGATTGTTAAATATGATATAATAAATTAATATTTAAAGATAATATAAATATAAAACATAAATATACTATAAATATAAGACACTTTAGAGGGTAAAACAAGTAAAAAAGAAAACACTTAACTACCTATTTTAAAATTAGTTAGTGTTTTTTAATTAATGTTTTGGAGTTTCTATGAATCAAAACGACAGCAAAAATAATGATGAAAGCATTTTAATGATTTTATCAAATAAAGAAAACAAAGAGCTTAATAAAGAAATGAAATGATTTAAAAAGAATATTGATAAAGATTTTAAACCTATTTTTGATTATGATATCGAATTTTCTAAACCAATGAAAAATTTAAATTTTTCAAAATTCAGTTACTCAAAAGAACTATCTTTATTAATCGATGAATGCTTTAAACTAAAATTAGAATTGTCTAAAAATTATAGTAATTTAATGAATGGTTATAATTTTGATGAAAATTTAAAAATAAACCCCGAAATTACAGAAATAATAAATAAAATATCTAAAAAATAGAAAGAGAGAACTTTATGAGAAAGGTTAATATTGCAATTGACGGACCAAGCGGAGTAGGTAAATCAACTGTTTCTAAAATGATTGCCAATAAATTAAATTATACTTTTATTAATAGCGGTAGTCTTTATAGAGCAATTGCTAAAAATGCAATTGACATGGATGTTGATACTAGAGATAAAGAAAATGTAATAAAAACTCTTGAACAAGGTATGATTCAACTTCTAGATGACGATCGTATTCTTTTGAAGGGTATTGATGTAACTCACCAAATTAGAGCAGATTATATTTCTCAAATTACACCAAATGTAGCTAAAATACCTGAAGTAAGAGAATTTGTTGTTGATTATATTAGACATATGACCAAAAAAAGAAAAGGTTTTGTTATCGATGGAAGAGATACCACATTTAAAATAATGCCTCACGCTGAAGTTAAAATCTTTTTATGAGCACAAGCCGAAGAACGTGCAAGAAGAAGAATGATACAAAATGAAGTTTTAGGTTATAACACAGGTTTTGCGGAAATATTATACGAAGTTCAAAAAAGAGATGAACAAGATATGAATAGAGCAGTTGATCCTTTACATAAAACAGAAGATAGTGAGTATATAGATTGCACCGCTTTAACTATAGATGAAGTTGCAGAAAAAATAATTAATCTTGCTTTAGAAAAATCAAAATAATTAAGGAGTAATATGAAAAACACTATTGCAATAATAGGAAAACCTAACGTTGGTAAAAGTACTCTCTTCAATCGTTTTATTGGTAAAAAAGTTTCAATAGTATACGATAAACCAGGGGTCACAAGAGATAGATTATACGAAAAAATCAATTGGGCAGGGCATGAATTAAAACTAATTGATACCGGTGGTATCGAAATAGAAAATAGACCATTCCAAGAACAAATACAAATACAAGCTAAAATTGCTATTCAAGAAGCGGATGTTATTCTCTTTTTATTTGATGGAAAGAGTGAAATAACTAATGACGATATGTTTATAATGAATATATTAAGAAAAAGTAATAAACCAATAATTGCTGTTGCCAACAAGTTAGAGAGTATGCAAGATTTTGATTATGGTTGATATAGATTAGGTTGTGATCATATATTTCCGATATCCGCACTTCATGGTGAAGGTGTTGGTGATGTTTTAGATAAAGCTATAGAATATCTAGATTTTTCTGATTCTCAAGAAGAAGATGCATTTAGTCTATCTATAATCGGTAGACCGAACGCCGGAAAAAGTTCATTATTAAATAATTTAACAAAAGAGAATAGATCTATAGTTTCTGAAATAGCCGGAACAACTAGAGATAGTGTAAAATCCGAAATTTTCATAGATGACAAGCTGTATAAAGTCATTGATACCGCAGGAATTACAAGAAAATCTAAATTAGTTGAAAGTGTAGATCATTACGCGCTAATGCGTGCTATGAATTCTTTATCTGAATCTGATTTATCTTTAATAGTAATTGATGCTACAAACGAGGAAATTTCTCACTTCGATTCAAGAATTATCGGTTATGCATTAGAAAACGAAAAACCTATAATAATAGTAATAAATAAATGAGATTTAGTATCAAAAGAAACAAATACCATGGCTGAATTCGAAAAGAAAATGAGAAACAAATTCCATTTTGTTCCTTGAGTTCCGTTTGTGTTTATATCTGCAAAATTTAACCAAAGAATAAACAAATTAGTAGACACCCTTAATTTAGTACGTACTAATTTAGAAAGAGATATTAAACCATCATTGCTTTCAAATTTATTATTAGAAACTCAACTTATACAACCTCCACAATCTTTTAACGGCGGAAGATTAAATATTTATTATGTTAGACAAGAAAAAGCTAAAATTCCAACTTTTACTTTTTTTGTTAATAATAAAAAATTCTTACATTTTTCATATCAAAGATTCTTGGAAAATCAACTTAGAGCAAGTTTTGATTTTACTGGATCTCCTATTAAAATGAATTTTAAAAATAAAAATGGTATTGAATAAAAAACAAAATCAAAAACTTGATTTTGTTCCTAAAATGAAATATCAAGTGCAACACTTTCGTGCTTGGTATTTTTATTATATCTTAACGATCTAAAAAAATCTAAAATTTTACTTAAAAAATCAATATTATTACTTTGTTTTCAATATCAAAA
>NZ_JAOPHP010000011.1 GCF_025515455.1 Mycoplasma sp. CSL7503-lung | reverse complement strand
ATACATTTAGCTGACCATTACTAATAAATTGATAGGTTTAGAAGTTAAGATGTATTTAAGACATTTTAATGAATTATTAATTACTATTCAGTTTTCAAAGAATAAGCCCAGAAGGGCATTTTTTTATTTCTTTTTTAAACAGACATTTGACTAACAAAAAAATGTAAAAATATTTTGTTATTTAGTGCTTAATATATAATATTATCATATTACTAAGTAGTAATATGATAAACGGAAGGAAATATGAAAAATACAAAAAATTATATTCAATTCTTACATAAGGTTATTATGAAAAAGAAAAACTCAATTATAATACCGATTATTATAATTTTGTTAATGTTGATTATGACAATAGTTTTTTCTCAAATTAATTTAGATAATAATAAAATCAATATTATTTTTTATATAACTATTGCTATACAATTAATTTTTACAATATTTTTCTCTTCACTTAAATCTATAAATATTTTTAAAGATTTAAGTGAAGACGGTTTAGGATTGTTGACTTTCTCTAAACCGCTATCTAGGAAAAATATTATTTTTGGTAAAATAATAATTAATATTATTATTGGGTTATATTGAACAATGACGTTAACCCTTTTAAATATTTTGTTTGTAAGCGTTTTAAACCCTATTTGGATTATAAAAACGTTATATACAACATTTTTAACTATTTATTTAAGCTATATTCTTTTTGGAAATATAAGTTTATTAATAGCTTATTGATTTAACTCTAAAATAGCTTTAACCTTACCTGTTCTTTTATTTAGTCCGTTAGCTTTTGGTGGAACCCTTATATCAGGCAATACAACTTCAGTTAGTGATAACTTTGCTTTTTATTTAAATACTGAACACAAAAGGAATCCTTCGGGTAATTTAGTTAATGCTGAAGTATTTTATTTAAATAATAATTCTGATAATTTTTATATCGTTCCAAATGGTATGGATAATAAAGAATTTAGAGAAGATCAAAAAATTTTTTTAAATGAAGCATATAAAATTGCTAAAAACGCTCCAAAAAGTTGACAAATTTATTCATTATTATCAACTCCATATCAAATGTTAGATATATTTAATTATGATAATGCAAACATATTTAATCTTTTTAGTGGAACTAAAGTTAATAACTTAGAAAAATATTTAAATTATAATAACAACGAAAGTTTTATATATAACTATTCTTTAAAAGAAAATTCCGATTTAGATAAATATAAAATTCAAGAATTTAATGAAGACGGAACACTTAAAAGAATTTCTGATAATGTTTACTTGGTGCCTGGATTATTGAAAAATAAATCTAATATACCAGGATTAGAAAATAGAAACATAATTTACGCAAGAGAGAAAGCTGATTCATTTAAATTTTTATTCCCAGAAGATCAATATGTTTATTCTTCATCCGATAATTTGGTTGGTGAAATTAAATGAAATTATTTAAGAGAATTATTAAGTGATAAAGTTTTTGTTAATTATGTTACTGAATTTTATAATGACTTTATAAATACAAATAATAATTTATTTGATCAAAGAGATATTAAAGTCACCTTACTTTCGAAAATTGAACAAATTATCAATGATGAATCAAGTGATTTAAATAGATTAGAAACTAATTCAACAGTTTTAAATTCAAAATCACTTCAAACTAAAGAAATAAAAAATATTACTGAAAAGAAAATTTATTTAAGTGTAGCTATTTTGTATTATGCTTATTTTAATTTTATGAATACCAAAAATCAAATAATAGTCGACTCTATTTTAATTAATCCAGTAGATGAGTTAGAATATACTCCATCACAATTATCATTACAAATAGGTGATTTTAAATATAGTATTGGCGGTTATAGTCAATATACACCTAAACAAGAAATAGGCGATAATAATAAAATTATTATTAGATATGAACTAACTAAATCTGACAACTATTTATTTCAAACAAGTAATGAAGTCTTTGAATTATCAAGAACAAATGTCGTAGTTGAAAAAAAATTATATTGGTTAATATGAATAGCAATTATTGGTGTACTTATTACAATTAATAGCGTTTTATATTATAAAAAGGATTATAAATAATGAATGATAATATTTTAGAAGTAAAAGATCTAACAAAAATTTATAAGAGTGTTAACAAAGAAAAAACAGGAGTTTTTTCTCTTAATTTTATTGTTAAAAAAGGATCGTTTCACGCTTTTATAGGTGAAAATGGTTCAGGTAAAACAACAACTATTAAATCAATAATAAGTTCTTATACAAATTATACTGGGGAAATATTAATAGATAATTCTAACGTTAAAGATAATCCGAACATTAAATCTAAAATTGGTTATGTGCCAGAAAGTGCTATTTTTCCTAAAGAATTAAACACTAATGAATATTTACTTTACTTAGGATGTTTAGGTTCTTTACCTAAAAAGGTAGTCCAACAAAAAATAGATTATTTATTAGAGAAATTTAATATTAAAAATTTACAATATAAAAAACCATACGATTTTTCATCAGGTCAAAAGAAAAAAGTTTTATTGATTCAAATGTTACTTAATGACCCTGAATTAATAATATTAGATGAACCCGCAGCAAATTTAGATCCAACGGCTAGATATCAATTATTTAATCTTTTGGAAGAGTTACATTCTAAAGGGACAACAATTTTTATTAGTTCTCATATATTAAGTGAAATTGATAAATACGTTGATTCTTTTACGCTTATTCATAAAGGGAAAATATTGTTTAACGGTGCGAAAACGGAAAATCTAGAAAAAGTATTTTATGAAAAAGTTATTAAAAATTAAGACAAGATTATTAGGGGTTCTTAGTGTAACTGCCGCTATTTCTATACTAACTTCTGCATTAGTTATCTCATCTAAAACAAATAATAAAGATGTAAATAATTATAAAAATTATTTACATAATAATAAAGACGAAAATATATATCTTAAAAATTTAGCTAATACTTTCTTTTTTAATAAAGATTTAGGTGAAACTTTTAAAAATGATTATTTCTTCAATCAAAACAATATTAGTAGTGATTATTTAGATGAACTTAATGTTTCTCTAACATACTCACCATTTTCTGTTGTTAATATTTTAGATAAAGCAAAAGAAATTAAAATAAAGTATGCTAGACAATCGATAGAAATACTAAATAATTTGCTAACTAATAATTGATTTTGATATTTAAATAATTTAGATTCAATGTTATTTCAATTTAATCCTTTTGATAATAAATACAAAGATAATGTGAATGATAAAGGAAAAGCTGATAAAACAAATGTGAATCAATTTAAATTGTTGTTAAAGGAAAATAAATTATTTTATAAAATCAGTTCTAACAATATTAAAGGTTTTAAATTTTATGATTTACCAAATTTGCAAGAAGATATATATACTAATAAAAAAATTGGTTTTATACAAATTTCAAACAACTCTTTAATTCCTTTTTTTGCATATAAAAACAAAGATGAAAATATTTTACAAATAACACCAGATTTATTTGTTTTTGATAATAATTTGAGCGATAAAAATATTACACAAATGTTTGATTTATTTATTAAACTTAGAAATGAAAGAATAGAAGAGGATGTTAAATATTTTAAAAAGATTAAATCCAACAACTATGATGAGACTATTAGTTATAAAAAATATAATGATGTATCTTTATTTCAAATTTTCAATACCGAAAATTATTCTGAATTATTCTTTAAAGAAGTATTTCAATTTAATAAATTAAACAAGAATATCAAAGTTAAAAGATATACATGAGGTTTTAATGAAAATAAATAAATATCTAATTAGTTCCTTAATATCGATGTTAATACCTTTAAGTACGGTATCTTGTGCTGATTTTTCTCAATATTCTAAATCTGAATTAAGTAAAAAAATATTATTATTAGATGAAGTTAGTGAAAAAACGGTAGATAAAAACAAAATAAAAACAGAAGACATTTTAAATAGGATATTAAATCAACTTTTTAAAGGCAATAAAACTAAAATATTAAATTTTTTGAATACACAAAAAGAAAATGAAAAAATTATTTTAGAAAAATTCATTCAAAACCAAAAAGAATTTAGTTCTTTAAGGGATAATGTTTTCAAGATTGAATTTGCAAAAAAACAAAGAGAATTCTTTTCTGCAAATTGATATTTTTTCTTCACTCATATTAATCAATTTGAATTTAATTTCTTAGAATATGTATTTGACGGATTACAAAATGGTAATACTGCTAGTGAGGAATATAAAAAAATTATTCAAAATAAAAAAAGTGTTGATAATTTTTCATTTAAAAATAATTTTTTAGAAAACATAAGAGTGGGAGATGAATCTATTGAGATATCGAACACTAATATTTATTATATTTTAAAAGAAAAAATGGTATTCAGATTAAGTGTAAACGATCTAGATAAAGACCAACCAACAATAAATATATTGCCTATGATTTGATATTTTGCTGAATCAAAGGCTAAATCCACTTCTTTAGCATTGGTATCTTCGGTTGTTCATACATTGTTTATACATAATTATCCGTCTGCATTTTCCGAATTTGAAGAAGTAATGGTTAAAGAACAAAGATATGGAAGTCCTATTTTTGTATATCCAACGATTTTATTTAAAGGAGATAAAAATGAAGAAAAGTAAAATTTTAAAAATATTTTTCAGTTCATTTGTTTTTACTGTGCCTTTATTAATGTCACTTTCGTGTTCAAATAGAACCAATGATGCAAAGAAATTAGAGTCAATTCAAAATAGCATTGAAAAAAATGACGAAAATAAAGAATGAGAAAATTTTATTAATCAAAAATATATAAAATTAATTTTGGATAGATCTTTTAATTCTAAAGAAGAAATTCAAAAATATATTCAAAATCAACAAAGTATTAAGGAAAAATATTTTGATGATATTAAAATTGCATCCAGATTTGGAAATAATATAATTTCTGATTTTGATGATGATAGCAGTTTTTTTAGCAACGGAAAAAACTATATTACTGATAAATCTGCAGATATAAAAGAAGAGTTATATTCAAAAAATTGATTATTTTTTCTCTTTAATATAAATCGTTTTAATTTCTTTCACTTTTCAGATATCGAACCCGATAAAGCCTTTAAAGAAGATTTTATAGAAGGGTTAGAAACTAATAAAAAAATATTTAAAGATTTTTATAATCCTAAAAAATTACAAATTATTGATGCCGCAATACAAGAATACGATTTAAGAGAACTTTCTGTCAAAAATTTTGAAGAAAACGAAGAAAATTCAAATTCTTCAAAATATAAGACAAAAGAGACAACTTATAAATATGAAGATAGAATATATTTTTTATCAGGAGAAGGTTATATATATTTTGTAAGAGTTTTTGGAACAAAAAAAGTTACAAAATACAATAATAATGAAACCTTTGAAAGCAAAAATGTTGATAGAGTATATCTAAATCAATATCTTTATTCATTTCCTAAACTTATTCTGAGTAATGATAAATTAAATGATTTTGATCTAAAAAAATATATTGATACTGTTGCTCCTTGAGAGAGTTCTAAAATAAAACCTAGCGATGCTAAACGTACTTTATTTGTAGAAGAATACGGCGGAGAAACTTTTAGATATACATTAATTGATGTTATTTAAGAAAAAAACGCAAAAACAACGAAATTATTTTTAGTTTTTGCGTTTTTTTATTTTTAACTTTATCTTTTTAAGACTATGGCATAGTCTTAAAAATTTTTTTAATTTAAAATCTGTGGTAAAATAGTTATCAAAAATAGAGAGAGGTAAAGATGAAAAAATATACTAAATCATTGTTATTTTTAGGTTTTGTTAGTTCTTTTGCTATGCTTGCAAGTTGTGCTCATAATATTATAAAAAATAATGATTCAAAAGTTAATAACAATGAACAACATTCGAATAATGATTCAAACGAAGATAATTCTACATTAAAAGAAAATAACATAATAAGTAATGATAATGGAAGTAATGATTCAACTGCAAAAGATAATGAAGAACAAATGCAAAGTGATCAACCTTCTGACAATAACTCCGTAACAAAAGAAAATTTAAGCAATAGTGATCAATCATCAAGAAGTAATCAACAAGGTAGCGAAGATGATAAACATGGCTTAGATAAATACGATAATGTTGATCCTAAAATTTTAGAAGAATTAAAAAAAGTAATATACATTAATCTAAAAGCGATAACCGCATCACAATTTGGTATTTTTGTACATGAATCGGATTGAAAAAAATATAGTTATATAAACGAATTGAATAAAATCACTAGTAAACTTGAAAAAATTGAAAAAGAACACTTAAATGAAATCAAATCACTTAAGAAAATGTTAAGGTTATTTGAAGATTTTTTAAAAAGTAACTCAAATAATTATGATTTTATAAGAGAAGTTTCTGAGGCTTTAAATACAAATAGTGTAGGTCATAGTGATTACGTAAGTCTCTTCCAATTACTTGAAAAATTCGGCACAGAATTATTGGCACAATTAAATTATTATGCAGATAATGAATATAGAATGAGAGTTGTAAAAAGAATGATGGATTCTTTTGATATTATAAATGATAGTAAATTTCTAGATTACACTAATTTTTACGAAATTCAATATCAACTTCAATATTATATAAAAGAAAATAAAGGTAATAATAAAGAGCGTGCCGAAAATATTTTAAGTATAGTGAATGATATTATTGAAAATAAAAGAAATTTAACAAATGAAGAAAAAGAAAAAATTAATTCAGAACTAACTAATATATCAGCTAATAAATAATATAGAAAAGTGTAATTTAATTACATTTTTTTAATAAAATTATTCTTAAAATAAGGGGTAAGATTTTAAATTGTATTATAATTTAATTAATAATTAAATTATTGGAGAAAAATATGAAAAAAACATTACTAAGTGGTATAAAACCTACAGGTAGTTTAACATTAGGTAACTATATTGGCGCTATTAAAAACTTTGTTTTAATGCAAAAAGAATATGAATCATATGTTTTTGTCGCAGACCTACACGCATTAAGTACGGGTGCTGTTGATCCTACTGAATTTAACAAAGCGCGTAAAAGTATTATTGCAATGTATATTGCGTGTGGATTAGATTATGAAAAAACAACTTTATTTTATCAATCTGATATTTTAGCAACGGGTATTTTACAATGACTTTGTACATCATTAACAACCATTGGTGAATTATCAAGAATGACGCAATTTAAAGATAAATCTAGCAAAATGAAACAAGGTAATGGAACCGAAAAAATACCAACTGGTCTTTTGATGTACCCTCCATTAATGGCTGCTGATATTTTACTTTATAATACAGATGTTGTTCCAATTGGAGAAGACCAAATTCAACACTTAGAATTGACCAGAAATATAGCCGAAAGATTTAATTCAAAATATGATTTAGATTTAAAAATACCAACAGGTTATGTTCCTAAAGTAGGAGCTAGAATTAGATCTTTAACAGATCCTAATTCTAAAATGTCTAAGTCTGACTCAAAAAGTGAAAAATCAATAATATATTTACTTGATGACCCCGACAATGCATATTCAAAAATTATGAAAGCTGTTACAGACTCTGAAAATAAAGTTTATATATCAGAAGAAAAACCGGGTGTATTGAATTTATTAAATATTTATGCTTCAATTAAGGAAATTAGTCTAGAAGAAGCGGGAAAAATATTTGTTGATTATAATTATAAAGACTTTAAATCAGCAGTTGGAAACGCTGTTAGAGATTTATTAATTGATATTCAATCTAAATATTACAAAGCTTTAGAAATTGTAGACCAAATAGCTAAAAATGGTGCAAAAAAAGCAAATAGAATAGCAAACGAAACTTTATCAAAAATAATGAAAAATATTGGTTTCGAAGGAGAAATAAATGAAAGCAAATAAACAATTAAACCATACTACAAGTCACCTTTTAGGTGCTGCAGTAGAAAAACTTTATCCTAATGTTAAATTAGGTTTTGGTCCTGCGACTGATGAAGGTTTTTACTATGATTTTGAGTTTTCAGAACCATTGTCAGATTCTGAGTTAAATAAAATAGAGCGTTTAATGAAAAAACTCGCTTCTAGAAATTTAGTAATGAACCAAGTTTCTGAAGAAGAATATGATTTAACAGAAAAACCTTATAAGCAAGAATTATACAACGAGTTAAAAGCAGCAGGCAAAACAATAACATTTTATTCATTAGTTGATCCATTAAGTAAAGAGGTTGTTTTTACTGATTTATGTGCTGGAAACCATGTAGAAGATACTAAAAATATTAAACATTTTAAACTTTTAAGTCTTGCGGGCGCATATTGAAGAGGTAATTCTGATAATATTCAATTAACAAGAATATATGGAACTTCTTGAGAAACAAGACAAGAATTAGAAGACTATTTAGCAATTTTAAAAGATAGAAAAGAAAGAGATCACCGTAAAATAGGTAAAGAAATGAAACTTTTCGCTTTTAATAAATTAGGTGGGCAAGGGTTACCTTTTTGATTAGAAGACGGGATGGCTATTCATAATGAAATTCGTAATTTAGTTTTAAAAAATGACCGTAAATATGGGTTTACTGAGGTTTTAACACCGCACTTTGGTGAAGAAGAATTATATAAAATTTCAGGTCATTTATCACACTATAAAGATGATATGTTTAAACCGATTGTTGTCGAAAATGAAAGATTAATTGCACGTCCAATGACATGTCCACATCACATAATTTGTTATAACACAGAAAAACGTTCATATAGAGATTTACCAATTAGATATAGTGAACAATCACAATTATATCGTTACGAAAAATCTGGAGCTCTTACAGGTCTTGAACGTGTTCGTGGAATGCTCTTAACAGAGGGTCATTTATTTGTGCGTAAAGATCAAATAGCACAAGAATTCAAATCAATGTATCAATTAATTAAAGAAACACTTGAAGCATTCAAAATAAAGATCGATTATGTTTCGTTATCATTACGTGATCAAAATAACAAAGAAAAATATTTTGATGATGATAATATGTGAAATGAAGCAGAAAATGAATTACGTAATGTTCTAAATGAGTTAGGCGTTAAATACGAAGAAAAAGTTGGTGAAGCAGCTTTTTATGGTCCAAAAATGGATATTCAAATTTTTACTGCTTTAGGTCATGAAATAACCGTTTCAACATTACAGTTAGACTTTTTATTACCTAAAAAATTTGAAATAACATTTACTAATTCACAAGGTCAAGATGAAACACCTGTTATGATTCACCGTGGATTAATTGGTACATATGAAAGATTTGTTGCAATATTAATTGAACAAACTAAAGGAGTTTTACCATTTTGACTTGCCCCAAAACAAGTAACCGTTATTCCCGCAACAAATTCAGAAGAAGATTTTGAGTATTCAAAATTAGTTAACGATAAACTTTTTTCACTTGGATTTAGATCGAAATTAAATTCTTCTGAAGAAAGATTAGGTAAAAAAGTTCGTGAAGCACAAATGTCAAAATCTAAATTCCAAGTTATTTTAGGAGAACAAGAAAGAACTTCAAACACTATTTCATATCGTAAATATGGTGAAACAGAAACAACTACAATTTTATTTGACGACTTTATTAATTTATTAGAAAGACTAAAAGAAACACGTGAATAAAAAAATAGCATTAATTTTTAATATTTTATTTGCTTTGAGCGTAATTATATTAGTTCTAATTTCTGGAAGAATAATACCGTGACATTTAATCCAACAAACAAAGAGTTTAAATTTAAACTTTTGAGTAAGAATTATTCTTTCTACATTATTTAGTACAGTTTTTATTATTGGTGGGTTCTTATTAGCTACATATTATTATTACAAATTTAGAAATTTACCATGAGTTATTTTGGTTGTAGGTATTACTAATACACTTATATGAATTCCGTTTGCTAATGATGATAAAAGTTTTCAATGAGTATGATATACTGGTGATGTTATACCTGTTGTAATTATATTTGTCATAATTTACTTTTTATCTATTAAATTTATAACAAATGAGAATGTTGCTAAAATTAGAAATTTTTTAAAAGTTAAATCACCTTTTAAAAAATAAAAAAACTATAAAAGTTAAAAATAACGTCATTTTTATGTTGTTTTTAACTTTTTTTACCTCTTTTTAAAATAAAACATTAAATTTGGTAAAATATTAAATTATGTTTAAGATAGAAAAAAATTATGACGCAATTGTAGTTGGTGGTGGTCATGCAGGCGTTGAAGCCACTTTTGCTTTAGCTAACAAAGGACACAAAGTAGCTTTAATTTCATTTGACTTAAATCGTTTGGCCATGATGCCATGTAATCCTTCTATTGGAGGACCGGCTAAGGGTATAATAACTAGAGAAATTGATGCTTTAGGTGGAGTACAAGGTTATTTTTCCGACTTAGCAATGATTCAAATAAAAATGTTAAATGAATCAAAAGGACCAGCTGTTAGAGCACTTAGAGCACAAATTGACAAAGATAAATATTCAAAAATTATTCATGAAGCACTTGAAAAACATTCAAATATTACTTTAATTGAAGCCGTTGTTGAAGAGGTTATAACAGATCAAAATAATACATTTAAAGGTTTTCAAGTTGAAGGAATTGGTTTAATAGAAGCTAAAGTAGCTGTTATTACAACTGGTACTTATATGAATTCTAGAATTTTACGTGGAGATGAAATTACAATAAGTGGACCGGATAATCAAAAAACAACGCCTAAATTAAGTAAATCACTTGAAAAACTAGGTTTAGAACTACAAAGATTAAAAACAGGTACTCCTGCGAGAGTTTATGCTGATTCTATTGACTTTTCCGAGGTTGAAAAAGAAGTTTTAAACGATACTGCACTAACATTTTCATCGCGTTCTGGGGTTAAATTAGCAGAACAAATTTCATGTTATCTAACATATACAAATGAAGAAACACATAAAATAATTGAAGATAATATTTCTAAGTCTGCAATGTATTCAGGTTTAATTAAAGGAATTGGACCTAGATATTGTCCAAGTGTTGAAGATAAAGTAATGCGTTTTAGAGATAAAGAACGTCATCAAATTTTCTTCGAACCTGAAACTGCAGATGGAAGTATCATTTATGTTAATGGTATGTCGACATCTATGCCAATAGATGTTCAAGATAAAATGTTAAGAACTATACCAGGACTTAAAAATGCAAGAATTCAAAAATGAGGGTATGCAATTGAATATGATGCGTTAAATCCCTTACAAATTTCAAGTTCATTAGAGTCAAAAGTTATTGGTAATTTATTTACTGCAGGTCAAATTAATGGAACAAGTGGATATGAAGAAGCTGCTGCACAAGGTTTAATAGCGGGTATAAATGCAGGTCAAAAGTTAGAAAATAAAGAACCTCTTATTTTAAGAAGAAGTGATGCTTATATCGGTGTTTTAATTGATGATTTAGTAACAAAAGGTACTAAAGAACCTTATAGAATGCTTACAAGCAGAGCTGAATATCGTTTATTACTTAGAAATGATAATCCTGATATCAGATTATCAAAACATGGTCATAACGTTGGTTTAGTTAATGATAATGATTACAAAAAAGTTATTGACAAATATGATTTAATCAACAAAAAAATAGAAGAATTATCTAAAGAATTTGTTTCATCTAAAAGTGAAATTGGAATCAAATATAAAATTGAGAATGGTGTTTCAATGTTAAAAGCTTTAGCAAGACCCGATGTGGATGCTAAAGATATTTTAGGAGATTTCGAATTTAAAAATGAATTAACAACAATGGTTCGTTTAGATGGTTATATTAGAAAACAAGAATCATTAGCGAATCGTATGTCTAAATTAGATAATTTTAAAATACCTGAGAATATAGATTATCGACAAGTGGCTAATCTGGCGACTGAAGCAATGCAAAAACTTGAACAAATTAGACCTAAGACTGTCGGTCAAGCATCTCGTATTTCGGGAATTAATCCAGCCGATATTCAAATGTTAATGTTTCATATAGCTTCTCAAAAATAATGAAATTAAATATTATTGCAGTAGGTAGTTTATCTAAGGAATATCAAGTTCTTTTTAATGATTATTTAAAAAAAGTTAACTTTTTCACTAAAGTTAACTTGATAGAAATTAAAGAACAAAAAATACAAAATATAGAATTGAAGAAACAAAAAGAAACAGAATTAATATTAGAAAAAATACCTAAAAATTCACAAGTTATTTATTTATCTACGCAAGCTAAGCAAGTTACATCAGAAGAATTTAGCGAACAAATTACAAATACAGATAATATAACTTTTGTAATTGGAGGATCAAACGGGGTTATAGAAACATATTTTAATAATAAATTAAATTTTTCTAAAATGACCTTCCCACATCAACTTTTTAGAGTAATGCTTATCGAACAAATATATAGGGCATTTACAATTAAAAACGGAATTACATATCATAAATAAAGTAAGTAGTAGCTTACTTTATTATATAAATAGTAGTCTTAGGTTTATAAAATTCTGTTGAATATTATCAAATTTTATAAAATAATAAAAACAACAAGCACGCTTACTAAGTATTAGTGCTTGTTGTTTTATTTGTCTTTATATTAATTTATATTAAGTTAGAATTTTATTTTCCTAATATAAGTAATACTATTCTTAATTATCTCTTGAAAAAGATAAAAGTCTTAAAATATGTATTAACATTGATGAAGTGCTAACAAATAATCTAGTAGCTAAATTAATCGCATAGCTATATATTTGAGAATTTGAAGATACATAAGTAAAGTTTTGAATCTCTTTTTTTACATAGTAAAACTCAAATATTGTTGCTCCTGATATAAAAAGAACACTTAATAATGAATAGTATCATTGAACTTTTAAAACAAAGAAAGAAACGAAAAATAAGACCATAAGAGCAATACCTAATAATGTCATTGTTATTTTAAGTATATGTTTGTTAATTAGTTCGAAATAACCTATTGTAGCACAAACCATTAAAATTAATAATGGTAAACATGATATTAAAAGAAAGTTTGTGTAACTAAAAGTGTTATTACTTGCGTTCATTGATGAAACTCTTTCAGTTGTTTTAAAAATAAATAAAAATCCTGTTATTATAGAAGTTCATATTATCAAATTAAAAGTTGCTAGCAAGGATGATTTTAGTAAACTCATATTATTATTTCTAATAAAAAATGAAATTATAAAATTAGAAACAACACCGAATAATATTAAGCCTAGTGCTATAAAAAACACTCGACCACTATATCTAGAACTATATAACATTTTCTCTAATATAGAACTACCTAAAATAGATAATAATATTGTTAAAATAAACAAGAATGCATAAATAAAAGTTGTTATAAAAATAACTTTTTTAGCACCGGCATATGCTTTACCTTCTGCAAAAATTTTTCTAATGTTTTCCATAATTTAAATTATATTATTTTTTAGAATTAAACAAAAAACTTCCTTTATATAAAGGAAGCATTTTTTAATTATTTTGAATGATTTCATATCTAAATGAATGTTTTTTCGCGAAGTCTTCAACATATTTGTTATGTTTATATGTTTTTAGTGTTATATTTTTAAGTTGCCAAAAGGCGTACTCACTAATATTTTCAATTGTTGATGGCAAAATAACATATTCTAATTTTTTAAGAGTATTAAATGTGTAATCAACAATATCTGTTATTCCTTCGTTTAATGTAACGGTTTTAATGTTATCTTTGAATGATATTTCTTGTCCTTGGAATTTAACGTTTGAATTGACAACTAAATTTGTTAGCCCGTTTGGTATAGAAATTATTTGTGAAAAGTCATTATTGTATAAAACCCCTTTATATGAAGCGAAAGAATAATTTCCAGGTTCTACTTCAATACTTTGCACAACACTTGATTCAAATAAATCTTTACCATCGTTTAATGTTGATGTTTCTTTTGGTATTACAATATTTTTTACATTTAAATTATTGGGAGTCATTAATATTTTTTCAAAGTTTTTACTATATAAAATACCATTTTGTGAAGCGAAAAATTTATTATCTTTTGAGACATCAAAAGCATATGTACCTTTAGTTCCGGGGTATTCAATGTGTTTTACAAATTGTGGTATATGTAATGTTCTTACTTTATCGTTATTTAAAATAGTATCAGAAATATTTTCAACAACAATTTCATCTAATTTATCAGGAATATTAGGGTTATCAACCAGTGCATCTTTAACTGATAATCCATTTCAATATTCATATATAACATTTTCTTTTCTAAAATCTAAATCTAAAACACGTTCAACCATATGATCATTTGAAATTTCTTCAGGTGATAATCTAAAATATCTTTCATTTACAACCCCTCAGGTTGTATCTGAAAAGAATCATTCATTAGTTTCGGGATCTTGTATTGCGTTTCATTGGTGAGCTCCAGCAGAAGATCAACCAATAACCATAATTGTTTTAATGTCTAGTAAATCTAAAAATGCTTTATATAATATACTATAACCACCACAAACAGCATATAAATATTGTTTAACTTCATATGGATTTAATTTAGCTTGATTTGCTTGTCTAGCATATTTTACTTTTTTAGTAATTCAGTTAAATACAAGTCTTATTTGTGCTTTTTTGTTTGTTTCACCATTTATTATAGTTTCATTTAGAAATCTTCTTAATTCTTCTTTTTGTTGCGAGGTATAGTTATTTTGATTAAAGTCAGTTATATTTCCTTTAGCTAAATCTATAAATTCTAAAGCTTTTTTATTTACTAAAGATCTAACTGGGTCCACACTTGTGTTTCCGTCTTTTGTAGATCTTTCTATGGCTTCGAGTTCAGGATAGTTACTATAATCGTTTTTAGGAGAAGATTCTTCTTTTTTAACATTATTTTTATCAAAATTCCCTGCATAATATTCAGGTTTAATATCTTCTTGTGAACTTAAAGTATTTTTTAGATTGGTAACTTCGCTAAATTTTCCTTTTAATTCACTAAGAATTTTGTTGTAATTTTCAAGCTCTTGTTGATCAAACTTAAGTGGAGTTTCTATTTGATCCAAATTTTCGGTAACCTTATCTATTGTGTCAAACAATATTTCGTATTTATACATTGTATTTTTTTCTGATTTAGTTTCATTATATAAATTTATAAAGTTTTTTTGTTCATTAACTAAATTTTCGTATGCGTCTAGTACGCTTTTTTTGATATTTTGTTCATCTTCTTTAGATTTATCATTATTTTTATTTGATTCTTCTTCGGGATTATTTTTTGTTATTGAATCAACATTTTCTTTAGTAGTAGTTTCTTCTGCGTTATTGTGGCTTAGACTATCTGTTTGTTCATTATTACTATTAATAGATTGATTACTATTTTCTTTATTGTTTACTTCTGAAGAATCCTTAATTTTTAAGTTATCTTCTTTTTCTTTTGGTTTGTCTTTTGAATTGTTATTAGTTACTATTTTATTTTGTTGTTCTTTCATTGGTGAACACGAAATTAAAGTTATAAAACTTGTTCCTAAAATAGGAATAAGTAAACTTTTAAGTATTTTATTTTTTTTCATTTTTATTTCCTTATACAAACTTTAAGTTTTAAAAAACTTACTTTAATTATAATATACAATTGAATAATTAAGTTTTTTTAAAAATAAATGGTTTTTTATTGCAAAATAAAAATAGAACACTTGGATCTATTTTTATAAGTTATTCTTGTGTTTCTGCCGTTTCTTCATCTTCTGATTGAGAACTTTCGGATGTTACTGATTCTCCATTAGAATTTTCGGTTTCTTCATTATTAGGAGATGTTTCTTTATTCATAGTTTCTTTTTTAAGTTTTATATCATCTATAATTTTTCTTATTTCTGCTTTAAGTTCATTAGCTTTTTCTTCTGAAAGTGTTTCTTTAGATTCGTTAAGTTTTTGTTTAAAATCATTAATATTTTTCATTAGTTCATCTGAAAGGGGTTTATATTTTTCATCACTTAATTCATCTATATCATAATCGTAAGCTTCTAAAATTATATCTTCTATTTCTCCATACATTCTCTTTCTTTGTTCTTCTTCTGGGTTTTCTTGTTTTTCTTCATTTTTACTATTAGAATTTAATTCTTCACCTTCACCTTGCTCTTCTCTGGTTTCTTTTGTTGTGTCTTCAACACTTGAATTTTTACCATCGATAGCTTCTTTTTTAGCTTTTACATCTTCTAAAAGTTCATTAAGACGATTTATTACATTTTGTGCTTCTTCGTCTGTTAAATTTCCTTTTAAATAACCTGTTTCTTTTAATGTATTATTTATTCTTGATTTCAACTCATTTGATAGATCGTAATATTTGCCATCTTCATCATCTGCAAGAGTATCGTAGTAACCTCAAGCTTCATTTAATTTTTTACTTGCTTGTTGTTTTAAAGAATTCTCATCTTCATCCTCAGAATCGCTTGAACCACCTGATCATACTGAACCTGAACTATCTGAATCACCTTTAAGTAATCCGACTAAATTTGATAAAACTGATGAACCGAAAATTCCACCATCATCTTCATCTTCATCAGAATCTGAATTTGCTTCTTCTTCTGTCTCTGTATCTGTTTCGTTTGTTTCTTCTGTCTCTGATTCATTAGTTGTTTTTGTTATTGATTCAAGAATTCCGGTTTCTTTTTCTTTGCTTTCTTCTGTTGTTTCTTTATTTTCTTTTTCTTTTGATTCTTTTGAAGCATTAGTTTCTACTTGATTTGAACATGATGCAACAACAATTACACTTGACCCTAATAATGGGAGAAGCATTTTTTTAAATAATTTTATTTTTTTCATTATTTCCTCATCTTTTTATATATGTTTTATTATGTAATAGTCATTTAAATTAATATGACTTAGTATTATGAAGACTAAATTTTTTAATCTTATATTACCAATTAGTAATATAAACAAATTATACAACATATAATGTAATGCTGAAAATATTTTTTAAATAATTAACTATTTTTTAAAAATTTTAATATATTAAAAAATGTCTTAGTTTGAGGGAAATAAACTTATAAATATTATTTATAAAAATGTGTAAAAATGATAAAATAATAAAGCATAAATTGAGTACAGCAGTTTATTATAACTAAGAAAAATTTAACATGTCAAACTTTGTTAGTAGATTAAGCTGTTTAATTGAAAACATTAAGTTAAACTTTAATAGTTAGAAATAAACCCTCATCCTATGCAGAAAGAGGAAAAATGTCAAGATACACAGGACCAGTTTTCAAAAAAGCTCGTCGTTTAGGTTTTTCTATCTTAGAAACAGGTAAAGAATTTTCAAAAGGTAGAAAAAGAACTTACGCACCAGGGCAACACGGAAACAAAAGAGTTAAATTATCAGATTACGGATTACACTTATACGAAAAACAAAAAGTTAAACACTTATTTGGTGTAAACGAAAAACAATTACGTAAAGCTTTTGAAAAAGCTGTTAAAGCTAAAGGTGTTACAGGTACAAACTTATTACAATTACTTGAAACACGTTTAGATAACGTAGTTTATAGAGCTGGATTTGCAACAACAAGAAGACAAGCTCGTCAACTTGTTAACCACGGACACTTTACATTAAACGGTAAAAAAGCAAACATCCCATCAATGGTAGTTTCATTAGGTGATGTTGTTGAATTAAAAGAAAAATCAAGAACAAACAAACAAATTTTAGAGGCTTTAGAAACAAAACAAGCTTCAGCTTGAATGACAAGAAAAGACTTTACAGCTAAATTAGATAGATTACCAGAAAGAACAGAAATTCATTCAGAAATCAAAGACGCTTTAGTTGTTGAGTTCTACTCAAAATAGTCGAAAGGATCGGAAGAATATGAAAAAAGATTTACATCCTGCTTATTATGAAGTTCAAGTTGCTTGTTCAACATGTCAAAAAGAATTTACTTTTAAATCAACAAGAAAAAACTTTACAGTTGACGTATGTTCAAACTGTCATGCAGTGTTCACAGGAAACAAAACTCAAATCAAAGCTACAGGTAGAATTGATAGATTTAACAAACGTTTACAAAAATCAAACGCAAATAAATAATTATTACAAAAAACATCAAGAACATAATGGTTATACTTGATGTTTTTTTAATGTTTTTTATTTAATATAACTTGCAAATATAAAATGATAATTTTCTTAATAAAAAATCGGAATTTAATATATACCAGCCTTATTTTTATATTAAATTTTAAATAAAATATTATATAATTTAAAACATATGAATAACATAAACTTAAAAAGAAAAGAAGCATTAATTAGAAATATGATTGCAGATATTTTATTTAATGAAATAACAAATAAAAATATTATTGATCCAGTTGTTATGGATGTTGAATTATCATCTGATTTAAGTTATTTAAAAGTATATGTAAACCTATTTTCTAATAAAGAAAAAGGTTTAATTGCACTTAATAATTCTGCAGGTATTATAAAAAAAATCTTATCTAAAAGACTAAATTGAAGAAAAGTTCCTACAGTTAAATTTTACTTTGATGATGTATCTACAATCGGTAGCAGAATAGATCAAGTTTTATTGAAAATAAAGAGCGAGGAAAATAATTAATGATATATGACAAAATAGTTAATTCAAATATTTATCAAACTAAATATCCTTCTTTAAATAAAGCTCTAAAATTATTAACGGAATTTAATTTTGATAATTTAGATTTTGGTATTACCCAAATTGATGACAAAATAAAAATTGTTAAAATGAAATATAAAGAACTATTTCCTGAAGAGACATTCGGAGAAATTCATTCGAAAAATGTTGATATACATATTTTCGCAGGTGAATGTGATGAAATTTTTGGTTACGATCTAAATCCCGAGTATTCAGATAAAAATGTTTTGTTAAATAAACCAGAAAATGATGTTGTTTTTGTTAACTATAATAATAAAAACAATTATTTACGTCTAAGTAAAGGTTATTTTGCATTATTTTTACCTGGAGAATTACATTGTCCTTTAATTACAGATAAAACAAAAGAAGAAATAACAAAAATAATAATAAAAATAAATATTGAGGAATAATATGCATACTATTAAAAAAATGATTTTAAAACCTAATTTTTATGATGGTTGAAGCGAAGTTGCTCTTAAAGGTTGAGTAGCTTCTAATAGAGGTAGCAAGAAAATTCGTTTTCTTGAAATTAATGATGGTTCAACTGTTAAAAATTTACAAGTAGTTTTTAAGGGCGAACAATTTGATTTTGATATTTTAGATCAATTAAGAGTTGGCACTGCAATAGAAATTTTAGGTTCTTTACACGCAACTCCAAACTCACCTCAACCAATTGAAATGAAAGCCACAGAATTAATAGCTTACAAAAATGTTGATGAAGATTTTCCAATTCAAAAGCAAGAAATGAGAACCGAAACATTAAGAGAAATTCCACACCAAAGACATAGAACTAATTTATTTAGATCAGTTATGTTGATTCGTTCAACTTTAGCTCAAGAAGTACATAAATACTTTATAAATAAAGGTTTTTATTACATGAATAGCCCTATTATTACAAGTAACGATGGAGAAGGAGCAGGGGAAACATTTTTAGTTGATGATTCAACAAAAGAAGGTAACTTCTTTGGAAAAGGAAATAAGGCTAGCTTAGGTGTTACAGGACAATTACATGGAGAAAGTTATGCATTAGGTATGAATAAAATTTATACTTTTGCACCTACTTTTAGAGCTGAAAATTCAAACACTAAAAGACACTTAGCCGAATTTTGAATGATTGAGCCTGAAATGTCTTTTTATGATTTAAATAAAACAATTTTATTAGCAGATGATATGCTTAAAGTTGTTATTAGAAACACTTTGTCAATAAACAAAATGGAAATTGAATACTTAAACGAACATGTTGATAATAACTTAATTTCTCGTTTGGAAAGTTATATTAATACTCCTTTAAAAATTGTGGATTATAAAGAAGCTATTGAAGAATTGTTAAAAGTTAGAGATAGATTTGAAAACCAAGATATTAAATTTGGTTTAGATTTAGGTAGCGAACACGAAAAATACTTAACTGATGAACTTTATAAAGCTCCTGTTGCAGTAATAAACTTCCCTAAAGATTTTAAAGCCTTTTATATGTATCAAAATGAAGATGGTAAGACTGTTGCTGCTTTTGATTTACTAGTTCCTGGAGTCGGTGAACTTATTGGTGGTAGTCAAAGAGAAACAAATTATGACAAATTAGTTCAACGTGTAAATGAATTAGGCATTGATCAAAAAGATTTACAATGATATCTTGATTTAAGACGTTTTGGTCACATGCAATCTTCTGGTTTTGGAGTAGGGTTTGAAAGGCTTGTAATGTATGTCGCAGGTATGGAAAACATTAGAGATACTATTCCTTACCCAAGAACACCAGGAAACATTAAGATGTAATAAAAAAAGTAAGTTTAGGCTTACTTTTTTATTATTTTGAGTTATGATAATGATCCCTTATAAATTATTTAATTTAATTAATAAATTTAGAAAAATAATACTCAACTTAAATTTATATTCTTTTTTATCCTATTTATTGGGTTGAAATCTTTTTTTATTTTTTATGTAAATGACTCTATTTCCTATATTTGGTAATTTGTTGAAATTACTTGAAAAGAAAATATTCTTACATTGTTAGTTTTTGATAACACCAAATTTTGTAAAACTAATAGTATATTATGGCTGTATGCTGCTATATTTGAGGTTAAAATAGGAGAATATTTTCTACGTTATTAATATAATATATTTTTTCATCTTTTTGTAAGTTAAATTTTTAAATTATTCTCGACTGTAGTAATACTTATCTTTAACTTTCATATTTATAATCCAACAATATCAGTAATAGTTTTTTAGCATTCAAAATTCAAATTTTCATACTTTACTTTATCTATAAATGTAACAATTCAAATTATTTTATTATTTTGTTTTACACTCCCGTACAATAGTATTTAATGTTTTATACTTAACATAATATTTTTCTCTAATGAATTTAATATTGCTCTAAAAGTATTTCATTTATCGCACTCAGGTTAATCTTTTCCATTTTTCAAGAAAATTATTTTAGTTTTTTCTTTAAACATTCTTTCTAATTCCAAAAATAAATTTTCTCTTCCGTTTTATTATAGACACTTTGTTGATAGTATACAAGATTAAGGCTTACCTTTAAAAATTATGAATAAATTAGAAATTTTATTGTTGATCATTTCTTACATTAACTAAATTTTTTATAGGTTTTGAGATGCTTTTTTATTATATTCGTTAGCAAAACAAACTATCTTAGAACATTTTTTAAAGTCTAAATCTATACAGTCAACTATTGTTAAAAAACTTATTGATTGTATTTTTTTGATATATGCCATTTTTTGCATTTGTCGAAAAATTTTAATAAATATAAAATATTTATATCCTTTCATTATGATTTTAATCTCTTTTTCTTTTTTTGTTTTGTAATAAATTTCACTATTATTTTTTATTTCAACTTCATCAATTTTTATATCAATGAAATCATGTTCTTTATATTTTTGGTTTTTTATATGAATGTTATAAAGTTGTATAGAAAAAAGTTTAAATTAAGATTTAATTTATTCATAATTTTAACTTCTTATTTTATAAACTTACTATAGAAAATTTAATTATTTTTTAGAATATTATTATTTATTCCTATTCTTATATGGTGTTTTTTTACATAAATACTAAGTCTTTTTTTGAATTCAATAATATTATTACCCCTAATTTCTAGTTTCTTCTCTTTTAATCTTTCAGATATTTTTTTTGCTAATTCATTCTTGGTTCAATCGATAGATTTAACTTCTATTTCTCATCTTTCTTCATTAAATTTGAATTTTTTTTCATTAAGATCAAAATAAATAAATCCCATTTCAAATTCTTTATCATGATTAGGACACAATAAAAATCCGTTTGCACCATCAATCACTTGTGATTGAGCCTCCTCTTTTGTTATTGTTCCATTTTTAAAATCAGATTTTATGTCGGTAAAACGATGAATGTGGCTTGCTACTAAATTTAATGGGTAGTCGCAAGTGAAACATTCATTTTTAAACTTATAATGTTTTAAAATTTTATTTTTAAAGACAGATTGTCTTCTTTTTATATCATCTTCTGTGTCTATTTCATTATCGATATTTATATTTTTTTGTTCATCAAAAATATTTACTATATTGAAGCCCATATTTCGGATTAGTTTTAACTTTTTTTTATAACTTTCTTTTTCATAATTTTCATATATTATAAAATTTAATTCATTAATTTTTCATTCCTTACGTTTCATAGATAAAAGTTTTAACGAAAGAAATAAATCGCCTCACTTAGCTCCGTCAAAAATATCACTTTTTTTACTTGTATTCTTCTCATTATCAAGTCCATAAACATTTATAGTATTATTATCTTCTGCTAACAATCAAAATCCGTTGTTTGAATTGTTATTTTCTTTCGATTGTTTCATTGCGTTTAAGTATGAAAACAAATCATCATCAAAAAATGTTCTATTAATATTTAGTGAACGACTAAATTCAATATTTATTAATTTCATTTCACAAATTGTAATCCGAATATTTGTTGAATTCTCTGGAGGAATAAAACCTCTTTTGCTATCTACAAATTTGTAAAATGAATAAGGATTTAATGATACTTTTATTGGTAATTTTTTATTTTTAGAATTGGAAAAATTATATACTGGATAGAATCCTTGTGATAAAAAAGTATTTCTCCCTACTGTTTTAAAATTATTATCTAGTGCCATAGAAAAAAATACGACAAATTCGTTGTTAACAATAATTCCTTGAAATCTTTCTTCTATTTCTTCAAAAATACACTCATCATATTTTTTTGTTATATATTTATCAAAATAAATTGTTTCATATATTGCTTTATTAGACAATTTTGTTAAATCATCATTTTTATTAGTTTGGAATTTTGTGTTTAAATTTTTGTATAAATTAGATGTTACTTGAATTTTTATTTTTTCCATTAATAATATTCCTTTTTATCGTTTTTATAATCAACACCTTTTCATACTTGAATATCTTTTTTAAATAAATTATTACATATTCACATAGATGCAAAACTAGGTCTATCTAATTTCATCACATCATAATTTAAGTGATCTTTTGTAAAGCACATTCTACGTTTTAAGTGAACATATTGAATTCTTTTAAATTGTTGTAATTTATCACAAAATTTTTCGCTATTTAGAGCTTGTATTCCGAAAATTAACGCTCAAGGCTTTTCTTTTCCGAATTCTAGAATTCTTTCTAACAAATTGTGTTTATTTCTAAAAGGTGGATTGGAAATTATTATATCTCATTTTTCGTTCGGCTCATACTTATAAAAATCTTGTTCATATAATAAGTGAGAATATATCACTTTATAACCATAATCATTAAATGCTTTAACAAAATTTGAGTTATCTAAATCAAAAGGACATCATATAACCATATCTTTAGGTATCTTAGCTTCTTTTATAAAAAATTCAACATCCTCATAAGTTGTATATCATTCATCATCATTAGAATAACGAAATGCTTTAGTTATGTCTGTAGAATTTCTACTACGAATAGTTTTGCTTTGTTCCTTCATAAAACTAATTATTCCATCTTTTGTGATCAGTCCGTTAGCATCATTTATTGGTTCTTTTTTTATTTTTTTCATATTTATAATTTATTACTTTCTTACTATTTAAATATTATTTCTAAATAAAAATATAGTTTAAATCAAAAAAATAATTTATTTGATCAACTATATTTCAAGATATAATATATTTTATATTAATATTTTATCATCTATCAATAATTAGATTAATAATTTATTTATATTATTGTTTTTAAAGATAAAATAAATCACGAAAAAAATTGAATTTATAGAGGGTTTGAAAACAAAATAGGTTTAACGTATTATTTCACAATTACACATTTATTTTAAAGGGATCAACCTGCTTTGATTTCAGAGTCTCAATTTAAATGCCGAAAATAAAGAAATTAAATTTTCGATTATTTGAATATATTCTCCAATAAAATAAGATATTAAGAATTATCAAATATTTTGTTGATAATATAACTGATTAATTAGATCTAAATTAAAAAGGAAAATCTAATACATAGTTGGTTTTATAATTAATGGTGTTTATTACTTAGTCATGAATACTTTAATTGTAAATTAATTGAATATATCCGATTTAATTAAACCCGATTTCAAAGAATGTAACAAAAATTAATTATGACTATTTAATTCATAACTTGTATTTGTGAGCTATTTCTTATAATGATAAAACACAAAAGTAAGTAAAATGAATATAGCACTATTAAAATTATGAAATCTAACAACGGAATAATAACATAAAAGAATTATCTAAACATAAGTTCCATTTATGATTTCTAACAAATATGGTTAAAAAAGAGAGCTTAAAAAATGTTACATTAGTCCTAATTATTATAATTATGATGAAAACTATTTTTTTAACTAAGAAATAATGTAGTAATTTTTTCTGATTAGATAGCACTTTATCTTCATGATTCAACAGACAGAATATCGTTTACAAAGGAAGTGACAGTAAAACAAGGTTATAATACTTGAAAAATAAAAGATAAAATAATTGTCCACCAATTAAAAAAAGAGTGATACAATCTAGGTATAACAAAAATTAAAACATAAATGGGTAATGTTGTAAATGTTTATGATATGTCGAGAACACTTTGTGATCTAGTTAGAGACAGAAAAAATCAAGATACAGAATTTTTTCTAAAGCATGAAATTATTATCTTAAAAAAATGATAAAGATATATTAAAACTCAGAAAATATGCCGAGGAATTTGGCACATCTAAGAAAATTGAAGAAATACTTGTGGTTATTGTGTATGAGCAAAGATAGTATTGTAGAAAAATTAAAACTCCAAATCTAAATCAAATTTGGAGTTTTAATTAAATGTTATTTTTTACTTGACTTTATGTACTTTAATCACAAAATTAAGTGTAAACATTAATGCAATTCAACTAGTTGCATATAGGAACGATCCTCATCATTTTATATCTTGTCCTAATAAAATATAGAATTCAAAACTTGCGTTACTTTGGTTTACAAATGATAAGTCTTTTAGTGCGAAATATTTAATTAAATTACTAATTTGGGTAGCAGGTATTAAACTTGATATCTCAGCAAGTGCTCTTGGGAATGTAATTAGTGGAACAAAAGCACCAATTAAAAATCCTGCGATACCACTTAAAGAAGCACTTAAAGCACTAAAAGCAGCACTATTAGAAACATAACTAAATATAAATACAAAAATAGCACTATTTAAAATACATCCAATTATAATGCTAAACCAAATATACATTCCTTTTGCAAACGGAATTGTAGTTTGGTTGTTCACAATGAAAGTTTTGTTTCCTAACATTCAAAAAATACTTATTAGATACATTAGTGTTGTAATTAAAATATTTAAAAATATATTGAATAGCAGGTAACTTAAACGTATGACGCTAGTTTTAACAGGTGTCATATATAAATCATTTAATATTTTTCTCTCAGAGTCAGTAACCATAACACTTGATAAACTAATTGCATTTGTAAATGTGGTTACTGATAAAAGTCCAATCATTAAACTTATATCGGCATATTGGTTTTTAATAATTTCAGGAGTTTGTTTTGGCATTTGGCCAATGTAAATATTTCTTGCGAATAAGGCGAAACATAAAAGTACAATCATAGGACTCATAAAGGTAAAGAAAATTTTTTTTATCTTTTGCAAAGATTAAAAAATGTCTTTTAAATAAATTTCCTAACTGACTAAACATTTTTACCTCCGAACTGTTCAGTTACATTTAAAAAAACCTCGTCCATTGAACCTTTGAAAAATTCGTAATCTTCAATATCTTTGATGTGTTCTTTAATTCATCCTGATCCTTCATTGTAGTCTTTAAATTTAATGGTATAAACATTATTGTTTATTTTAAAATCTAAGTTTGATTTTAAAATAGAGTCACTTAATTTGCTTGTCATCTTATAAATTTTAATTTGAGAGCTTGAATATTTTGATTTTAGTTCTGATGGAGTCCCTTCGACTAATTTTTCACCTTTTTGAATTATTATTGCTCTATTACAATTGTTTGCTTCTTCCATATAATGAGTTGTAAGTAAAATAGTTAAATTTCTATCTTTTTGTATCTTACTAAGTATTTCTCAAACAAGCTTTCTAGAATTTGGATCTAAACCTGTTGTCGGTTCATCTAAAAATAAAATTGAAGGCTTATGAACAAGTGCTCTTGCAATATCAACTCTTCTTTTTTGCCCACCACTAAGATGTGCATAATTTCTATTAACAAAATCATTTAGTTGGAATTCATCAATAATTTCATTTACAACTTCTTTTGGAGTTTTATCTTTAAAAAAAGATTTATAAAGATTGGCTCTAACTAATAAATTCTGATATACGTTTAGGCCAGGATCTAAAATAGACTCTTGAAATACAATTCCTATTTGATTTCTAATTGAAACTATGTCCTCATCAATATTTTGACCATTTATTAAAACTTCACCCGCATCACGTTTTAGTAAACCTAAAATTATATTTAATGTAGTTGTTTTGCCTGCTCCGTTTAAACCTAAAAAACCAAATAATTCTCCTTTATTGACATTAAAAGAAATGCCTTTTAACGCTTTATATTTTTTAAAACTTTTTTGTAAGTTTTTGATTATAATAACTTCCTTATTTATCTTGTTTTCTTCTTTTGAGTTCACATTCCCTCCTTCATATATTTCTTATTATATAACTTTCAAAAAATATTTTTAAAATGAAAAAATGTTTCAAAAAAATCAGGAGAATATCCTGATTTTTAAATATTATTAGAATGTGAATTTTAATTTTAATGCTAATTTTTTATATTCTTCTGCATCTTTATCTTTTTTCAATAATACAAGCAATTTGTAGTTAAATGCAATTGTCTTAACAAGTTCTAATTTTGTTTTTTCAATTTCTTGAGCTGAGTTTCCAGGTATACCTTTTTCACCGCTTAATTGTAATTTTTCCTTAAATTCTTTGAAATCTTTATCTTCTTCGTTTACTTTAAGTTCACCAAATAAATATTCATGAACTAATGATTTTTTAAGTTCAGAACTTGCTATTTTGTTGAATTCTTCATTTAATTCTTCTTCTGTTGTTTTAACGAATGAAAGATATTCTTTTCTTTTTAATCCGTATTGTTTTAATGAATTGTTAAAATCATCTTCTAATTTTTTTATTCTATCTTGTAATAATTGACGATTAATTTCTAATTTTGACTTGCTAATAATTTCTTCAATAGTCTCTAATTCAAATTGTCTAATTGATTCTAAAAAGAACTCAACTTCTTTTTTGTTTTTTAATAATTTTTCAAACTCTTTTAAAGTTTCAACTCCGTCAATTTTAAACTCTTTTACGAAATCGTCATTAAATTCAAATTTTGAAGGTCTTTTGATTGCGTTTATTGTAACTTGGAATGTTGCTTCTTTATCTCTATATTCTTTAACAAAGTAATCTGTAGGGAATTTAACAACTACATCACCTTTATAACCTGTTTTTTTACCAACTAATTGATCTTCAAAACCTGGAATAAAAGTTTTTGAACCTAATAATAAATCGTGTCCTTGAGCTTCTCCACCTTCGAAAGCAACGTCATCAATAAATCCTTTAAAGTCGATATTTACTGTATCACCTAAAACTGTTTTTTCGTTTTTGTCTTTAACTTCTTCAAGACCGTTGAATTTTTCTGAAATTTCTAATTTTGCATCTTCAACTTCTTTTTTGCCTACTTTTTTAAAGTTGAATTTAGTTTCAATACCTTTTAAAGTAAGTTTTTTTAGATCAGGCATCATAGGGAAATTGTAATTAATTACTAAGTCACCGTTTTCTTCGTTTTTAATATCTAATTCATGAAATTGTAAAACTACAGCTAATTTATTTTCTGAGATATATCTAGCAATTTCAGAGAATTTATTTCTAGCTAAGTTATTAATAAGTGTTGTAAAAACATCTTCTTTATTAACGTATGATCTTAGTTTTTCAATTGGAGCTTTACCAGGTCTATAACCAGGAACTTTAACTTTTTGAGCTTTTTTATCTATTGATTCATTAAATAATTTTTGAAATTCATCTGATTTAATTGTGTATGAAACAACAACTTGAGAATTTTTAACATCTTGTGTATGTTTAATCATTTTACTCCTTATTTTATATTATAAATATAATATAATTTTACATTATTTTTTAACTATTTTTAGTTATAAAATCACATATTTTCATGTGTTCTTTTTTGTTTGAAAGTATTTCTATAATATTTTCAAAAAACGGAACATTTATTTGATTATTTTTAATTATTTTTTCTAATGATTTAGCGGTTGTATAACCTTCTACAGTGCCGTTTGTTTTTTCTAAAGCAACATTTATTCCGAATTCTCCAATCATTGTACCGAATGTGTAATTTCTGCTTTTTACCGATGTGCAAGTTAAAAAAGTATCACCTATACCTGCAAATTGGTAAACAAAGTCATTATCTACATTGTTTGTTAGTTTACGATATATTGTTATCATCTCTTGAATACCAATTGTAATTAATGCTGCGTTTGTATTTTTACTTTCTGTTGCGATAGAAGCTATTCCTAGTCCTATTGCAAGAACATTTTTTAGAGAAGCGAATAGCTCTAGTCCTATTTCGTTACTATTTTCTACTAATTTAAAATAATTATTATTAAAATTTTGTATTAATTTTTCGTTATATTCTTTGTTTTCACCAACAATATTTATAACAGTTAACTCTTTATTAAAAATTTCAATAGCGAAAGAGGGTCCTAAAAGTGTTGCTAAATTTTTTAAATTTTTGTTAAATTTTCTTTTGATAAATTGACTAAAAAAAAGTTCTGTAGAAGGTTCTATACCTTTTGATAAATTAATTAAATTGATTTTTTTAAATTTAATTAATCCACTTATTTGTTTTAACACAGATTTTATTGCGTTTGAAGGGATGGCTAGGATTATAAAGTTAGAATTTAAAACAACTTCAGATAAATCGTTTGTAGCAAAAATATTTTCTTTATTAAAAAAGTTATTTGATCCAAAGTACTTTTGATTATGTCCATCATTGATGTCCTGAATTTCTTTTTCATCAATGCCATACATCGATATTTTTTTATTATTGTAAGATAGAACATTAGCTAGTGCACTACCATATGCTCCCGTCCCAATAAAGCCAAAGTCATATTTATATTTCATAATATATATTATATTCTAATAATATAAAAAAAGGTATAAAAAAAATGGTAAGTTAGGTGAAAAAAATTTGACACTCCAAAATAAAGGAGTGTTATTTTTATGTCCAAACATTTTACATTTGAACAAAAAGTTAAATATTGCAAAATTATTGATCAAACCGATTTTAAAACAGCA
>NZ_JAOPHP010000010.1 GCF_025515455.1 Mycoplasma sp. CSL7503-lung | reverse complement strand
AACTTTTGATATTGAAAACAAAGTAATAATATTGATTTTTTAAGTAAAATTTTAGATTTTTTTAGATCGTTAAGATATAATAAAAATACCAAGCACGAAAGTGTTGCACTTGATATTTCATTTTAGGGATAAGTATTTATGAAAATTAATACTTATCTTTTAATTTAATAAATAGTAAATAAGGTTAATAATATTTATTAAATAAATAATTATAATATTATATAATTTAATTATTTAAGTGGTATAGTTAAAATTTAACTAAAAACTATAAAAAATAATGCTTAAAAGCATAATACAGTTATATATTTAAGGAGTTTTAAAATGGAAAAATTGACAGAACAAGAACAAATTAGAAGAAATAAACTAGATGAATACAAAAAAATAAATGTTAACGCATTTGAAAATGCTGATAAATTAGAAAAAATAACTTATTCAGACGAAATAGAAAATAAATTTAACTCATTTTCAAAAGCTGAGCTAGAAGAACAAAACAACGAAGTGAATGTTGCAGGTAGAATAGTTGCTATGAGAGGTCCTTTTATAGTTTTAAAAGATTATCACTCAAAAATTCAACTATACTTTAATTCTAAAACAGCAGAAGAAGAATACAAAAAAGTAGTTGAACTAGCAGATTTAGGTGACATAATGTATGCAAGTGGTACAGTTATTAAAACTAATACCGGAGCTATTTCAGTTAAAGTTAAATCAATTAAACTACTAACAAAATCATTAAAACAATTGCCAGATAAATACCACGGACTAACCGATATTGAAGAGAGATATAGAAAAAGATATGTTGATTTAATAGTTAATGATGAAGTTAAAGATGTATTTTGAAAAAGAACTAAAATAATTTCAGAAATTAGAAGATTTTTCGATGAATTAGAATACATGGAAGTTGAAACTCCTTTTTTACATGATTATCTTTCTGGTGCATCAGCTAAACCATTTAAAACACATCATAATGCTTTAGATCAAGAGTTCGTCTTAAGAATCGCAACAGAAATTCCATTAAAAAAATTATTAGTTGGTGGAATTGATAGAGTTTACGAAATTGGTAGAATATTTAGAAACGAAGGAATAGATACAACACACAACCCCGAATTCACTTCTATAGAATTTTATGAAGCATATTCTAATTTAGAAGGAATGATGAATAGAACTGAAACATTAATCAAAAGATTAGCAACTAAATTAGGTGTACAAAAAGTAAACAATAAAGGTGTTGAAATAGATTTAACAAAACCATTTAATAGAATCAATATGGTAGATGCAGTATCAAAAGCAACAAACGTAAACTTTAGAGAAATCAACATCGATGAAGCTATTGAAGTAGCGAAAAAACAAGGAATAAAGGTTCAAAAATACTTTAAGTTAGGACATATTATTAATGAATTATTCGAAGAATTAATTGAAAAAACTTTAATACAACCTACTTTTGTTTTTGGCCACCCAATTGAGATTTCTCCTCTTACAGCAAAAAGCGAAGATCCAAGATTTACAGAGCGTGCTGAACTCTTTATTAACACCAAAGAATACGCAAATATGTACACCGAACTTTCTGACCCACTTGACCAACTTCAACGTTTTGAAGATCAATTGGACGAAAAAAATAATGGTAACGACGAAGCAAGCGACATTGATTGAGATTTTGTAGATTCGTTGCTATATGGTATGCCTCCCGCTGGTGGTTGCGGAATTGGAATTGATCGTTTAACCATGTTATTAACCGAAAAAGAATCTATTAGAGATGTTTTATTATTCCCAACAATGAAAAGCAGAAAATAAAAATGAAAAGTAAATCATTTTACGGAGAAAATAATATATATGTATCCGAGTGAAAAGTAGAAAACCCAAAAGGAATAATTCAATTTGTACATGGTTTAGGAGATCAAATTGATAGATATGACGAATTTGCTGAATACTTTAACTCAAAAGGATATATTGTAGTTGGAAATGACAATTATGGACACGGAAATACTATTGACACAGATGCTCAATTAGGTGTCATCCCCGAAGATATTAACGAATTAATAAACAGTGTAAAAACACTAAATATATTAATCAAAAAGAAATATCCAAAACTTCCAATTTATCTTTTTGGTCACTCAATGGGTTCTTTAATTTCATTATTATTCGCCACTAAAAACAGCAACAATATCAACGGATTATTTTTAATTGGTTTTCCATATTATAGTAATATACAAGGCTTGTTAGGAATAAGAATAATTAAACATCTTGAAAAAAAATATGGAAAAGATTTTAAATACACAGGATTTAAAAATTTTATTGAAAAGAGATTAAATAGAAAAATAAAAAATCCATTAAATGAATTTGAATGGCTTTCAAGCGATAAAACATACTATGAAAACTATATTTTGAATAGTAAGTTTAAAAAAATGAAATTCCCATCTTTACACTTAACATATGCATTAATGCAATTTGCAAAAAATTCATACGATTTGAAAATACTACAAAATATAAACAAAAGCATTCCTGTTTCTATTTTAGCCGGAAAAAACGATTCAATCGGATTATTTGGTAAAGGCCCTAAAAAACTATATTTAAACCTTGTTAAGCTTGGTTTGCAAAATTTAAATTTTAAAATTTATAAAAATTCAAGACACAATATTATCCATGATGTTGAGAAACAAAATGTTTTTGATGATTTATATAACATAATCAAAGAAATAAATAAACATGAATAAAATTACAAAAAAAATATTGTCACTATTTTTTATGACAACTTCAATAACAGCAGTAACAAGCTGTTCTTTTTATGATTCTCCTATTGATAAAAAATATGATTTTAACATTTACGAAAAATTAGAAATAAATGATAAAACATATTTAGCTCATCAAGTAAAATTCAAAAATTTTAAAGAAGGACAATTTAAGATAATTGATAATACTAAATTAAGCATTATTAATATTGAAGATATAGAATATACTAACATAGAAGATTTTTTAAAATTAATTAATGGTTTAATTTATACAGACGTATATTTATCAAATTTAGAAAAAACAGACGATTACTGAATTTTTACTCCTTATGGTAAATCTGAAAAAGATTATCCTTTTGTTAAATTTAACTTCAAAGATGGTTTTATAGAATTTAATGATAACTCTGTTTTTACAGCTTCAATTAATGGAGTTGACAGCGGAACTAAGTATAATAAAAATATAAAATTTGTTAAATCTGAAACTATCAAAAAAGGTAATAAAATTACAAAAATTCAATTGAGAAATTATGGTTTTAATTTATTTAAATATAAAAATGACTTATTGGTTCCTTTTGATATTTTAAATCTACTTTTTGGTTCTAACAATTATTACAATTTATATCTTGGAAAAGAATTATTGATAGGGAACTTTTTACCTAATAGTTTAAATGGAAACGAAACTCCTAACACTTTATTAAATAATAAAAATAGATATTTAGAAGAAACAAAGAAAACTAGAATGATAAACTATAATTTTATGGCTTTAGTTTTTGATTATTTTTACGGATTTAAAGATTTAAAAATGCCAAACGGATTTAAAACATATACAAAAAATAACTTAAATAATTTAATTAGTACAAATCCAAACAATTACTTAAGTGAATATGCTAAATTATTCACCATCAACTTAAATGACCCTCATGCACAAATCTTTTCAACAATTCAAGGTTCAAAACCTTCTATTGATTTTTCAGGTTTAAGCGAAAAAGATAAAAATAATAATAAAACTTATAACATTTACAAATATTACAGAATATTAGACCAAAAACTCCAAAGTTTAGACAATGAAATTTATCAAAAAGATAAAAGAAGCGAAATTAATATAATCCATAGTAACGACTTAGCTATAATTAAGGTCAATAATTTTGTTGTTGCAAGCGAAGAAATGATTAAAAACGACAAAGAAAAAGCGTATGAATATGATACTTTTTATAGAGTTCTGAATAGTATCAAAAAGATACAAAAAGATCATAAAGAAGTTAAGAATATTGTATTAGATTTATCTACTAATACAGGGGGTCATGTTGTACAAGCCGAAAAATTATTGGGTATGATGACTAACGAAAATATTAGACAATATCAGTTCGATACAATTACAAATAATTTTTCATATCGTGAATTTAAAATTGATGCAGATGATGATGGCGATTACAATGATGATGATGCATTCACAGAATATAATTGATATATAATGACTAGCCCTATCACATTTAGTGCTGCTAACTTTATGGCAACTTACGCGAAAGATAATAATATTGCAAAAATAATTGGTAACAAAAGTTCTGGAGGTACATTCTCGGTATTTCCGTTTGTTCTACCTGACGGAACAACCTTAGGAATTAGCTCTAACGATGGATTTACATTTAAAGACCAAACTTTTGTAGAAGACGGAGCAGAAGTAGATTTAAGAATAAATTATGAAGATTATTATAATCCAGAAAAAATTGATAAAATAATACATAATCAAAAAAGAAGGTAAAATGAAAACAAATTTAAAAAAAATATTTTTAGGCTTAGGAGGTTTAACTACTTTAGTTCCACTTTCTATAGCATGTAGTAGTAACGAAAATAAAAACACCGATAATATAAACGATCAAAATCAAAACAACAAATCAAGCACTGTGGATTCAAACAATAATACAAATGTTGATAAAACAACAGCAACTAACACAACAACAAAAGAACTTGAACAATACAATGAACGTCAAGTTACATTTGAAAGTTTAATACCAAAACAATCATTAGCTTTCAAAGAAAATATATCTTTAAAAGTTCTAACAAGTCAGGCTATTGATTATTTAGAAATTAATGAATTTATAAATATGATAGATGGTTTAGTTGATAAAACAAAGTATGTAGCAACTAAAGATCAAGAAGGTTCAGAATGAACATTTAAACCATATAACGAAGAAACAAAAGATGGTGTAAAACCATATTTAAAGTTTAATTACAAAGATAATACTATCGAATATAATTCAGAGTGAGTTTTTAATGCTTTTAAAGAAACAACAGATTCTCAAGATTCTACATATAGTAAGCACTTTAAAAATTTAGAAGACGAAATAATTAAACAAGGCAATCCAGTAATCAAGCTTAACTTATCAAACTACGGAATGAAATTACATTATGATAATGATAAACTTTATATTCCTTTTGATGTTTTAAACTTATTATTTGGTTCTAAAAATAGAATTCTTTTCTATATTACAGGAACTAAAATCTTTGCATCAACACCTTTTCTTCCAGTATATACTCCTGAAAGTCAAAAATTGCTTCAAGAAACAAGAAGATCTGGAGAAACAAAAAAAGATAGAGAATATAACTTAAACTTTTTTTCATTTGTAATGGACAATTTTTACGGTTTTAAAAATAAAGTTAAAGGTGGTTTTAAAAACTTAACTACAATAAATAAAGATAAGTTATTAAGTTTGGCACCTAATCAATATTTAGAAGAATATATTAATATTTTTTCTAATGTATTAAACGATCCACACTCACAATTTGTAGATTTCTCATATTATGTTACACAAAATACACCCGAATTAAATCGTACAAGTGCTGAAGGAACTAAAATCAATGACATTAACACAAACATGCAAAAATTGAGAGGGATATTACTTAAAAACCATCCTCAACAAGGAGATAGCCCAACATTAGATCAATTAGATTCATTTAGTGTTCCTTATGCACTAACACACGGAGACTTAGCTATAATTAAAATAAATGATTTTGTTATTGGCGATGAAAAACCACAACAAATACCGCAAACAAGCTATACTAGAATCGTAGACACTTTCGCACGCCTTAAATATATTATTGATAATACAATTAAGAAAAACAAAGAAATTAAAAAAATAGTTTTAGATCTTTCTACAAACAGAGGTGGAGAAATAGTTCAAGCCGAAAAAATTATTGGATTAATGACAGATGAAGATATAAAACACAAAAAAGAAAACAGTCAAACAGGAAAACAATATATCCAAAAAATAAAAGTTGACGCAAATATAGATGGTAATTTTGACGATCAAGATGCAGAAAATAGTTATAAATGATATGTAATGACAAGTCCTGTTACATTTAGTGCAGCAAACTATCTAGCACAATATGCTAAAGATTATAAATTGGCAACACTAATTGGTCAAAAGAGTAGTGGTGGTACATATTCAATTATGCCATTTGTTTTACCAGATGGTACAACATTAACAATAAGTTCTCCAGACGGAAGTGTTGATAAAAATGGTTTATCAATAGAAGACGGAGTTACTCCTGATATAGAAATACCTTATGATGATTTTTATAACGAAACTAAAATTCAAGAAATTTTATCTAAAGATACAGAAAAAAATAGCAATTAAGTTGCTATTTTTTATACTTATTAACTTTTTCTCTCTTTATTTTGGGAATATTTAAAACTAAAGTAAATTCACCCTTTATACTATCTAAACTTTGATACTTAGATAATAATTCACTTGCAGTTCCGAAATCTCAAGTCTCATATATTTTTGTCAATTCTTTAGTTAAACACAATTGTTCAAAACCTTTGAAAACATTATGAATATCTTCAAGTGTTTTTAATAATTTATGAGGAGATACAAAATAAATATAGGTTCCTATAGTTAGCTTCTCTAATTCATGAATCCTTTGGATAGTTTTATCTTTTATAAACCCACAAAAAGTAAAATTATTGGAAAATGATGATCCTGCAAAAGCCGTTATTACAGCACTAACACCAGGAATAATTTCTAAATCTATATTCTTTTCTCTAGATAATTTAATTAAATCAAAGCCCGGATCTGAAACAACAGGCATACCCGCATCAGAAACTAGTGCAACATTTTGACCACTTTCAACTAATTTAATAATACCTTTTGCCGAATTAGACTCTGTATGTGCATTATAAGTTATTAATTTTTTTCCTAGTATATTTAGCTTACTTAATAACTTAAATGTTACTCTAGTGTCCTCACAAGCAATGATATCAACATTTTGTAATGTTTCTATGGCTCTTAAAGTTATATCTTTAAGATTCCCTATCGGTGTTCCTACAATGTATATTTTACTCATAAAACCCTTCTAATTTAATTAGTAATATCGTTTTTTGTAAATTAAAATCTGCAATTGGTAAACTCTCTAAAAAGCTAGATATTTCTTCTATAAATTTCAATAAATTTATATTTTTTTCAAGAACAAGAATATTTGAATCTTTAATCTTTTTCATATATTTATTATCTAAATCAATAAACGAAGAAGTAGACATAATTAAATTCAATAATAAATTAACAACAAAAGTATTTTGTTCTATCTCTGTTTTTATTAGCAACTCATCAAGTAGCACAAATAATTTATAAAAATAACTTGTTTTTGATGTTAAACTTTTAATAAATAACGTAATAATGTCACTATAAATTTTTATATATTTATCTTTTGATTCCATTACTTTACTAAGCATGTGATAATTATTTTTAAATAAAGTAATCAAAACAGGATTAAAATCATTATTACCATATATTTTATTAATTCATTCTAAAGTCAAGATGTCAGATGCATTAAAGTTTAATATTTGAGATCTAGACTTTATTGTTGGTAAAACTAAATTTAAATTCTTTGTTGTTAATACAATAAAAATATCATCCACAGGTTCTTCTATAAATTTTAATATTGAATTTAGCGCATTTATTGAACTATTATCAACATTTTTAACTATAAGTATTTTTTTCTTATTCGAACTAGCAAAAGTCATATTATAAAAAGTATTTTGATATTCTTCTTTTGTTATACTTTTAAAACTTCCATCCAAATAAAAAACATTAGAATATAAATTATTAAAATCTATTTCGTTTGTAAATTCGATATTATTATTATTATTATTTTCATTTAAAATATTAATAATATTAAAAATAACAAAATCATCATTGAATTGATTTTGTAAATTTAATAAATATAAATGTGATGTTTGATTATTTTTAACCGCTTTCTCAAGGTAATCAAAATTTTTATCATTCATTTTAATTGCCTTTCTTTAAATAATTAATAAATTTTTTATTTTTAATTATAAGATTGAATATTTCGTTAGTGACATCTTCCAGTGTTCCGGAAGCATCAACAACTATGAAACGTTCAGGGTCTTCACTAATAATTTGTTTATAACCTAGATATACTTTTTTATGAAAATCTATGTTTTCTAATTCTAAGCGATCTTCAACAAGTCTTGTTTTAGATCTTCTTTCTTTACTTTTTTCAGGAGTAATGTCTAAAAAAATTGTCAAATCAGGAATAGCATTATCGATAATTAAATTTGTAAGATCTTTAACAAATTTATAACCTAATCCTCTAGCAAAACCTTGGTACGCATAAAAACTATCTATATATCTGTCACAAAAAACAAGTCTTTTATTTTTTAAAGCAGGTCAAATAACTTTTTCTAAATGAATTCTTCTACTTGTAGAATACAACATAGCTTCTGCAACAGGAGATAAATCACTTGAACTGTCTAATATTATTTCTCTAATTCTTTCAGCTTCCTTTAAATCTTTCCCTCCAGGCTCTCTAGTTACTAAAAAATCAATATTTGAAAATCTTTCTTTTATTAATGTAATTAGTTTTGATAAAATTGTAGTTTTTCCACTACCATCAAGTCCTTCAAAAGTTATAAACATATCTAATTCTCTTTTCTATTTATTATTTACGATTTTTAAGTGAAAAATTAAGAGTGCCTTGGTCAATATAATCAACCGATGCACCAATTGGTATTCCTATTGCTATTTGTGTAACATTAATATTATTGGATTCTAAAAAACCCTTTAAGACAGTGCTAACTATTTCTCCTTCTAAATTGGGTGAAATACCTAAAATCACTTCATTAAAGTTTTTAGAATGTTCAATTAATTTAGCTATAAGATCGCTATTTTCGTTTATTTCATTTTGTGTGTTTAATTTTTTGTTAAAAACAAAATATTTTCCCTTATAAAATTCACCTTTTTCAATTTTATCTAATATTTGTAAATTTTCAATAACTAAAAGGGTGTTTTCTCGATCTGAATCATTACAAATACTACATTCTAAACCATCTTTTGGTCTAGAACAAAATTCACATAAAGAAATTTTTTCTTTTACTATTTTAAAAGAATTCGCAAGTAAACCTACAGTTTGATAATCTTGTTCAAAAATTCAATACACTATTTTTTCTGCTGTTTTTTTACTTATATTTGGTAATTTTGTAATTTTCTTAATAAATTCTTCGATAATTTCAGAATCAAACATTAAAATGGAAGTCCACCAGGTAATGTAGGAGCGTTCTTTTCTTCTTCTGCTTGAATATTTTCGAACAATTCATTAATTGCTACAAGTAATAAGTCTTCTAATAATTCTTTATCATCAGGATCAATTAACGCTTCGTCAATATTTATTTTTTTAAGTTCATAATCACCTGTTGCCAATAATTCAATCCCTTGTTTTTCAAGTGTAAATTCTTTTTCTTTAAATTTCTTTTGAGTATCTTCAAAATCTTTTTGTATTTTTTTTAATCTTTTAATCATTTCTGGATTCATTTTATATACCTCTTCTTTTTATTTTTTTGGCTCTATTAAAGTTATTTTCGGTAAATCATCATTGTTTTTTAATTCATTAATTTTAAATTTATATTCTTTCATAAACATTTCTTTAACCTTGTCCATGCTTTCAGAATCTATGAAGAATAAATGTTTATATCCGTCTTTAAAAACAAAATCTATAAATGTCTGAAAAGCATAACTCAGTTTTTGTTTTTTTAATGCAACAACCTTATTTGAAGGTGCAGAAAAAACAATTGCATTAGGTGTACCTAAAATAATTTTAAGACTTTCTAATTGTTTAACTACATCAAAAAAATTATCTTTGTAATTTTTATTTTCAATGTAATCTTTTAATTTATATTGATATTCTTTAGTTTTGTTTAAATCTATTTTTTGCTTTTTAACTAAAAGTACTAATTTTGTTATTTTTATTAAATCATCTTCATCGTTGTTTTCTTTATCCAAATTAATTTGATGAGTATCAATAAACATGTTCTCGGAGGTGTTAGATAAATTATTATTTAACAAATTGTTTTGCATGTCATTATAATTCGAAACATTATCATCTAATTTATTTATAGACTTCTCGGTATTAAACATAATTTCTCTTGTTTTTTGTTCTAAATCAGAAACTACGGATTCTATTTCTTCTGATTTAATTATATTTTCATTTACTTTAGATTTAAAAATGTTTGGATTATAATAATCTGAATTATCATAAACGAATGGAGTTTGATTATTTTTCTTAAAAACTTCTTTTAGACCGAAATGTTCTTTTTTCTCTTCTTTTTGTTCTGTTTTTATCTCTTCTATCTTAATTGGTTTTAATGTAACATTAGAATTTTCGTTTAAATCAATTGCACTTATCAAACCAAGTTGCAATATCTCAAAGGGAATTTCACTTTTAGCAACTTTAGTAAAAATATCATAAAAAGATTTAGTTAATCTTAAAGCAGAACGAACATTTAAATTTAATTCATGAACTTCTTCCGTATTCAAATAAGATAGCAATGAAGCATTATTTGTTTGAGAAATTAAAATTCATTCTTTAGTTATATTTAAAAGTCTAATAACCAATTGATTAATATTAACCCCTGATTTATTAAGATCATTTAAAAAACTTATTAATTCATGAATACTTTTAGAACTAATTAGATTAATTATTTTAATGCCGGTTTTATTCGAAATAATTCCGTAATTATTAAAAATATCTTTTTCATAAATTGTTTTATTATTAAATGAACTACATTGATCCGCTATAGATAGAGCATCTCTCATACCACCTGTAGCTAAAGAAGCAATTGTTCTTAAGGCGCTCATTTCATATGTTATTTGTTCTTTGTCTAAAATTAATTGTAAGTGATCTACAATATCATTTTCTGTCATTCTTCTAAAATTAAATCTTTGAACTCTAGAAAGGATTGTTAAAGGTATTTTTTGCGGATCTGTTGTAGCTAAAATAAAAATAACATGTTTTGGAGGTTCTTCAAGTGTCTTTAATAACGCATTAAATGCAGTATTAGATAACATATGAACCTCATCTATTATATATACCTTAAAAGGACTATTAATAGGACTTTGTTCAACTTTTTGTTTTAATTCTCTAATTGAATCTACACCATTATTCGACGCAGCATCCATTTCAATTATATCTAAATTATTTTGAGAATTTTCTAGACACATTTTGCACGCTTCAGTTAAATCGTTGCTATGAAAACAATTAAGTATAGATGCAAATATTTTTGCAACAGACGTCTTACCAGTACCTTTAGGTCCTGAAAATAAATAGGCATGACTTACTTTACGACTCTGCAAAATATTTTTTAATGTTTCAACTACAAATTCTTGACCAACAACTTCATCAAATTTTGTTGGTCTATATTTTCTATAAAGTGCTTTGTAACTCATATACCTCCGTAATTTAAAATAAATTTTTAAATAATATTAATTATATAATAATATGTTTTATTCACTAAAAATTGAATATAAAAATAAGGTATTTACCTTATCTATAAAATATTATTAAAATAATTTAAAGGACTAAGCAACTTGCAATTTTTCTTGTCTTCTTAAATCTCTTGCACGCTCTTTTGATAATTTTTTAGATCTTTTTTCAGCACGAAGTTTATTTTTTAATCTAACAACTTTTCTCATTTTTAATCCTTTCATTCGGGTTTATATTTTTTGTGTAATACAAAAATTTTACATTAAAATTTATTTTTTTAAAATAAAAATTAGTAAGCAAAGTAATTATGACATTTCATAATATAAAATTAAATTTAATTTCATAAGTTCATAAGAATATTTGATATTGATAATTTAATGTTTTAATTTATTAAATTAATATTTAATTGTTTAAATTATTATGAACTTAATAAATATAAAATAAATAATATTTTAAAAAACTAAATGAATCTTATCTAATTTGAGCAAATATACTACCTACACAATCAAGTAAGTTAAAATTTATTGAAAAATAATCTTTATGGAAAAAATGGAATTTAATTACATTCACAATGTTAAAATAAATGTTTTTCTTTTTTTAAATATTTTATATAATACTTTTTATATATTTTTAATGTAGATAACTAAAAAATAATTTTGAAAAAATATATTTAAATAAAATGAGGAAAAAATGAAAAAAATAGATTTATTAACATTTTTAGGATTAGCAGTTTCACCTATGATTGCAATTTCATGTGCTAATTCAAAAACAAGCAATTATAACTTTAAGAAAAATACAAAGTCAAGCGAAAATAAAAATAATACAAACGCAACCATTAAAGATTTAGAGGATGAAATAAAGATAAAAAAAGAAACAATTCATCAACTAGAGTCTGAATTAAACCCGCTTAAAGAAACAAACTCAACATTAAGCACAAAAATAAATACCTTAGAAGAAACAATTAGTTCTAAAGATAAAGTAATTAGTGAACAAAAAAATATTATCGAACACAATAGCCCTAGCAACATCAAAAAAGAATATGCTAAAAATATTTTTGACACTACTGTTACAGTCTTAAATTCATATAAAACAAACTCAGATCTTGCTAACTTTGATAATATTAATGAAACTCTCGACTTAAACATTAGTAATTTTGTACAAGTTAACGCTTATATTGAAAATTTAATTAATGAAAATTCCACAGAATTAAATAACAAAGAAGCAATTATTGCAAAAAACACTAAATTATTAGAAGGTCTAAAAACTAAAAAAGATGAATTTCATACTATGCTAAAAAAAGCAAAAGAAAACTTTATGAAAAAAATTAATGAATTGACTAAACAAACAGATAATTCTAACTCACATTTAAATGATCTAATTGATTGAGTTATAGAATTAATTAAAAATGAACCTGATTTTGAATCTAATTTGTATTTTCAAAAAGTAAATGATTTACTAACTCAATCATTTGAAAAATGAAAATCTCTTGTAGGTTATAACGAACAAGGCGATAATTAATTAGATAAATCTTATTTATTAATAAAAAATGAACCCATTAAATGAAAAATATTTATTAGAGGTTCATTTTTTATTATTTAACAATCAATAAAATAAAAGATATTTAATACATTCTAAAGCAATAAAACTCAATTTAAATTTATTTAAGTATTAATTAAGTGTGATAAATTTATTTTCATAGTAAAAATGGATCTATAATACTCTTTAAAGACTTATTTAAATAAAAATTAAATAAACTAATATAATATAATTACGAGGTATTTATGAAAAATAAACATATTGTCGAAAACATAATTGAAGAATCATTAGATAAAATAATGTCTGATAGATTTAGAAAATATTCTAAGTATGTCATCCAAGATAGAGCAATCCCAGATGTAAAAGATGGGTTAAAACCGGTACAACGTAGAATTCTTTATTCTATGTTTGTTTTAGGTTTAGATGCTGATAAACCTTACAAAAAATCAGCTAGAATTGTTGGGGATGTAATTGGTAAATATCACCCGCACGGAGATAGTTCTGTTTATGAAGCTATGGTTAATTTAAGTCAATGATGAAAATCTAATATACCACTTTTAGATATGCATGGTAATATTGGTTCAATCGATAACGATCCTGCTGCTGCAATGCGTTATACGGAAGTTAGATTGTCCAAAGTTGGACGTTACATTTTAAATGATCTAAAGAAAAATACAGTTTCTTTTGTTCCTAACTTTGATGATAGCGAAACTGAACCAAGCATTTTGCCTTCAATTTTTCCTACATTACTTGTGAATGGTACAAAAGGTATTGCTATTGGTATGGCAACCGAAATGCCTCCGCACAACTTATCCGAAATTATAGATGGCACAATTGCTTTAATTAAAAATCCACAAATTACAACAAAACTTCTTATGGCATATGTGAAGGGACCAGATTTCCCTACCGGTGGAGTAATTAAAGGTACCTCCGGAATCGTTGAAGCATTTGAATATGGGCAAAATAAAAATGAAAGAATTTATTTGTATTGTAACTACAAAACTTATACCGAAAAAAACAATCAATTTATCGAAATTACAGAAATTCCTTTCGGAATTAATAAATCTGAATTAGTCTATAAAATAGACTTAATAATATCAAACGGAGATATTGACGGTGTTATTGATATTAAAGATAGATCTGATCGTAATGGAATCAATATTTTAATAACTTTAGATAAAGATATCAATATAGATAGTGTATTATCATATTTGTTTAGTAAGACTGATTTAAGAGTTAGTTATTCATATAATAACACTGCTATAGATAATGACCAACCTAAAACATTAAATTTAAAACAACTTTTAAGCTCATATATTTCGCATGTTAAAGACATAAAAACAAAAACACTAACATACGATTTAGAAAAAAGTAAATTAAGACACGAAATAGTTCTAGGTTTCATTAAAGTTGCTGAAATTCCGGACAAAGTAATTGAAGTAATTAGAAATTCAGAAGGATCAAAATCTGGCGTAATTGAAAACTTAATTAAGCATTTTCAATTTACAAACTTACAAGCTACAGCAATTGCTGAACTTAAACTTTATCGTTTAAGCAAAACTGATAAAATAGCTTACTTAAATGAAAAAGAAGAGTTAGAAAAAACAATAAAAAGAATTCAATCACTTTTAAATAATTCTGATATTTTTGATGAATACATCATTAGCAAACTTCAAGAAATTAAAAATGAATTTGGAACAAAAAGAAAAACTAAAATTGAAAAAAATGAATTTGATGTTTCTTACAAACAAACCGATTTAATAAAAGAAGAAGAAGTTTATTTTGGAATTTCTAAACTAGGATTTATTAAAAGACTTTCAGATAAAACCTACGATTCAAATAACATTAGTACATACTATTTAAAAGAAGATGATAATTTAATTTACTTCGAAAAAGCTAATACTATGCATAATTTTTTAATTTTTACAAATTATGGAAATTATGCAATAATTCCTATTTATAAAATAAATGAAAATAAATGAAAAGATTATGGAACTTCATTAAGAGATTTAGTTAATTTAGGACCTACAGAGGAAGTTGTTAGTGTTTTCGAAATTAAAGATTGAAATAGCAAATTAAGTGTTGTTATGGGTACCAAAAACGGATATTTTAAGCGTACTAAATTAATAGATTTTGAAGTAAAAAAACTAAACAAAATGTATACAGCAATCAATCTTTTAAACAATGATATTTTATTAAATGCATATTTAAGTAATGACCAAAATAACATTTCTATTATCACTGAAAAAGGTCTAATTTCTTCTTATTCAGAACTAGAAATTAGCATTCAAGGAATAAAAGCTAAGGGAGTTAAAGGTATTTATCTATCATTAAATGATAAAGTAGCAAACTTCACTTTAAACAACGAACAAGATGTTTTAGTTTTCATTTCTAAAGAAGGAAAAATTTTAAAAATTAATGCTAGTCAAATTCCCCAAATTTCAAAGTCGAATAAAGGTAAAAAAATAATTGATGTAAAAACATTTGGTGAAGTAATTGATTTAAATATTTTAAATAATGATAAATGTTTAATAGTTAAAACTAATGATAATAGAACATATTTTGATAATCTAGAATCTTATAAAACATTTAATAAATCTCAAAATTTAAATACAGAAAATTATAATGTTGGAATATATAAAAGAAATATGCAAGATTCTAATTTTAAAAACTACGCTGACTTTAGTCCTGAAACAATTAAAGCAGTCAATAATAAAGTACAAAAAATAGAAAAAACAATAAAACAAAGCGAGAAAAATCTCGATGACATACTTTTAAGAGTTGAAAAACTACTAAAAACTGAGAAATAAAAATATGAGTAAAAAGTAAAATATTCATTTTTTAATTTTTTACTCTTTTTTATATCCTTTTTGAAAAAATGCGTTTTTGGTGTGTGCTATAATATTTATATTAAATAAGGAGATTTATGTCGTTAAATAAAAAGAGAAAAAATATAATTATCGGAAGCGTTATTGCGTCGGTAATTTCAATTGGAACAATAGTTGGAGTTAGCGTTCAGGTTTTAAGTAAAAAAAGTGATCCCGGTCGTAAACAAATACCTAAAAGAGAAAATCAAAATGCAATTGTAAATTTAAACGGGGTTTCTTACTTAAATAATAATACAAATAAAGAATTAAAAATTGGTGATATGATCGAGTTAAAACTAGATATCCCTAATGGAAAAAAAGTTTCCGAAATAAGAATAAATAATCAAAAACAATCAATTCAATTATCTGAACAAAACACATTTAATTGAGTAATAAATGAACAAAACACAAATATAGAAGTTATTTATAGTGATTTTCAAAACTTTAAAGTCGAATTTTCAAATAATATTTCCCTAACAACACCCAATGTTAATTTAAGTAATGTTAAAGAAGAAACTTTACTTGAATTTTCATTTCAAATACCAGAAGGTAAGGACATTAATTCATTAACAATTAATGATGAAGAATATAAGAGCCATATTTCTAACAATTCATTTAGTTATAAAATTAATTCAAATACTACAATAAACCTTACATTCAAAGATAAGGAATCTAATGTGTTTGTCGAACAAAATAACAATGATAAAGACGGACAATCAAATAACAATGATAAAGAAGTTTCAAATGAAGTTCCGAGAGATTCAAATAATGATCGAACAGATTCTGGAGAACCAAAAAACCCAGAAAATAGTAACCAAAAAAATGAAATTGTAAAAGAAATTCCTGAAGAAAAAAATAAAAATTCAACCTTGAATTTACAAGGTTTCTTAGAAGAAAGCAAAATAGTAGAACAAGGTAAAGTTGTAACATTAAATCTTAAAATCCCAACAAATAATCATTTAGTTTCTTTAACTGTAGATGGAGTTGATAAAAAAGACCAAGTTATTAACGGACAATTTAGTTTTACACCAGAAAAAGATACATATCAAGTAAATGCAACATATTCTTTAAATACATATTCTTTAACCTTGGAAAACTCAGAATTATCTATCGAAAATAACGCAAATAAAGCAAGTATAGATTATAACAGCGAAGTTATTGTAAGTATAAATGTCCCTGATGGTAAAAAAATTCAAGAATTAATGGTAAACGGTTCTAATAAAAGAAGAGAAGTCGATTCTAATAATAAATTTAGATTTAATATTAAGAACAATACAACGGTTAGTGTTAAGTTTAAAGATACAGTACACCAAGTTAAAAATTATCCACTTACTTTGGGAAGTAATTTAGTAACATCAAGTCATATAAATCTTCAAAGCGTACCGGAAAATTCAACTATTAGAGTTTTCTTTGACATACCTTCTGGGCAAGAGATTTCAACCTTAACTGTTAATAACCAAAATAAATTATCGAGCATCGATGAATCCAAAGCCTTCATAGATTTAACAATGGATGAAGCAAAAAATGTTCAAGTTACTTTTAAAAATAGATCTAATGCAAATAAAACTGTATACGTAGGTACAAACAATAGAAACTACACTGATTTCGGTGTATACATTTATAAATCAAGTCAAATTTTCAAAGATAACAACAATAATAGTCCTATTTTTGGTGCTAAAGCGGGAGATTTAATACTTTTAAAAATTATTTTTGAAAACGAGCAAAAATCTATAGATAAATTAATTTTAGATACACTTCAAGGAAGAAAAATTGAACTACAATCTAATATTGTTGGAGATTTAGCATTCGTAAAAGTCGTTGATGCTTCGGTAAATGATATAAACGTAACGTTTAAAGAAAAACCTAAGAAAATTGTTGATAAATCAAAATTATTAGAAGCAATTAGATTAGCAGAAGAAAAAAAGAAATCTTCTGCATATATTTTTGAAAAAGATGGAGAAATTAAACGAGTATTTGATGATAGTCTTAAAGATTCTATTAACATAAAAGACAAAGAAAATGCAACCGAAGAAGAGGTAAACGTTTCAGCCGAAAAACTAATAGACTCAATGGATAATTTAAACGGTCAATATAATAAAAAATCATTTGATTTTAAAGATATTAAAAATGTCGAATTATTTAATGTTGATAATGGAATTCAAAAAGTGGCCGGTTTAAGCGGAGAAAACTTTGATTATAATAAATATTTTGCAAAAATTACTAATGGAGAAGAAATTTTTAATCTACCAATTAGAAATATAACAAGAGTAAATAATAAATATGAAGTTACAATCAATAATGATAGATTAGTATACTTTAACTCTTCAAACGATGCAATAGATCATTTTAGTTTTTATGTTGATCAAATATCAACTGAACAAGGTGCTATAACATCATTTAGTCAACTTGTTTCTGAAATAACAAAAAATCCTAGCGGTACATTTAAAATAGGGTCCGACTTATATGCATCAAATACAAATGAAGATGCATATATAATGAATGAATTTACAGGTACATTAACAAGCTCCGAAAATAAAAGTTATACCATTTATGGATTGAATAAACCTTTGTTCAATCAATTAACAAATGCTACTCTTGAAAATTTTAAAATAAAAAACTCTACTTTAGAACTAACTAAAAATGGTGGTGTAATATCTATAGCAGCAACTAGTTCTAATATAAGACGTTTAGAAATTGAAGCAACAGTAAATTATAGACGTTCACAAACTGATACTACTTATGTTGGAGGTATTTTCGGTTCTTTATCCGGCGGGACCGGAACAAACGACAAAAAAATTGAAAAAAACATATTTAACGTTAATTTAAACATATTTAATGGCTCCACAAACGGACAATATTATGGTATTGTAGCTTCTAGATCATATAATATTGATTTGACCAAAAACTATATTTTAGGAAATATAACTAGCGACCAAAACTTACAAAACAAAGTAGGTTTAGTTATAGGTAATAATAGTAATAAACTAACCACAATGAACGAAAATATTATAAATGTTCATAATAGTATAACTTCTAACATTATGGGAAATGAAAATTCAGAAACAATAGAAAATAATTATATAGTTACTGAATCAACAACTGATGAAACTCACATTTCAAAAAGGGAATTAAATCAAAAATTACTAAACCTTGAAATAATTAAAAACGAAGCTAAATTAAACGTTTTTGATAAAGTTAATTATGCAAGCGTAAATAATTATGATTCAACAAGAATTATTGCATATAAAAATATGTCTAAATTAGTTCCTCTATATGATAGAAACACAATAGTAGAATTAGGTAATTTAGTAAGCACCTCAGATATTCTTTATACAAAAGAAATAAACTCAGTAATCACGTTAACTAAAGATGATATTTTCGCAACAAATTTATATAACAAAGATTTAATAAAAAAAGTGTTAGTTAAATTCAATGATAATACTATACAAGTTTATGAATTAAGTTCTCCAGTTCAATTTGATAACACAAATATCTATGAATATACATTTAACGATAATCTTAAATTCACACCAAGACAATTTTTAAACAAAAATCAACAATTAATTGATGAATTAGCCCAAGAATTCAATTCATTAACACTTAATTCAACCGAATTCCAAAACTTAGTAGGATTAAATGAATATAATGATAAATTTAGATCAAATATTCGTGATGAAAAAATGAAACAAAGTTGACCTGGTGAAACAATGGATGCATTATATCTAAATAAAACTTTTGATTATGTTAAAGAACACATTAAAGATTATTTAGAATCTATTATTGCTAATTATAATATTGCAGATTATTCAAACGATACAATTAAAAAATTAATTAAAAAAGAAATTACTGATAACAAACTAAAAATAATGCTAGCTTTAACCTATCTAGAAAGATTATATAAAGTTCAATTCGGAAAATATAATATTAAGAACATAGTATTATTTATACCTGATTTCTACAACGCAAAAATTAAAAACATTGATTTACTAAAAGAAATTGGTTCACTAAAATTTGAAGATTTATTACTACAAAATAATGATAAAGTTTTCAAAGAACACTTGAGCAAATTAATTTTAGAAAATGATAAAAATAGTATTTTCGATTTCCTTGAAATGAATAATAAAATTTTTAACAACAACCAAGTGATGGATATTTGATTGAAAGAATCATCAAAAGCTTACATATATGAATTGAAATCAACAAAATATCCTGATATTGACGTTTCACTATATACAAAACTTAAAAATAAAATAAATGCAAATAAATACATTCTTCCTTTATTAAATCTAACTGAAGATAATGTGTATGTTATTTCTACTATAGCGACAATGTACTTTGGTGGATACGGTCGAACAATTGATGAAGCAATTTGAAATAATAAAGAAGAATATTCTACAGAATTAGAAAAAGCTAAAAACAAAATTAGAGTAAGTGCAGAAAAATTCATGCGTTTCCTTGAACTTATGTATACAATAGCAAATGATCAAGGAAAAGAAGAAATGAAAAATAATATAACTGAAATATTTGAAGGATATTGATTATTATCGAGCCAAAGCGGAGAACCAATCTACAATGATGCAGATGAAAAACGTAGATGAGCGACTGCGCACGATCAAACTTACACTGCAATAAATGACTTTTTCGGACCAATTGGTAAATATTATAGTCAATCAGCTCGTAAAGAATCAGCATATGCAAATCAAAATACAAAAGTTATTAGATTCGATAGTGTTAACTTATTAGATCCAGAAGGAGCTTCAACAATAACTCATGAATTAACACACGTTTACGACAGAAAAACTTGATTGCAAGGAAATGAATATAGACCTGGGCAAGGTCCAGAAGGATATGCTCTCGGTTTATTCCAATCAGTTTCTACTGCTAATGCATATTTCTACGGTTTCAATTTAACAGAAGAATTAAGTGGTGATGTTACAACTAACAATAATATAAGTAGATTTACAAATAAAGAAGATTTCAAAACATATATGCATAATCTTTTTGATGTAACTTACTTAGTTGATGCATTAGAAGCCGAAATTATGTTAAGTAAAAATAATGACGAAAAATCTAAATTCTATGGCAAGTTAGAACTTACAAAAGATAAAGAAAACGAAAGAAATAATAGAAACTTTTACAGACCAGCAGATCAACACAAAAATATAAAAAGTGATGTTGACAAAGGTTACATACACGGAATTGATAAATACAATGAATTAACAGCGAATGAAATAGCTTCACTCCATACATTAGACGACTTAATTGATAAAAACGTAATATTTAAAGGAAATAAATTTAATTTACAAAATGCAAATAATTTTAGTGGACAACGTAATAATGACTATAACTATTACTGAATATCAATGTTTGACCCTATTTTTGCAGGATATCAAAATGATACCGGTGTTGCGGGTGGATTAATTTTTAGAAGAAATGCATTTGAATTATTAGCAGAATATGGATGAGATGACGGTTTAGTTAAATATGCATCTAATGTATTAGAAAAGAATGCTATTGAAAATCAAATTCTATCAGATGCATATGTATATAACCAAATTTTTGGTAATAAATATAATACATACGCCGACTTTAGAAAGGCAATGTATAGAGAAAGGCTAGCTAAAAAAGATAATTTCAAACAAATTACTATAAAATATAAAAATAAAAGTTACACTTTAAATAATTCAAATGATATTAAAAAAATATTAACTATCGCTATAAATGATGATTTAAATAACATAAAATTAAATCCAAAATGAAGCTTTTTCAATAGAGAAGAAGTTAAAAAAGAAATATTAAAAAAATTCAATACATTAACAAATAATTTTAGAACAAGTATCTTTAAATAGTCATAAATAATGGTTGTATAAAATAAAATACATCCATTATTTTTAATTTCATATTCGGTGATAATAAAAATAAAATTTTAATAAAATATGTTAAAATATAAAAATAAATAAAAGATAATTAAAAAAAAATTAATTTATTTATTTTTGGTAAAATATTTTTGCTAACAACATAATAATTAAGGACAGGTTCTAGTTGTAAGGCTAGACTTTGGTGGTTTTAGCGCTAAAACAAATTTTACAAATAAAAATAATTAAATTACAAATTAAATTTTAGAAAGGATTTAAATATGGCAAAATTAGATTTTGATCGTAGTAAAGAACACGTTAACGTTGGAACAATCGGTCACGTTGACCACGGTAAAACAACATTAACAGCTGCTATTGCTACAGTATTAGCTAAAAAAGGATTATCAGAAGCTCGTGATTACGCTTCAATCGATAATGCACCTGAAGAAAGAGCTCGTGGTATTACAATTAATACATCACACATCGAATATCAAACAATGTCACGTCACTATGCACACGTTGACTGTCCTGGTCACGCTGACTACGTTAAAAACATGATTACAGGGGCTGCACAAATGGATGGTGCTATCTTAGTTGTTGCTGCAACAGATGGGCCTATGCCTCAAACACGTGAACACATTCTTTTATCTAAACAAGTTGGTGTTCCTCGTATCGTTGTTTTCTTAAACAAATGTGATATGTTAGAAGGTGAAGAAGAAATGATCGAATTAGTTGAAATGGAAATTCGTGGTCTTCTTTCAGAATACGGATTTGATGGAGATAACGCTCCAATCATCCGTGGATCAGCTTTAAAAGCATTAGAAGGTGATGAACACTACGAAGGTAAAATTATGGAATTAATGGACGCTGTTGATTCATACATTGAAACACCAGTTAAAGAATTCGATAAACCTTTCTTAATGGCTGTTGAAGACGTTTTCACAATTACAGGACGTGGAACAGTTGCTACAGGACGTGTAGAACGTGGAACACTTAACTTAAACGAAGAAGTTGAAATCGTTGGATTACACGCTACTAAAAAAACAGTTGTTACAGGAATCGAAATGTTCCGTAAAAACTTAAAACAAGCTCTTGCAGGAGATAACGCTGGATTATTACTTCGTGGAGTTAACCGTGAAGACATCGAACGTGGACAAGTTTTAGCTAAACCAGGTTCAATCGTTCCTCACACAAAATTCGAAGCTGCAATTTACGTACTTAAAAAAGAAGAAGGTGGACGTCACACTCCATTCTTCAAAAACTATAAACCACAATTCTACTTCCGTACAACAGACGTAACAGGTGGTGTTGTGTTTGAAGCAGGACGTGAAATGGTTATGCCAGGAGAAAACGTTAACTTAACTGTAGAATTAATCGCTCCAATCGCTGTTGAAGAAGGAACAAAATTCTCAATCCGTGAAGGTGGACGTACAGTTGGTGCTGGATCAGTAACAAAAATCGTTAAATAATTTTTGAATAATATAAAAATAAAAGACAAAATGGTATTTCATTATGTCTTTTATTTTTTTTACAATTAAAAAACAACTTCATTTTTATAATTGATAATTATATATCAACATTATTTATAAAGTTATATAATTTAATAATATTAAAAAGTTAAAGGAGTTAACAAATGAAAAAGCGTAATAAATGATTTATTTTAGGGTCAATTGCCATTTCTTTTGGTTCATTACCATCTTTAATAGCTTGTTCAAATAACACAAAAACAAGAAAACCAATACCGAAAAATAATTCAAAAATTGACGAACATAAAACATCTGACAATCATAAAAATGAAGAAAAAGATAAAAATAATGACACAACAGTTGATGAAACATCAAACAATGTAAGCACAGATTCTAATATTGTCAATACCCCAAATAATGTTGAAACAATCGATGCAATTAATGAAGAAAATGAAACAAGAATAGACGATACAGCTTCAGAGGAAAATAGTATAGAAAAAGACAACAAAAATGAAAAGGACACAAAAACTGATAATTTAGATAATTCTGATAAAGAAACTACACAATCAAACGATCCGGCAACAAAAGAAGTTAATGATTCTAATAACATTGAAAAAGAAAAAAATAGTGAAAATGAAGAAGAAATTAAAAAAGAACAAAATATAAGTCCAAATGCAGTCGAAGCTAACACAAATGTGGATCAAAGCAATAATACACATTCATTTAATAAGAATTATAATTTAACCGAAGATTACATAACACAACAAGAAATTAATGTTAAAAATATATCTGAATTCAATATTAATGACGAATATTTCACCGCATATAGAAATTGATTATCAAACAAAACAAACCCTACATATACAAATGTAATTTTTGATAACTCAAAATTTATAGAATATACCTATATTTCTAGTGTATACAACAGATCTACCTTAACAATTCAAATAAAAACTAATTTTGATTTAGAAAATTTCGATGACTATAAATTATCTTACAAACAAGATGAAGATGAAATTAAAGAAATTAATTTGACACAATTAGAAAATTCTAAAAGGGCTTTTGTTGCTACAATAACAAATGTTCCGAAAAACTACAAAATAAAATTAGTTAACTTGAAAAAAACTAATAAAGAAGTTAATTTCAGTTCTAAAGGAGATATTTTATTAGGAAATGATGTTTTAAAAAATCCAACGGGGTTATCAATTTCCAATGACAATGAATGAAAAACGTGAGTAGCAAGCGGAACTAGACATACTTTTAAAATAACATTTACAAATAAATACCAAAGAGCACCATATGTTTCTCAAGATTTAAGACTTGTTTGATTAACAAAAGATAAACAAATACAAAGTGCAAGATTAACTAAAACTAAGAAAAAAGATTATCAAACCGTAAGTAATAATAGTAGTAATTTTGATAAACTTATCGCGGAATCCGATCCTTTTGATGTTACTAATATCGATAGAATACTTGGTTTAGAAATAAAGGATAATAATAATTGGGTAAAAATTAATGGTATTCCAGAAATTAAAATAATCGGTAGAGAAGATGATAATACTCTTTTAAACACTAATGCTCCTAGAATAAATACAGCAACGTTAAATAATAACAATGTTAATGTTAATTTCTTCAATTTAGATTCTTCTTTATCTCAAGAACAAAATATTAATTTTGAAATAAAAAGTTTAGATCCTTTTACTCCCTTTTCTAACGTATATGCAGCAACAAAAAATAATGATAATTCATATACTATAAATAATGTTAGCCTTCCAAAAGATATTTCAAATTTTATAATTACAAGAGTTAATTTTGGAGAACAAATATATAACTATAATATAAATAATCTTGAAACTAGAATAAAAAATACTCCAATTAACAAAAATTTCGAAATTCAAAAATTGAATTTTTATGCTGATGAGACTAACAAAAACATATACGGATCAATAGGTATAAATTTTACAAACGAAGATTTAAATTTATTCAAAAACAAAAACTTAGAATTAACATTTGTTCGTAAAACTGAAATACATTCAGAAAATATCGAAACGGATTTTAGCATTTTTACAAATTTATTTTTGAAAAAACAAAAAGTTGTAGTTCCTTTTGATAAATTACAAAAATTTAATTTAAATGGTTTTTACGAAAATTTTAAATATGAATTAGAAGAAGTTAAAATAGTTGATAAATATTCTTTACAAGAATTTTTAGATTCCACTCATTTTTCATTTAATTCAAAAATACAAAACAATAAATCATTTCTTTATAATTTTAAATATACAAATTTTGATAATAATTATATTGCCGGTGCAACTGAGGGTGAAACAAAAAATAGCTTAATAAGTAAGGAAAATTCCAACAATAAAACACTTGATTACTCACTTCAAAATCATTACGCTACAATAAATTACAATAGAGAAAGATGATATAAGCAAAAAGCAATAATGTATGAAGATTATTTTAATCATGAAATTCTTGGTCCCAGAAAAGAATATCTTAATAGACAATCTGAATTTATACTAACAAAAGATGGAAAGACCGTTAAAACGCATTTTATATCACCACGTGAAGTCATTAACGATCTAAGTTGAACTATAAATAGAGAATTTAATAAAGCGTCTATTGTGAAAGATATTTCACAATATGACGGATTAGAAAATCATCTAGATGATGCAATTTTTGAAATTGGTTTTGAATTCGATCCTAAACAAAGACAAGTTATTGATTTGATAGAACCAGAACCATTTGTAAGATATAATAGACAATCATACAAAATAGATCATTCAAGTAAAAATATGTCTAAGTCATTTGTTTATATTTCTGTTCCTTATAAAGAAATCATTAAAAATAACGAAATAACTGATTTAGGTTTTGAATATTTAGCAATTAGAAATCCAAAAGATGAAGAATTAAAACTAAAACAACTTATTCAATTAAGATATAAATTTAGTGTTAAATATGACTCTAATTCTAAAAAACTGACATATGTTATTGAATCTAAAGATCCAAAAACAAAGATATTTGAAAGACTTGGAGATCACTATTTCTCACTAAATAATTCTGCTTTTTTAGGAAACTCATTATTTTTTGTTCATTGAGTTGATTTTGATTCTGAAAACCAAAAACCAATAACATATATACCAAAAAATAAACCTGGCGTTCTATCTTCTGGTTTAAATCAATTAAACTTTGTTGATAATTATGATTATGTAACAACAACTTTAAGTGGCTCATCAAGACGTGTTTACTTTAATGATACAGAAGAAAATGTTTTAAACGCAAGAAATAGAGTATTTAATTTTGCTCCCGGAGAAAGAGCAGGAGGTGAAGGTACATGAGACGTTATAGGAAAAGTTAATCCTAACGATCCAAATGATTATAAATTTTTCGTAACAACAAATCAACACGTATGAGGTGGAGCACCAAGCAGAGAATTTAAAAACAATAAATTTAATTTGCCTATAAAATTATTCGAACCTGTCGGAGGGTGAGCAATGGGCAAAGCAGATCCTAGAGGTAGAGTTGAAGGTGATAGAATTTGGTCGGAAGCAACAGTTAATGTCGAATTAGTGGCGAACTTTCATAATGATTATACCTTCCCAAATTCAAGTTCATTTTTCAAAAATAATTATGGTGAAATAAATAATAACAGTACATGAGGTATTTTTGGCGAAGGTAGAACCGAACATTCACTTTCAAATGCGGATTTAGTTGTAGGTATAGCTGATTTTAAAGATTTTTATCAAATTTTTGAAGAAAAAGGTGACAAACTTTATTACAACGGTGTCCTTTTTACAGAAAATGATGAAAATATATATCGTACATACAATTTCTTTAAAAATTTAAAAACTTTAAAAACTTTAAAACCAAGCAAGCACAATTTACATTTATCAAGATTAGTTAACTTAAATTGATCAATAGCTTCATTTCCTATTAATGCTCAAGATATTAATGCGGATACAATAAATAATAAAAGATATCGTGAATATATAATCGGAAGTATGGATGACAGAGATATTATAGGACTATCTTACGGTGGTGCAAGATCTAAGTTGCCTGCAATACCTTTAAATGCACTTATATTTGACCTTCAAGGAGGTTCCTCAGGAAGTATGGCATTCGATTCTGAAGGAAATGCAACAGGACTTCTAACAGAATCTACATTCCAAAGATCTAATGTAATGATGATAGATACAAATGGTAGTGCATTTTTAGGAGATGGTAAAACAACTCAAAATCCTGGTTCATTCTACGAGCGAATGAGATTACTTAGTTATTTATACCCCGATAAATATGATAGTTCAGAATTTAACACATTACCAAACTGAGAAAAATTGAATAATGAATAATTTAAAATCACAGATTCGCTTCTGTGATTTTAAAACTTTATTTTTATAAAATATTTTGTTTTATGAAAATATAATATATAATAAATTTACTATTTACTGTCAAGCACTTTTGCTTGACACTTATTAGGAGGTGATATGGTAAAATTAAGATTAAAAAGAATGGGGAGCAAATTTAGACCAGTATACAAAATAGTTGCCGCTGATGCTAGAGCTCCACGTGATGGTAAATTTATTGAAGCACTTGGACACTACAACCCTTCAACAAAAGAATTAGTTCTAAACAAAGAAGCTACAGATAAATGAATTAAACAAGGTGCAAAACCTACTTTAACAGTTGCAAACTTATTAAAATCTTCTAAATAATATAAATATGAAATTTAATTTTTTAACTCTATTTCCAAAATATTTTGAACCTTTTATTAATGAAAGTATTATTAATAAAGCTGTTCAAAATAAATTGCTAGAAATAAATGTAGTAGATTTTAGAAATTTTAGTACTAACAAACATCGCAAAGTGGATGATGAAATTTATGGTGGCGGACATGGACTATTATTGCAAATAGAACCAATTGATTTAGCGCTTGATTCACTACCAAATAGAGGTGGTTATAAAATATTAGTTTCGCCACAAGGTAAAAAGTTCACTCAAGAAATAGCGAATGACTTAGCTAAAAAATATGATCAAATTACATTTATTTCAGGTAGATACGAAGGTTTTGACGAAAGAATTGTTGATTTAGTGGATATTGAATTATCTATAGGAGATTATGTTTTAACAGGAGGCGAACTTCCTTCTATGGTTATGGCAGATTCTATAGCACGTTTGGTTCCAAACGTTATCAAAGCGGAGTCACACATTTACGATTCCTTTCAAGGAGACGGGTTATTAGACTACCCTCAATACACTAGACCTAGAGAATACAAAGGATTAAAAGTTCCTGAAGTATTATTTAGCGGAAACCACAAAGAAATAGAAGCTTGAAAAAAAGAATTTCAATTTAAAAAGACATTAAAAAATAGACCAGACATTATTGAAAGGATTAAAAATGAGAAATAAATTAATTGAAGCTGTTGAGAAATCACAATTACGTACAGATATTCCTACATTTACAACAGGAGATAACGTTAAAGTTTCAGTACGTATCCGTGAAGGTGAAAAAGAACGTATTCAAATTTTCGAAGGATTAGTAATTTCTAAAAAAGAATCAGGAACAAGAGAAACATTTACAGTAAGAAAAATTTCTTACGGTGTTGGGGTTGAAAGAACTTTCCCAGTTCACTCACCATTAATTGCCCACATCGAAGTTGTTCGTTCAAATAAAGTTCGTAGAAAAAGATTATTCTTTATGAGAGATCGTAAAGGTAAAAGTGCACGTCTTAAAGAAATTAAAAGAAAATAATAAATATCATCTTAAACACCATTTCGATGGTGTTTTTAAATAAAATAATATAATTAAATTAAAGGAGGAAAAATGAATAAAAAAATAGAAATTTATATTGATTTTGAAGCTATTACCTCCAATTTCTTGAAAAGAATTTTCAAAGATGCACCACACAATACAGATTGTCCTTACATTTACACTGTAGGTTTTTATAAAGATGATAATTTAATTTTAGAAACCAATTATATAGATTTAGATAAAATATGAAATTTAGAGAATTTAATTCACCAAACAAAAATAATAATGAAGAAAAAATTAATTAATTCTATTAGAAGAATAACTGGAATTAAAAATTTACAAATTACCTCAAACAATATAGATTTCTTAGTTTGAGGTAATTCGCTTGAAGACAATATTATCGAACCTATGTTCGGTTTTAAAACTAAAAATATACAAAAAGGTGGTGGAATTTCGATAGATAAAGTAGTTCCCTCTAAAATATTTAACGAAAAATACTTCAAAAAAATGAATAACATAAAAAATCAAGATGCATTATATAAAGGATCAATCATTAAAGTAAAACCAGAATTTTCTAATGGAGCATTGTGTTCGGTTTTAGGTGCTATTTTGATATTAAACAACTTTAAAAATTCGCGTCAACACAAGAGCTATAAAAGTATTTTGACAAAAGATGAAAGATCGACAGTATTAGATTGCATTGCTAAATATAACAAAGATGATGTAAACAAAATAGCTTTTATACATAAAAATATCGAAAAGAAAGAAATAATAGAAAATCAAATACATAAATATATTAAAATAATAAATAATTTAAGAAACCAAGAAATAAAACTAAATAAAATAAATCATATATTTAAATTATTAGAGAAAAATATTAATTTAAATAAAGAAACAAAAACGGGTGATGCTATAAATAAAATTATAGAAATATTTCAATTAAAAAATCAATTTGATTTTGAAAGTTCAATAAAGTTTTATGAATTTTTACCAATCTTTAAAGAATGCTATAAAGATAATAGTTTTGTTTTAAAAAATGTAAAATTAAATCGTCGTAAAATAAAAGAGCTAAAAGAGCAAATTAAAAGAATAAAAGAAGACATATTACCCTTTATAGCTGATAATGTTTTTAGCGACTAAAAAAGGAAAAACATTAAAAAAAGCCTTTTTTTAGCAAAAAAATAACTCTTTTGCTAAAAAGTGATATAATTAATACGTTAAGTTAAGAGTAATAAGTTTTGGTAATCTTTTAAAAGACTATTAGTTACTTTTTTAATTAACGTTAAATTTAGAGTAGTTAAAAAAAGAAAATGCGACACATTTTATTATTTAGAGCTTCAAATTACTTAGATTAATTTAATATTAAGGAGAAAAATGAAATCATTAACAAGAAAAGTAACTTTAGAAAAAGAATTTTGAATCAATATTCAAAACCAGGCTTTACGTTATTTACAATCAAAAAAACAAAAAGATATAAACCAAACAAAAATTTTAGATGAATCAACTAAAACAATAGTATTTTTTGAAAAAATGAAATTACACGAAGAATTGTTATCTAAATATGAAGATACAAATGTTTATTTACAACCAATTTTAGTTAACAAAAACATTACTATTGAAAAAGCTGAACTTGAATTTAAAGTCTTTTATATAACAGAAGATGAATATAAAGACTTTGCTTCAGACTTAACCGATAGACCAGATTTTAAATTACCGAACAATTATGATGCACAAATTAATACTTTTGTTGAAAATTATATAAAAAACTTTAGCTTTAAAAACGATGTTAAAGGTGAAATAAAAATTAATAATGAAGTAGGTTTAGAAATTTTTAAACCTGATTTAAATAAAAAAGACAAAATAGTATTAATAGCAAATAATAATGATCAAAAAAGTCTTGAATATGCTTTAATTGGTAAAAAAGTAGGTGATAAGTTTACATACAAATTTACTGATGAAGAAACATACGAAATACAAATATTAAACGCAAAAGAAGTTGTAAAAACTCCTTTAAGTGATAATAATGTAAATCAACTTCAAATACCAGAAATAAAAAATTTAAATGATGCAAAAAAATATGTATATGAAACTATTAAAAGCGGAATGGTCGACGAAAGTTTAGTGACATATGGATTTCAAATTGTTGATAAAGTAAGCAAATTAAACCCAAATAAATTTGAATTCCCAACCGAACTTCTTGAGGATAAAATATTAGAAATCGACCCACAAAAAATAACTAATTTAAAACCTGAAGAAATTGCAAATACTATTTTTGATAGATTTGTAGCACAATGGATTTTAATTAAAAGATTTAAATTAAATGCATCACAATCTGATATTAACGAAGAAATTAATAAAATAAATGCTTCTATGACGCCAACTGAAGCAAGTCGAATAAGTATCAGAAAGGTAATAGATATAATCTTAATTAAAAAAATAGGTTTGGTATATTTACAAAAATATCAACCTAATGCTTATAAAGAAAATTTTGAAACTAAATAAAACATTTTTAGAGGAGTAATTATGAAAATTGAATTAGGTATCTCTACATTCGGTGAGACAACTAAATTAGAATCAACAGGAAAAATTGAATCTCACCATAAAAGAATCAAAGATTTAATTGAAGAAATGGTATTTGCCGATGAAGTTGGACTTGATGTTTTCGCTGTAGGAGAACACCATAGAGATGATTTCGCAATTTCTAGTCCTGAAATGATCTTAGCTGCTGGAGCAGTTAAAACAAAAAATATCATTTTAACAAGTGCTGTTACCGTTCTTTCTTCAAACGACCCTGTTAGAGTATATCAAAACTTTGCACATGTAGATTTAATGTCAGATGGTAGAGCCGAAATTATGGTCGGAAGAGGTTCATTCACAGAATCATTCCCGCTATTTGGTTACCAATTAAGAGATTATGACGGATTATTCGACGAAAAATTAGATATGCTACTTGAAATTAAACGTGATATTAACTTAAATTGAAAGGGAACATATACTCAAACAGTTGAAAACAAACCTGTTTATCCAAGAGCCTTAAATATGCCAATTTGAGTAGCAACAGGAGGAAATCCTAACTCAACAATTGATATAGCAACACGTAAATTACCAATTGTATATGCAATTATTGGAGGAAATCCACACGATTTCAAACCACTTGTACAAGCATATCGTGCAATCTATAAAGAAGCTTCTAAAGCTGATAAAAACCCATCATTTGAAAATATGAAAGTTGGTTCACACTCATGAGGTTATATTGATGAAACTGATGAAATTGCAGCACAAAAATACTGACATCCAGTTAAATTATTCGTTGACCGTATAGCAAGTGAAAGACCACACTGAACCGAACTTACAAAAGAAAGATATGAAAGAATGATTGGTCCTGATGGAGCAGTATTCGTTGGAAGTCCAGAAACTGTGGCTAAAAAAATTATTAGTGTAATAGAAACAGTTGAATTAAATAGATTTTTAATTCACCTACCAGTTGGTTCAATGGATCATAAAGACATTATGAATTCAATTAGATTATTTGGTGAAAAAGTTGCACCAATTGTTAGAAAATATTTCGAAGACAAAGAAGATTTTGCGGTTAAATACATGAAATAATATTTTAAACGAACATTCATAGAATTGTTCGTTTTTTAATAAAATTTAAGTTCAAACAAAGAATATTTACATAAGTTTTTAACATAAAATTTGCTATATATAAAAAATAATGTATAATATTAGCACTTATATTGTTAGGGGTATAGTTCAACGGTAGAACAACAGGCTTCAACCCTGTGTGTTGTGGGTTCGAATCCTGCTACCCCTGCCATTTTTTTTATTAAGTTAGGTGAATAAAATTTGACACAAAACTCATATTAATTTTTTATTGATATGAGTTTTTTTCATTTTAATTTATTAAATTATATATTATATTAACACCGAAAATAATATAACTCAAATTATATT